>JBAYSI010000079.1:0-2618 GCA_041676225.1 Patescibacteria group bacterium | reverse complement strand
GATACCTACCAATAAATTGGAGAAATCAGATGTTTTCATAATATGTGTACCTACACCATTTATAAAAAAAGAAAATAAAAAATTATCAGATATTACCTATGTAGAAAAAGCAGCAAAAGAGATTTCTCCTTATGTAGAAAAAGGTACCCTTGTTATTTTAGAATCAACCGTTCCTCCTATGACAACAGATGAGGTAGTTGGAAAAATAATAGAAAGTGAAACAAATTTAAAACTTAACGAAGATTTTCTTCTTTCATATTGCCCAGAAAGGGTCTTACCTGGTAGAATACTATATGAATTAAAAAACAACGATAGAATAATAGGATCTTCAAGTGAAAAAGCAAAAGAAATAACTAAATCACTTTACGAATCTATACTAACAAGTGGAAAGGTATATACTACCGATACACATACAGCAGAAATGTGTAAATTGGTAGAAAACTCTTACAGGGATGTAAATATAGCCTTTGCCAACGAACTTTCTATAATTGCAGATAAAATAGGAATTAATGTATTTGAATTGATAGAATTAGCTAACAAACATCCAAGGGTAAATATACTTAAACCAGGAGCAGGAGTAGGGGGACATTGTCTAGCGGTAGACCCATGGTTCATAGTTGAAAAGTTCCCAGAAAAAGCAAATATAATAAGAACAGCAAGAGAAACAAACGATAACAAGCCAAATTGGGTTGTGGAAAAAGTTGAAAAAGAAATAAAAGAAAAATATCCAAATAAAGAAAAAGAAACTACAATAGGTATTCTTGGGTTGTCATATAAACCTAACATAGATGATTTAAGAGAAAGTCCTTCTATTGAAATTGCACTTTCTCTAAAAGAAAAAGGTTACAACGTAGTTGGCTGCGAACCAAACGTTCTGAAAGAAGAAATAAAAGGAATAAAAAACCTTTCTCTAGAAGACACATTAGAAAAATCAGATTATTTAGTACTTACATTAGCTCATGATGAGTTTAAAGAAAATATCGATTCAATAATGAATAAAAATGTTTTGAATGTTGTGGGATTATTTTAAGATGAAATAAATGAGGTTATAGAAATGAAAAATATACTTTTTTCGGTTATTATTGTGTCTTACAAAAATCTAAAAGTTCTAATAAATTGTATAGACTCAATATATCAATATAATGAAATTGAGGACAAATTAGAAATAATAGTTGTTGATAACAGTCCAGAAGATAATATTTATCGTTACATAAAAGTTAATTATCCTGGTGTAAGAATTTTGAAATCGAATAATAGAGGTTTTGGTGCAGCAAATAATTTGGGGGCTAATATTGCAAAAGGAAAATATTTACTTTTTCTTAATCCTGATACTTTGTTGATAGAACCCATCTTTAAATTTGCTATAGAACAATTTGAAAAAGATGACAAACTTGCTTTGTTTGGAGTTAAGATGTTAGATGAAAACTTGAAAAGAAATACATCTTTTGCTTTTCTTGATAAAAAAGGTTTTTTCGCAGTTTTATTTACCAAACTATTAAATAAAGCTGATTTCTTTTTAGAGAGCAAAATGTATATTGTGGGTGCTGCCATGTTCATTAGAAAAAATGTTTTTTTTGAAGTTGGTATGTTTGACGAAAATTTGTTTTTATATAGGGAAGAAGCTGATTTGGCGAGGAGAATAAAAGCTTATAATTATAAAATAAAATATTTTAAAAACAAGAGGTTGATACATTTAGGAGGTAAATCAAGTACGGATTTATCTTCAACTTCAAAATTAAGTGAGCAATTAAAAAGTACTAAATATTACTGCCAAAAATATGGGATTGATTATAACAAAATGATTTTAAAAGAAATAAGGTATCTAAAATTTAAGCGTTTTGTTTATAAAATGATTAATCAGCATAAATGTGACGAAATAGAAATTTATATAAATTTTTTAAAGGAATCAATGCAATAAATTTCAAATATTGTTGTAATTACATCGCTACAAAAATATATTCGAGTTTTTGATGGAAATTTTATGTGTATATTTTAATTTTATAAACAGGGTAAATTTTCTCTGATTCTTATAAAAAAGAACCTTTGCATTGGACAAAAAACAATATAAAATATTTTATAGGTTAATTTTATTAAATTGTACTAAGGTATTAGAAATGGATGGTGCATAATATGCTTGCAAAGCTGAGAAATTTAAAACATATTAAGATGGAAAAAGAAATATTTGGCAAAGGAGCCTCAAAATGAAATCCGTAATTCTCGCTGGTGGCAGTGGTTCGCGCCTTTATCCCATAACAAAAGGAATAAGTAAACAGTTACTACCAATATACGACAAACCAATGATATATTATCCCTTATCAACAATAATGCTTGCTGGAATAAGGGAAGTACTAATAATATCAAACCCTGAATACATTGATTCATTCAAAAGGCTTTTAAACGATGGAAGTCATTTAGGAATGAACATAGAATATGCAATACAAGAAAAACCTAGAGGAATTGCTGATGCCTTTATCGTTGGAGAAAAGTTCATAGGAAACGACAAGGTATGTTTAATATTAGGAGACAACATATTTCACGGTCAAGGATTCTCAAGTATGCTCAAAAGAGCTGCTTCTTTAAAAGAAGGAGCTGTTATATTTGGATATTATGTAAAAGAT
>JBAYSI010000078.1:0-2642 GCA_041676225.1 Patescibacteria group bacterium | reverse complement strand
GCTCTTTATTTAGCTGAAGTTGCTAAAAAAGTTAGTTTATTTGTCAGAAATGATCACTTTAAAGGCGAGGTTGCCTGGATTGATCAGGTTAATAAGAATGAAAAGATCGAAGTGTTTTTTAATACCAAAGTTAAAAGCTTAAATGGTGAAAATAGATTAGAATCAGCTGTTCTAATCCGAGAAGAAGATGAATTTAAGATGGAAATGGATGGTCTTTTCATAGAAATAGGGACCGAGCCAGATAATTTTTTATCTAACCAATTAGGCATTGAAAATGATAGAGGCTTTTTAAAGGTTGATCAAGCTCAGAGAACCAACATTCCTGGTGTTTGGGCTGCTGGAGACTTAACAACTAACTCAAATTTTTTTAGGCAGGTTGTTACAGCTTGTAGTGAGGGAGCTATAGCTTCTTATGATATTTTTTCTTTCTTGCAAAAAGATAAATAGAATAAAAACAAATAAAAAAAACAGACTTTAATATTGAAAAGTCTGTTTTTTTTATTCTATCCTATTTTATTCCAATGTTTCAATCTCTAAACCTTCTAAGTCTAAATCATCAATATCTATTGCCTCTATTTCTGAGTAAGGATCAACGTATGTGTCTATGTCAAAAGATTGAGGGAAAAATAGTTTGCCCTTTTTATCTATGTATGACTCAATTATTTCTCCCATTCCAACATCAACAGAAAGCTTGTATAGTCCATACTCTTCTTCTATGGCAGTTATTGTTGCCTTTGTGCCAGACATCATTAAGTTTTCATTTATGAAATTTTCACTCGCCTCCTTGGCCTCGTCAAAGCTTAAATAGTTTTGATTTTTTGGAGGAAATTTGAAAATTAAAACAGCTAGTAAGAATAAAACTAAAGCCGAGATTAAAATAAACACAGTTTTTTGTTGTTGTTTTTTCTCTGGGCTTACTTCCGTCTTCTCTAATTCATTTTTTTCTTTTTTTTCCATAGATTTAATTCTATTAATTTTTATAAAAATCTTATTATATAATAGCATTTATTGTTAAATATAACAAGTTTCAATTTGATAAATTCTTGATTCTTTTTCTAATAAAGTATATGCATATTATCAAGACTAGCATACTGACAAAATAATAAAAGATTTTATTTTCCTTTTTTTCTTTTTTTAGCGTTATTAATTCACTGTTACTTAGTGCGCTGGTAAACACTTCTAGTCCACCTATAAAAGATTCGTCTGTTATGGCTATTTTCTTTTCTTTATCTGAGCTGAATATTAATCCACTTATTGTATATTCATTTTCTTCTAGTAGCGCCTTGCTATTTATTCCACTTGTTTTTTTGATATCTATCAAGATTTCATTCTTGCCGTCATCTATATATATTGAGCCTGTTTTGTTTTGAGTTATAATACCCTTTATTTTTACCAGGGAGTTTATCGGGCAGTTTTCTATCTCTTCTATTGAAGACTCTTTAATTTCTGGTATTTTATTGTTTTTAGATTTTATTTCTATGTCTTTTATTTCTTTTGTTTTAATTCTGTAACCACCGTTGCTTATTGAAAGTTCTCCAGTAACCCTTATTATGTCTCCAATTTCTAGTTCTGGAAAATTTTTATAATAATTATATATTTGGACCCCATTTATGCACACACTGTTTGCTTGATCTTTTTCTATTATATAAAAAAGTTGAGAACCAAGAACCCCGGGGAGGCTCAACACTATTCCTTCTGCAGTTACGAAGCTACCGACAGCCAATGTTTTTAAATTGTTAATACTGACCAACTGTATATTTTCCACCTTTTTTGTTTTGGTGTTTTCCTCAACTTCCTGGTTTAATATTGTTATGGTTTCATTTTTTGAGTTTTTAATTTTTGTTGTGCTTTTTTCTATATAAAAATCTTTTAAATTGTTTTGAGTATTCCCAGATCTTTTTAATATTTGATTGTTTTCAGGGTTTTCGCAGGGAGATCCCAAAAAATAGTCAATCTCGCCAAAGCCAACCATGTCAGATGTCTCTTTGCTCTCATTATACAGGATAATAGAATTATTTTTGGCCATTGAAGCTGTGGTTGAATAGCTTAGGTCTGCTTTTATTGTTTGTCCATATTCTTTGCTAGAGATCAAGAAGTATTTATTAGCTCTAATAACGCCAACGAAATTTTTAGAAGAAACTAAGTTGCTCTCTGTACCACTTATGGTTTTTTTCTTTAAATAATAGTTTTTAAGATCTACGTCAAAATCGTTCGGGTTGTATAACTCAATAAATTCATTTTTAGATGATTCATTTTGCCCTATCATAATTTGATTTATCAATATGGGCAATTCAGCAGCTTTTAATTCCTGGTAAGGCATTAAAAACACTAATAATAGAAGTAGTATTTTTTTCATAATCTATATTATAAGATATAGACGATGAATATATTTTAAAGTTTAGATAACTTTTTTATTTATTGACTTTTTTAGTTTTTTTTGATAGCATACTTTGATAAGTTAACGAACATTAAAATAAAAATTATGAAAAAATTTTTTTCTATCAAAGGGACTATAAAAATTTCCGGCATTGATGGTTTGGGGAATACATTTGAAAGAAATCTTTCAATTGAGATTCCTTTGCCAAGCAAAAAAACTACAGAAGCTAAATTATTAGCAAAGTCTATAGTTGAAAACTTTGGAG
>JBAYSI010000077.1:0-2721 GCA_041676225.1 Patescibacteria group bacterium | reverse complement strand
ATTTTAATGCCATTTGCATTATTTTCTCAATACAGCACAGGCCCGATAGACTTGAAAGTAAGTGGTTACACAAGCGTTCATGACGGGTATACTTATTTAAATCAAGAAGGTGATACACTGCTTGATGCTTTTAAAGCAGGAAAAGGTACATACACTAAGTATGAATTTTCCTATCTTTTTAAAGAGAATCACAAAGGTAACAAAATGGGTTTAACTTTCTCTCATTTACGGGGGCAAGAAGGATTTATCTTGAATCTTTGCGGTGATGCAGTTTCTTACCATAGTAGATATGGAGATTATGCAAAAACAAAGTTAGGTTTGGCTTTTGCTAATAGCGAAGCTTTACCCAATGGAGATTTGTATTCCAATATCTATTTGATTTACGAGAAAAATAAGTATAATTATGATTACTCCGAGAGCTTGAATAACTATCTGAGATTTTCAGATACAACTTCTCGTGTAGGTGTATCACTTAATATAGGTTCTACCTTCGGTAGATTTATGCCTTATAGTAAGTGGTTTAAGAAAACAGAGATATCTGCTTTCGGCGAATTATACTCCAAAGTTGACTTTGACCATAGCAGAATTGCTTATGGCGGAGATGTTAATGTTAACATTTTTTCAATTTTGGGAGAAAAAGATTTTTATTTAAGTCCTAACATAGGTGTTTCAATTATTGAACAACCAATGTACTCATTAGGGGTTTCACCGATTATATCAGTGGGCCTCAATGTTTCTTCGACCTGGTCGAAAAAGGATTTATTAAAAGTACACTATCAATACAGAGTATACAGACAAAGCTCTGTGCCTTACAATGGTATTGATGGCGTTTATTTCTCGGTTAACTTAGGAGCATTCTTATGGAGATAACTGAAAATAAACAAAAAGGAGGACCCTCAAAAAGTCCTCCATTTTTTTTATATTTTTGCTTGTTTATTCTCTGGTTTCTAATACGTTTACTACTTTTCTGTTTACAAGTCTTCCGTCAAATTTCTTAACTTTTTTAGTTTTAAATTTAACAAAGCCTTCTTCTGTGGAGAATAGTGTGTCATCGCTTCCTTTTTCTACGTTTTTACCAGGGATATATTTAGTCCCTCTTTGACGTATGATGATAGAGCCTCTTTTAGCTTTTTGTCCATCTGAAAGTTTAACACCAAGTCTTTTGCTGTGTGAATCGCGACCGAGCGAGGTGGAGCCGGCCGATTTTTTGGTTGCCATAGTATTTTAAAACTACCCTAATAAAAGTCTTAGTAGGATAATTTATTAATTATCTTTTAATTTATACTTAAATAATATAGCAAACTACTTTTCTCTTGTCAATTGCTTATTTATTTATTATAATGAGAGTGTAATTATTCAATAATTTTAAAAACAGGTTTATAAATAATATCTTTATTTTATACTTGTTTTAATATTTTTTTATGTCAATTAAAGTAGATCAAGCTAAGTGTATCGGATGTGGTATGTGTGTTAATATGTGTCCTAAAGTTTTTAAAATTAATTCTGTTGGTAAATCTGAGGTTATTAGCAATAATGATGTTGATTGTGCCAGAAACGCTGCAAATAGCTGTCCAGTTGAAGCTATCTTTGTAGAATAAAAAATATGCCAGAGGATTTGTCAAAAAAAATAGAAAGACCTAATATAGCTCCGAGACCTGAACTTAAAGATTCAGATTCTTTTGAGTCTGAATACTCTGAAAGAAGGGTTGAAGATTCTCTGGAGGATTTTGATCAAGGTTCTGAAGGTAAGAAAAGTCTAGAGAGCCAAGGAGAAGCTATTCAAAAAATAAGCAAGGCTCAGAAAGTTTTAACAGATGAAGAGGTTGAAAGGGGTAAAAAAATAGAAGAAATATTATCAGAAGGTTTAAATGATGTTTATCTTTCTATGTCTCCACAGAAACAGTCTGAATTTAAGAGAGGGGGGGAAGAAGCCATGGTTAAGATTAATAAAGTTTTAAGTAAAACTAAGTTTAGTGTGGAAAAAATTATTAATATAATAAAAGACTGGCTTAAGATTATTCCCGGGGTTAACAGGTTCTTCCTGGAGCAGGAGGCTAAAATTAAAACAGATAGGATATTAAAACTAAAAAAATAGTATTTTATGAACAATTATCAAGATATCAATTTAGGAGTAGATATAAGTTTTTATCTCTATTTTTTATTATTCACTACATTAATAGTGATGTTTTTTTTGATAACAAGAAGGATTGTTTTCCATTTTAGTGTTAGATCAAAAAATAGTAATCAAGCTATTTTTTTAGTTAGACTACCAAAAGAAAAGGGCAAGGATGAAGATAGATCTGACAATCTTCAAGGCCTACAAGAGGAAATAGCCAAGGGGGAGACAGTATTCTCTAGTATAGGAGGACTTAGGGCTCAAAAAGGATTAACTGCTTGGTTCTTTGGTAGAAATGATAATTTTTCCTTTGAAGTCGTGTCTAGTTCTAATAGAATATCTTTTTATATAACTGCTCCTAAAAATAGAGCTCTTTATTTAGAGCAACAAGTTCATGCTCATTATCCAGAGGCTTCAATAGAAGAGGTTGAAGATTATAATATATTTAATCCTCAAGGGAATATAATGGCTGGTTATTTAAAGGCTCAAAGAAGTTTTATTTTTCCATTTCTAGACTATACAGAAATGGAGTCAGACCCAATGAATTCTTTGATAAATGTAATGTCAAAATTAGAATCTGATGAAAGTATTGCCATTCAATATGT
>JBAYSI010000076.1:0-2743 GCA_041676225.1 Patescibacteria group bacterium | reverse complement strand
TGTTTTTTGGAGATGCATTTGTGACTGTGGCAAAGAAAAAATTGTTTCGTCCGGACGACTAACAAGATATGAGAAAAATAAAAATATAAGTTGCGGTTGCTCATCTAAAGAATCTTATAGATTGGCTGGTAAAAGAAAAATAAAAGATTTATCAGGTAAGAAATTCGGAAAATTAACAGTAATTAAATTAGTTGATAAAACAGAAGGAATAATAAGTAGGGATACTTTTTATCTTTGTAGATGTGAATGTGGGAAAGAAAAAATAACAAGAAGAACTAGTTTAACAACCGGAAAGATTAATAGTTGCGGTTGTCTGCAAAATATAAAAAAGAATCGCCCAAAATCTCCCGAAGTAGTAAAAAGGAGAATTTATGGTATATATAAGCGGGGTGCTGAAGAAAGGAATTTAGAGTTTGATGTTACTGAAGATATATTTTATAAATTAATAGAGTCAAATTGCTACTATTGTGGAAGAAGCCCACAAAAAACAATGGAATATAGAGGTAACTCAATAAAATATAATGGAATAGATAGACTTGATAATTTGCATGGATATATTAAAAATAATTATGTTACCTGCTGTGAAGATTGCAATAAAGCTAAGAGGATGCTTACAGTTAATGAATTTAAGAATTTAATAACATTAATATATAACAATTTTTGTTTATAAAGGAGAGTAAAAATATAATGAGAAACCCTTGTCTTCAATAGGAGCAATAAGATAGGAAACTTCTTATTGAATGCCATCAAATTCGGTGAAACCCCTGGTTATAATCAAAGCCGAGGCAATGCCGAGCGAAGCCTCCAATGGGGGAACGTGTAGAGACTAGACGGTGGCCACCTAAAAATTAATAATTTTTTAATTCATGGTGAAGGCATAGTCCAGCCCACAAACTTTATAAGGTAGCGAAAGCTATAGTGGATGAAGGATTGCACACGTAAACATCTCAGTCAAGCATTGATTTTACTAGAAGAATTTGATACTGGTGACTATCCTGTACATTTCTGGTTAGCCGTGGGGCATATGGCCGAAGCGGAAAGCGAATGCAGAAAAATATTCCCATCTTTGGCAAATAAAATTAGAGAAAATAGAGTCCGCATGATGGAAGAAGATGGTTTTTATCCGGATATATGCGAACTTATTGAAGTTGCTGGAATGTTATGGGAAATGCATTTAAAAGAAAATAGTGAAACTAAGCAAGGCGAAACTGTAGATTTCGAAAATTCAGACATCGAGTAATACTTTCCATTTTTGTTTACCAATTATTTTTTCGCTAAGACCAACCCAGGCAGCAGAAACAATAATTGATTTGCCTTTCATTTTAGTAAATTTATCGCTTTTTAAGACTCTCGTATGGCGTCTGCGCTCATGAGAACCTACCGTTTTTCCGGATGGTTCAGTAATACTGAATTTTTGTCTTATCTCTTTGGGTTTTAAGATCGTATACTGTGGCCGCTCATGACTACGTGGAATATTCTTTAGCTTTCTAGGCTTTTTGGATACTGGACTTTTTTCTACAATAAACCTATCAGGACTATTTATAATGACAGCTCAAGAAAACCTACGTTCTTTAGATGTAGGATGAATTGAGATTTAGAAATATTTTCTAAAAATAAAAAGGAGCTTTACTATCTTTTGGTTAATATAGTAAATATGATGTTGAAAGCTTATAAATATCGATTATATCCTACTAAGAAACAACAAAAGTTGTTAGAGAAACATTTTGGTTGTTGTCGATATATTTATAACTGGGCTTTAGAATTAAAAACAAAAAGCTATACAAATGATAAAAAGAAATTATCTTTCTTCGATTTAGGAAATCTTTTACCACAACTTAAAAAAGAGAATACATGGTTAAAAGAAATTAATTCTCAATCTTTACAACAAAGCATTAAACATGTAGAATCTGCTTTTACTAGATTCTTTAGAGAAAAGAAAGGTTTTCCTAAATTCAAAAGTAAACATCGTTCGAGGTCTTCTTTTTCTATACCTCAGAACGTTAAAGTGGATTTTGAAAAATCTTATGTTGTTGTACCTAAAGTTGGAAAAGTTAATACTATCTTTTCAAGAGAATTTGAAGGGAAAGTTAAAACTTGTGTTGTTTCTAAGACAAGAACAAATAAATATTATATATCTATTTTAGTAGAAACCAAGGATACTATACCTAAGAAATCTAAGATCAAAGAAAAGACATCTTTGGGAATAGATTTAGGAATTAAGCATTTTTTGATAACATCTAATGGAGATAAGATAGATAATCCTAAGTTTTTAGCTAAAGACTTAAAGAAACTAAAAGTTTTACAACGTAGAGCTTCTAAAAAAGTTAAAGGTTCTAACAGCAGAAGAAAAGCTAATCTTAAAGTGGCTAGGACTCATGAGAAGATAACAAACAAAAGAACAGACTTTTTACACAAATTATCAACTAGGCTTATTCGTGAGAACCAAACGATTTGTTTAGAAGATTTAGCTGTTAGTAATATGATTAAGAATCATAAATTAGCAAGAAGTATATCTGATGTTTCATGGAGTAATTTTGTTAGTATGTTACAGTATAAATCAGAGTGGTACGGAACTAATATTGTGTTCATAGGGAGATTTGATCCAAGTAGTAAACTTTGTAGTTCTTGTGGAACTATAAATAAAAACTTAGTTCTTAGTGATAGAGATTGGATTTGTGAAAAGTGTAAAACTACTCATGATAGAGATATTAATGCTGCTATTAATATTAAAAGTTTTGCACTA
>JBAYSI010000075.1:0-2794 GCA_041676225.1 Patescibacteria group bacterium | reverse complement strand
TAGCTATAATAAAAATAGCTGAACGCCCCATAAAGGGCATAGTTAAAAAAAATAGAGTTAAAAAGTTATGAAGAAGTCCCCCTTTTCCAGAGTCGGGACTTTTTCATTTATATTTATATTTTAATTTTACTATATTTCAAATTAGTATTAAAGGGCTTTTAGAATAAAGTATTTTTTATTTCTTCCCAAACAAACGATCAATAAAGGTTTTTACCCTGTCCGATAGTGTGTCCGATGGCTTGTCGTTTTTGTCTTGTCGCTTACCCTTGTTTTTATCTTCTAACAATAATACTTTGTTCTGTAATTGCCCTATTAAATAGTTTGTTTCCCTTTGTCTATCAAGCAGTTGCTTAATTTGTTGGTCTTTGGATTTCAACTGCTTTTCTAATATCTTCATATTGTCTTTAAGTAGTGACAAAGTGTTATTTTCTTTTATATCAACTTTTTGATTTTGTCGTGTCTTCTGTCCGGTAGCTTCTGTATTTTGAAGGCTCTCAACTTCTGCCAGGTTAAATCGATATTCAATTCCCTTTTGCCCCCTAATTTTTTCTGGTTTCAGTAATCCCCTTTTGATATATCTGGAAACAGTTCTTTTGCTCTTGCCTAATATATTACAAACTTTGATTAGGTCAATATCTTTTTCCATCTATTGCCTTTCTTAAGGTAAAATTTATACTAATTTAGTTTTCCCCCTAATTTTAATTGAATATTTTCTTTATTCGCCTTTTTATTGTTCTGCTGTAATTTATATTTTAAAGGGATTTCACCATTTAACTTTAACCTATCTATTATCATATTAAAATATACTTCATCAATTTCCGCTGAAACATAATTTCTTTTAAGCTTCCTGGTTAAAAATATTTCGTTACCTGAACCACCAAAATGTATAAACACTAAATCCTTTTCCTTTGTTGAAGCTAATATTAATTTTTCTACTAACCCAAGCGGTATTTGACAAGCATGAATAGTTTTATCTTTGGAAACATTCTTAACTAAATTAAAATATAACCAAGAATAAGGCATTCTACCCTTTGAACCATTTGATAAATTCTGTAATATTCTTTTGTCAGTTGGATTTTTATAAGGTTCAGCAACATTTCCTTTAAACCATTTATTATTTTTTGTTTTTGTACAATGTAAAATAGTCCTATGAGCTGTTGTAAATTTCTTAGGAGAATGTCCAACATTAGTGTTATAAATCCAAACATATTCATGAACGTTGTAACAAACTTTATCTAAATATTTTACCCATAAAAAAGAATTCTGTTTTGGATAGTTGATAAAAAACATATTCCCATCATCTTTTAAAACTCTTAAAGATTCTTTAGCAAGGTTAATATACCAATCAATATATTCTTCAAATTTTTTAGTATAACTTTTTTTGTTATACTTAATTCCAACATTATAATCAGGGTCACTGTAAACCATATCAACACAATTATCTGGCATTTTTTTTAATAAACTCATTACATCTTCGTTGTAGATTCGATTTAAAACATTCATTATTAAATATTTACCTTTTAAAAATTTTGTTATTTTTTTGCTTTTAACAGGATTAAGTTTCCAAATAGGGTTCTAAATATCTTTGAAGTGCAATATGTGATAATACACATATCCCCCTTGATTTACTCAATTTTTGCATAGTAGAAAGTATAAGTCTTACATTAATTCTCTCAATATAATTTACATTTTCTATAATATTTGATAAAAAATCATTAATCATTAGTGGAACACTAATAACACTTATAATCGTGTTAACTCTTCCAATATTTTTTTTAGTTCTATCCTGGAATTCCGGTTCTGAGTTTTTTACATGATATTTAACATCTTCATTCCAACCCAATAAGTCAACAAAGTGCAAGTACTCAAGTAGTCCTATTTCATCTTTTTTGAATTTGTCTTTAAATCCCTCTTTTAGGCTATAATCAATTTTTAAAATATAATCAAATAGTTCTTTGGAAGGTTCATATCTAATTAACCCATTAATTTCCTGGTGGTCGATAAAAAAACAAATTCTATATAATAAAACTAACACTTTTTTAAAAGTAATCTGATTGATGATTGAAATTTTTATAAGATATTCCCATATAATTTCAAAAGAAAACCCACCTGTTTCGCTTATATTATTAGTCCCAACATTGGGAAACATGTCATGAATATTAATATTTGCTATTTTTCTTTGAGTTTCTTTACCTGGTTTAAGAAAATAAACTTCTTTACCATTTGGTAAAATTGATATTAATAATTTTTTAGGTTTTTCAATAGTTCCACCTTCAAATTTTATTGCCTCTTTAATTCTTTTTTTTCTTTGTAATATAAATTTTTCAGTACTTCTAAATATTTTCGTTTTTATAATATCGTATTCTTCCAATAATATTATTACCTTTCTATCTTTTGATAATTATTATTTAATAACACCTCTCATCAATACCTAAAATAAGCTAAAATATGCCCGTATTTTAAAAATTTTATCTAAGTTAACTCTTCCCTTTGTTAGATACAAACTTCCTTTTCAATATTGTTTATTTCTTCCTGGTTAATACCAATATAACGTTTAGTTACTGTTACTGATTTATGTCCTAATTTTTCGGAAATTTGCTCTATTGATACGCCTTGTTTTCTGGCCTGATAGCCCCACGTTTTTCTAAGACTATGAGTTCCATACCGTTCACCTTCCAAACCGGCTTCTTTTATCCAATTCTGAATCATCATCCAAACCCTAACACGTTCTAATGGTTTATCAGAACGTTCACTTTTAAACAGATAAGCATCTGGGTCTATTGCTTTTACTGAT
>JBAYSI010000074.1:0-3003 GCA_041676225.1 Patescibacteria group bacterium | reverse complement strand
TCATCCCATCCATTTTCAGGAAAATGTTCTCTCCTAATTAATGACATAGTGTGTATATATGGCATTTTTTTTAATTTCTCTGGGTCAAATGGCGACAATTTAAATGTTTTTTTACCCCTCAGAAAAGATGAATAGCAATAAGATGCTGTTGGATCGTTTTCTAGCGTTTTTAACATCTTCTCTAGAGTATTAGGCTTCAATGTCGCATCAGCATCACAAAACAACAAATACTCGCCTCTAGAGTCCTTAAATCCCCTATTTCTAGCAGCTGGAGCACCCTTATTTTCTTGATTTATAAAGTAATAATTATTTTCAAGTTTATAATTGTTTGAAAACTTCTCAAAGACTTCCAAAGTCTTGTCAGACGATCCATCGTTAACAATCAAAACTTCAAAGTCTCTATAGCTCTGTTTTTCTATACTTTTTATTGTTTCTATTAGTGTTTTTTCTCCGTTGTAAACCGGGATAATAATTGAAATCATTTTTTGTTTATTCTCTTAAAAAATTGTATATATCTTTGGATTTATTTATCCAATTAAACTCGCTCAAAGCTCTTTCTTTACCGTTTGATGCCAATTCTAATCTTAAATTTTCATTATATATCAAATCTTTTATACTATTTGCTATATCATTAATATTTTCAGGATCAACTAGAACTCCATTAAAGCCGTCAATAACAGCATCTGAAACTCCACCACTATTTCCAGCAATAACAGCTCTTTTGGCTAAATTAGCCTCTAGATAGACTATACCAAAACCTTCAAAGTCACCAGATATATCCCTAGATGGCATTATAAAAATATCAGATAAATCAAAAAAAGTCCATTTATCCTCCTCGCTTATTTTACCTGTAAAAATTATTCTATCAGAAAAATCAATAGCCATAGTTTTTAAATATCCCTCATCTGGCCCCGCTCCAGATATAACATAAACCATTTTAGGATCATTTAAAAGCTTAAAAGCTTTAATTGTGTTATCAAAACCTTTTCTGGTTACAAGCCTACCAAGGCTAAACAATATATGCTTATCTGCTAGCTCATATTTATCAATTAGTCTTTTTTTGCTTTCTTCAATATTAAAATTAGCAGAAGGATAGCTCACTCCAGGATTAATAACTTTATATTTTGTACTATCTCCGTATATTTCTTTTAAATTTTCCAAAACCTTAGAGTTAGCACAAATAATTCTACTAGCTCTTCTTATAATAAAACCAGTTATAAATCTTTTCCATTTATTTTTAGTTGCCAGCGACAAATCAAGCCCATGAAGAAATATACTGTAGTCTATTTTTAAAAATTTAGATAAAATAAAAGTAGATATTCCCAAGGGTAAAATATTTCCAACTAAAACATGTTTTATCCCCTCCCTTTTAATAGTTTTTTTTAAAACCCAAATACTTTTTGACCACTTTAAAATTCCAGTACTTCTGATAAGTCTGTCATTATCATTATCCAAAACGAATATGCCTGAATTTTTAGGCCAGTTATCTACCATGTTGCCATAGTAATTAGCTACACCGCCCTTAAAAGGAGGATATTCTAATGTAAAAAGTATAAATCTCATTTTATTTTTTTGATAGTTTAAAAGAATTAAAAAGATATACTAACTCACCTTTTTTAATTCCACCAAAAAGAATTAAGAATAACAAGTAAACCAAAAATGCAAAAAAGCAAAGAATAAAAATATTTAAACTATTTTTTAAAACAATTATAAAAATTGACATAACAGCTGTCGCTAATACAACCTTTGAAAGAGTTATAATGTTATTCTTGTAACTATATTTTATAGCCTTGCTACATTCGATAGAATTTAAAAAGAACATTAAAAAATTACTAGACAAGACAGCTATGGATGCGCCAATAACCTGAAACTTTGGTATTAATATGATATTTAATACAACAGAAAACACAAGACTTATTAACATGTTCCTAGTGTTTTTGGCCTGCAAATCACAAGCGTTCAATAAAGAACCTAAAGGAAAATTAAGGAATATAAAGATTAAAGCAATTATTGAAATCCTGAGCGGCCAATTAGCCTCACTGTAACCATCTTTAAATATTAATATTATCTTTTCAGATAAAATAAAAACAGCAAAAGATATCGGTATTGATATTAAAAGCAAATAATCCAAAGCCCTTCTAAACGTTATCTTCAATTGTTCTCTGTTATTAGTCCAATAATAACTCATGGCCGGATAAAGTGAGGCCACAAAAGCCATTGGTAAAAATTGAAGAGCAAATATTATTTTAAATGAAACCTGATAAATACCAACATAATAATCATTGGTAAAATAAGCTAATAAAACAGAATCTAAATAAGTGTGCAATCTTTGAAATATTCCATACAAAGCAAATGGCAAGCTGACTATTAGTATACTCTTGGCAAATAGCAAGTTAAAAGAGATTCCAATTGGCATCCTTATCTTAAATTTTAGAATCAAAAATGAATAAACAAAATTAAATAAACTTGCAAAGGCTAAGGCCGCCATAATAAGTCTAATATCATGACCCGTTGAAATAAAATAATATCCCAAACCTAAAACTATCATCTGAAAAATTACAGAAGATACACTTTCATACTTTAAATTGTGACAACCACGAGCTGATCCAAAAAATGTTAAAGTAAAAGAATCCAAAACCATACTTATTACTGAGATATAGACCAACTGTTTAGTTAAAATATCATGTTCGCCCAGTAAATTAACAAAAATAAAAACAGCTAAAACGGACAATAAACTAGATATAACCTTTAGTCCTAAAACATTTGCTAATAATTTTTTTGATCCCTCCCTGTTTTTGGCTGTTTCTCTGGTTAAATAATTGACTAGCCACAAATCGATAAAAATGGCAAAAATAGTTGTAAGAGATACAGCAAAATAATACTTACCAAGAGTTTCTGGCCCAAGATTTCTAGCTAAAATAACAAAATAAATAAAAGAAAAAACCTTTTGAATTATAAAGGCTAAAGTTAAATAAGATGTATTTTTTGCTATATTATTTATTT
>JBAYSI010000073.1:0-3046 GCA_041676225.1 Patescibacteria group bacterium | reverse complement strand
TTTCCGGCATTGATGGTTTGGGGAATACATTTGAAAGAAATCTTTCAATTGAGATTCCTTTGCCAAGCAAAAAAACTACAGAAGCTAAATTATTAGCAAAGTCTATAGTTGAAAACTTTGGAGAAAAATATCAGTATATTAAATTGTACTGTGATCAGATAACAAAAGAAGACAAAATCTTAGAAGAAGATTTTTACTTTTGTTCTGAAGAAAGAATTAAATAGTGCATCCTCGAGCGTTTGATTGATGTAAACATTTACTTTCACTTCGCCTTTAGAAATTCTTTTTTTTACGCTTTGCACTATTGTGTCCCCCTCTTGACTTCTCAAAAGTCGGAGGGGCTTTTTATTTTATCTTGTTTAATATATCTTTTAGATCTTGATCAAGATCAGCTTTAAACTCTTGCCAATTACCTTCTTGATCTTTAAAGCCAAGACAGTCTGCCATTAAAAAGATCCTGCCTGGTTTTACTTTTTGAGTTTGTATCTTTGATTTTTTGTTTTTGTACAACATGTCTCCCAAAAGAGGATTTCCGTAAGCATAGAAGTGAACACGTATCTGATGAGTTCTACCAGTTTTTATGGTAACCTTTAGAAGCGTGAAGTTTATAAACTCTTTGGCAACTTTAAATTCAGTAATTGCTTGCCTAGATTTTTCTAAAGCCTTTAAACTTCCTTTTTCTCTATTTGATTTTTTGCCATAGTCTCTTTCGTCTGTTTTGGATGTTTCTTCATCTTCTTTTTCTGAATATTTTTGATATTCTTCCTTGCTAGTTTTTAATAGTACTTCCTCCTCCTCATTTTGCGGAGAAGGTATTGCTGCCATTTTATACCCCTGACTAGACCTTTTTATTGGGAAATCAATAATTCCATATTCTTTGGCTATTTTACCACAAACTAAAGCTGTATATTCCTTTTTTACTTTTCTCTTCTTAAACTCATTTTTTAAATGCTCAAAAGAATCGTTGTTTTTAGCTATAACCATTAAACCGCTAGCTTCTTTATCTAATCTATGAACCACACCAGGCCTATCCGGGTCATCGCCCACTTTCTCTATCTCTGGATACAGTTCCACTATATAGTCAATTAAGGTTTTTTCTTTTATGCCATTTCCTCTGTGCACAATTAATCCAGCTGGTTTTAAAACAACTAAATAATCTTTTTGATCTGATATTATCTTTATATCCATATTTTTATGATTTATTAGGAAGGAATGTTTTAATATCATCCTTGCTTATTCCCTTGAGTATATATAATAAGAAAAAGTAAATCAAACTGGCCAGTATAATTACTGAAAAAAGGCCGATGTTATTATTGTAAATATCTTTAGGTATGATCGCTAAAAAGATAGCCATTCCAAGAGCAGATAAAAGAGATGCCTTGAGTGACTTCATGCTTATTCTAAAAGATGTATATTTTTTAACTAGACTATATGTTCCTAGAAGAATTAAGATATTGCTAAAAATAGTAACAATAGAAGCTCCAATATATGAAAAATGTTTAATTAGGGGAATGTAGAGAATTAATGATAGTACTGCTGTAATGAAGTATAATAGAATTACTTTTTTTTGCTTCTCTATAGCGATAATAGTGTGGGAAAAGATACAACTAATAAACAATAAAGAAGTTGAGACAATAAGAATTTGAAGGGCAATTCCTCCATTTGAAAATTCATTTCCAGCAATAATCTCAATTATTCTCCTGGAAACAAATTGAGCGCCAATGGCCAGTGGCACAGCTAAAATTATCATGAAGTCAATTGATTTTTGCAAAACCCTTTTAAAATCATCCTTCTTATTACTTAACCAGGTAAATGTTAATATAGGGAGTATTATTCCGGCGAACATATATGGAACCGTCCCTATAACCTCTATTGACCTGTATGCTGCCCCATAAATTCCAACCTCATCATCACCTTTGAATAATGATAATATTAAAATATCTCCCTTTAAATATAAAAGATTTAAAAAAGAAGTTAAGGCTAGTGGCCAAGTTACTCTTAATATTTTTTTCCAGAAAGGAAAATCAAATTCAAACTTTATTTTTATTGATTTTTTACTGTATAACCATAAGATTATAAAGCTAAAAAAACTGCTAATAACAGAAGCCCACAAAATTGCATTTAATCCTTTATCAAGCTTGGCAACAAAAAAGAAAAGTATTATTAAAATTAACTTAGAAAATACTTCAGCTAGCATAACCTTGCCCATTTCTAGCTTTCTCTGGAAGAATGCTGTGAAAATTTGATTTAGGGCTGGAAATAGATATATCAAAGTCGCTATTATTATCCCAGTTTTTATATGGTCATTGTATGGAAAGAATATAGCGCTTATAGGGGCTAAAGATAAAATTATAATTGCTGAAAAAAATCTTAGAGAAAAGAGATTGTTCATCGCCTTCTCCCTGTTTTCATTTGGGTTACTTATAATTTGAGCTGTTACTAGAGTTAGCCCTAAGTCAGCTGACAGTGCAAAAAATGAAGCAAAGGCTATAATTGTTGAATATTGTCCGAAACCACCTGTTCCTAAATATCTAGCCAGGATTGCTAAAGAGAGTATGCCTAAAATAGTTGATACTGTTTTGCCAACTATTTGAATTACTGTATTTTTTGCTACTCTTTTTTTTAAACTCATTTTTATTGTTTTTTTTCAATAATTATTATATAATGATTATATTAAAAATATTATCACAAATTTATGAAAAAAGCTAAGAAGATTATTTTTTCAGTTATTTTGCCAATTGTTGCTTTCTCTTTTTTTATTATTGCCGCTCCACAAGTCTCAAATGCTAGTTTATGGGACCAACAAGAATTTATAGATGGAGGCATAGCCGACAGTTTTGGCGAAACAAAAGACAACCCAACAGACATAAGGGTTAGAGTTGTTGCTATTATAAATGTAATATTAACACTTCTTGGTATCGTAACAGTTGTTTTAATTATATTTGCTGGGTTTAAATGGATGACAGCGGCCGGAAATGAGGAACAGGTAAGCAAGGCTAAGAAAACTTTAACCAGTGCAGTTATTGGATTGATTATAATTTTGGTA
>JBAYSI010000072.1:0-3091 GCA_041676225.1 Patescibacteria group bacterium | reverse complement strand
ACTTTTTAAATAATACTGTTCTTGGTATATCTTCGAACAGCAGGGTGCAGTCAACCACCCACACGAATCGAGGTTGTTCTACTCAGGTTCAAGCCCCGTTGCTTTAGCATGGGGTAGTTGACTTATCTACTCCATATTTAATATTATATGCCGGTGAACATTATCACAAATAACACCCAATATAATTAAAACATTTCGATTTCCCCCTAAATCATACTCTTGATAATCTACTTTATACATCATGCTTGGAATAGTATACCTCTACTAAATTACACTTTCTACAACAAATACCGGCCCCTGTTTAATCCCTCCTCCATACTTAGGAAACTTTATAAAATCTTTAATAAAAGAAAAATTATTTTCAACGAGATATTTTTCAAAATCATCTGCTATTTTATAAGACCCTGTGTTTTCAATATTTATGGCTACAACCTTAGAAACTCTACATGCTTCCTTAAACGACTGTATAAAAAAGCCTTCAAACCATTCGCTATATCTAGGGAACTTAGATGAACTTTGAGATTCATCCTTAGAATATTCTTCGGCATCAAAATATGGTGGTGACGTAAAGCAGAAATCAAAAGACTGATCCGCAAACATCTTCATTCCCAGAATTGAATCTTGACTATATAAATTAACTTCTTTGTTCTCGTTTGTTAAAACTGTCAAAGAATGATATAATTTTTGCAAAGATGCATAAGAGTCAAAATTAATTTCTATCCCGGTATAAGATTTTACCTTCTTTGATGCAAACGCTCCGAATAACCTTCCGCCATAACCTGCGCAAAAATCAATTACCCTGCTATCTTCTTTGCAATATTTGTCATAAATAGCCTTCGCTACAACTGGCATGAACCCACTTACCGACTTATTTCCTCTATATCTTTTTAGCTTCCGTAATATTCTCTTACTCATTGGAAATTTATTTTCCAAAATCAATTCTCGTATAATCTCAGATAAATACCCAGCATTATTAAAAACTTCTTTGGGGGATAAATTCGCCTTAGCCTTAGCAGACCAAAAATGCGGGAAAAAGGCAGTTAGAAATCCATTGCCCACATTCGAGAATGCAATTCCTTCGTTCTTAAGTAATTTATCTGAATCATAAGACATAACCTGATTAACCTCTTTTCTATGCCGAGACGGTTTCGGTAATATTTTATCAAATGATTTACCATGATAGTATTTTACAAATCCATTAACATATTTATCCTGTAAAGATATATCAGAATTTAAAAATTCACTGCCAAGTGGACACTTTCTTAGTTCTGGAATTAATAAAAAATAAGATTCCACTCCCCTATGCTTCATATAATCATTATAGTCAATCTTATATCTGAACACGGGAAGTATAAAAGAAGAAATTAAATCAACAAAAGAAGCATTAGATTTTTTATCTATTGTCACCATATATTTGATACCGCCCTTAGACATTTTTTCTGTTAATCCAGCAGAAATCCCATAAACATCAAAAAACCAAGAACATATCATTTCGCATTCTTCTTTAGAAAAAGATTGTGTGCAAAACATATACGTAGGAGAACAGTCTGTTTCGTATTTAGAAATGTTCCTATAGTTAAAATCAGTGACCCCATCATCCATATACCATACCGCTATAGATAGGGGAGTTAACTTTGATAATATTTCACTTGAAACTTTTTTAATACCATCTTTATAGAATTCAGCTATAATATTTTCTAAATCTGTATTCGCATGAGTATAAAATCTGCAAGATACTCTACTAGTT
Source organism: Patescibacteria group bacterium (assembly GCA_041676225.1). Lineage (GTDB taxonomy): Bacteria > Patescibacteriota > Patescibacteriia > Patescibacteriales > UBA12465. The sequence goes on along the minus strand of JBAYSI010000072.1, from coordinate 1,344 downwards.
TGATATCTTTCATCGAATTGAGTTATCTCTTTAAGAGAATTAATAGACGCAACTGTTTTCATTTCTTCAAATAACCATAATACATAATCTTTTTGTTCAATACAATGTCCAAAGCCCACAGATGATGGAGAACACTTTTTGGCGTCTCCCATTAAAGAACCATAAACAATTTCTTTTTGTCTTTGTGTCAATGGAACTTCTGTTAGTTTTCTATGTTGAAACTTTGCCCCCTTAGCCCCACATTCATACATCTGTCTTAAAAATATCATGTCCTCTCTAGTCACGTTATACCTATCAGAGATATCATCTAATGACATACCAGAATTGTATTCTTCTATGAATTTATCTTTTGGCAAATTTATTTTGTTTTGTAGTAAATTACTAAAAAATTGCAATAGGTGTTTCGATATACCCTTTTCTCTCATAGAAGAAAAAGTTTCTCCATTCTCCAACATTGCTCTAAAATCAGCAAGAGTAATAAACTCTTTTTGTCTGTTTCGCTTACCATTATCAATTTTAACATCTAAATAATCAGTAGCGATATCCCAATTATATTTTGCTAACATCCTATTTATTTTAGACAACTTCATTTTAGCAATGGCTTCTGGTGATAAAACTTGTCCTTTTCGCGGCATAAAAGTCTCCTTAGTATAAAAGAATAGTGAGTCCGTAATATATACATTATCGGACTCACTATGGGAAACCTTTAAATTTTTTGTAAAAATATTTTCAAAACCGCGTTTTTTAAGCCAAAAACAAGGATTTAATTATTTTCATTTAAATAATTGTCTAAACCACCTTGACCGTCCGCCAGGCATTGTAAATTCCGGGGTAACAATTACCTTAGTTAATCCAATATATCCAAACTTTTTCTTGTTCTCAAATAATAGCTTCCATTCTTCTTCGTAGTTCTTTTTTAATGTTTCGAAATTACTAAATGCTTGTTGGACTTTTTCAGAACCACCAAATACTTGTTGCGGCTCTTGGAATTGCAAGCACAACATTAGATGCCTTAGAGCATCCGTAGCAGCCTTGTAAATTACAGAAGGAATATGCCTGTCAGGTAAATTCATTAAATTATAATTAGTATAGGGGGGGAATTGATTAAAAACCCTTAAGGCACTTAATAGAAAATCATCCAGTTGTTCATCTGCAAACCATTTAAAATTATAATCAGCATTAATTAGATCAAAATCACTTTGAGGATCTGTGAATCTAACATAACCCTTAAAATAGTTAACCTCTAACCCATCTTGAATTAAAGATTTATTCCTATATACTCTAACTTGAGCCGACTGATTCCATCTTGGAAACGTAAAATAATAAGTCCTCTTATCTTCAGTT
>JBAYSI010000071.1:0-3174 GCA_041676225.1 Patescibacteria group bacterium | reverse complement strand
ACCTTTGTCCATTGCTAAATTAGCTAAACGATCAGCTTCTTTATTCTGCTCCCTTCTTACATGAAAAAATTTTATACTCTTAAACTGTTGTGACAAATTATATACTTCTAAAAACAAAGGTGCAATATCTTTGTTTTTTACTTTATATTCCCTATTTAATTGCTTAACCACTAATTCGCTATCCAAATATGCCTCCACTTCTGATATTTTTAATTCAATTGCTTTTTTTAACGCCTCTATCAATGCTTTATACTCAGCTTGATTATTAGTGCTAACACCTATAAACTTAGAAACTTCGGCTAAGATATTTTTATCCTTGTCATAAATAACAGCACCAATTCCGGCTGGTCCAGGATTACCTCGAGCTCCACCATCTGAAAATATTATAGCCTTATCTGTCATATTTTTACTTTTTAATATCAATAACTTTTAACTGTATATCTTTATTACCATTAAAATTGTTAAATTCTAAAGTATAAACGACACTAACCCTATCACCAATTGAAAGTTCTGAATATTTCTTGGTGCCACCAAAAGATATTGCCCAAAAATTCTTCATACTCGGCCCAGAGTCGTCTAAAAGTCTAAATTTTATATGTTGCCCCTCGTTACCCATACTAACAACATCAATAATTTTTAAATCAAAACTAGCTAGTTTTGGAGCTGGGTTTAACTGCCCAAAAGGAGCCATCTGCTCTAAGCCTTCAACTAAAAGATCGTTTATATCCTCAAAGTCTATTTCTAAATCAATCTTAATTTTTGGAGTTAAAGACTTCTCGTCTAAAATTTTATTTGCCCTCTCTTTCATTTTATCCATAAAAAGAAAAGCGTTGTTATCACTAACAATTGAGAAACCGCCGGCCATTGGATGACCACCATATTTATATAATATATCCTTATTATCTTCAAGTGCTTCCACCAAATTAAAGCCCTCTATACTTCTTCCGCTACCTTTGTATATATCTTTCTTAGATCCATTTTCATCTATAAATTTTTCACTTGTTTTCATTATAACTAAAACAGGCCTATAGTATTTCTCAGATAATTTTCCAGCGACCAAACCAATAACACCCTCATTCCAAGCATCTTCTTTAGAGTTTTTAACAATTATTATATTATCTAAATTTTCTGGATCTATTTGACTTTCAGCAGAAGACATTAACTCTTCAGTTATTCTTTGTCTTTCGTTGTTTTTTTCATTTAAATCTTCGGCTAATTCCTTTGCTTCATCTTCATCATTACTTATCAAAAGTTTTAAAGCTGAATTGGCATGTTTAATTCTGCTGGCAGCATTAAGTCTAGGGCCAAGCTGAAAGCCAATATTATATGAACTTAACTCCCCGCTGAGATTTGATATTTTTATTAATTCTTGTAAGCCTACTTTTTTTGTCTCACTTAAAACTTCTAATCCCTTCTTAACGATTAATCTATTTTCACCCAAAAGAGAAACCATGTCAGCCACAGTTCCCAGTGCCACCAAGTCAAGATTTCTGTTTATCAGTTTTTCCTTATCCTTTTCTTCTAACTTTGACCTCTCTATGAGTGCTGAAGCTAATTTAAAAGCAACTCCAACACCAGCCAAATATTTAAAAGGGTATTTAGATTCTTTGTCTGCTGGATTTATAATTAAGCAATTAGGAAGCTCTTCTCTTGTCTCTGGTAAGGCATGGTGATCGGTTATAATAATATCCATGCCCAAACTCTTAGCATATTCAGCCTCTTCTTTGTTCCTTATTCCGTTATCAACTGTTACTATTAATTCAAAACCATCATTTTTTATATCTTCAATGGCTTGCTTATTAAGGCCATATCCCTCACTAACTCTATCTGGCAGATAAAAATCTATCTTAGCTCTAAAAAGAGAAAAAATATCGTAAAGCAAAGCTGAAGAAGTTACACCATCTGCATCATAGTCGCCATAAATCATTATTTTACTACCTTTTTTTATGTGCATAATTATCAACTCAACAGCCTTCTCCATGTCCTCAAAAAGAAAAGGGCTATAAAACTGAGCTTTGTCCAAATCAAAAAACCAACGAAAATCTTCTTCGCTTTTTAAACCCCTGTTGTATAATAGTTGTAATATAAAAGTATTTTTCTCTGAATTATCTTCAAAGATCTTTTGTGGTGCTTTTGGGCAAAATTGCCAAATCTTTTCCATATTTTTATTTAAAAACCGAGAATCATAGTCCAAGCAACCATAGAAACTATTATAATTAAAGATATTATAGTCCAAACAACTCTAATTATTTTTTCTTTTTTTTTCTTTCTCATATATTTTTATTTTTTTAATATCTTAACAAAAGTATCAGGAGGAATGTCTACACTTCCCTTACCGGCAGCCATCATCTTCTTTTTACCTTTTTTCTGTTTTTCTAATAGCTTTCTTTTACGAGAAACATCTCCTCCATAAAGCTTAGCTGTAACATCTTTACGCATGGCTGATATTCTTTCAGAGGCTATTACTTTGCCACCAATTGCTGCCTGTATTTTTAAAACAAACATTTGTTTACTTAAAGAATCTTTTAAAACATTAACAACCTCTTTTCCTCTTCTAAACGCTTCATCTCTATATACAATAGTAGAGAGCGCCTCTACTGGTTCCTCGGCCACCAATATATCCATTTTAACAACATCTGCTTGTCTGTAATCTAAGTATTCATAATTAATAGAAGCATAGCCAGCACTTATGCTTTTTATTTTGTCATAAAAATCAGTAAGAATAGCTGACATGGGCATATCATAATGAAGAATAACTCTCTGCTCATCAATTTCTGATGATATATATTCAGTATTTTTATAGACACCTTTTTTTTCTTGAGCTAGTTGCATTATATTACCCATATAATCTTTAGGGCTTATAATATCAAGACTGACCCAAGGCTCTTCTATCTTTAATATTTCAGTAGGATCTGGTAATTTTTGAGGTGTTCTCACAATTATCTCTTCTCCATTTTTTCTATAAACCTTATAGGAAACACTAGGAATAGTAACAATTAAATCCAAGTTATATTCTCTTCTTAATCTTTCTTGAAATATTTCTAAGTGAAGTAAGCCTAAAAACCCACAACGGAAACCAAAACCAAGCGCGTCTGATCTTTCTGGTTCATAAACCAAAGAACTGTCGTTTAATTTAAGTTTTTCCATGGCATCTCGCAAATCCTCAAGATCGTT
>JBAYSI010000070.1:0-3504 GCA_041676225.1 Patescibacteria group bacterium | reverse complement strand
TCAAAGAAAATATAATTTTTTTCACTGTCCCATGGAGCAATTAAAACATTTTCTGAATGTCCATACCAGCTATAAACAGGTGCTTTCCAGTAATTTTCAATTCGTTGAGTCGGCATCATTACTTCTGAACCTAATAAAATACCTCTTAAATTTAAATTTAAATTTTTTATGTGTTCTTCAAATAAATCTGTTAAAAGTTTCATGTTAGAAGGGTAGGCTTCTATATACTTAATTTTTTTGTTGCTGAAAACTTTAACTAGCTCTTCCAGATATTTTTTAGTAATTTTGTTAGGATTTATTATAATTGAATTTTTTACTGGCTCATACTCATAAACGTTTCCACTTTTTGGAACATTTCCCCTTATTGTAACGCTCAAATCTCTAGGAGAGATGTTAAAAAAATATTTCCAAAAATAATGCAATGTTGACAATTCCAATGCTTTGGTTTTACCCACCTCATAAAATACTTGCATTGGGGAACCAGTACTTCCGCTGGTTGTTGTTTTAGCAATTTTTCTTTCATTTTTATGATTAACATTTAAAAAAGCTTCCTTATTATTTTTAACTTGATCTTTTGAGATATATGGTAAGCTTTTTAGAATTTCATAAGGTGAATTTACTATTTCTTCATCACTTACACTCTTTAATTCGTTGATATAAAAAGGAATATAACGTTTCGCAATAAATAACGTTTTGACAAGTTTCTGCTTAATTAGTTTTTCATAAAAAGATTTATTGTTGAGTATTTTAATCAAGTCATTTTGATTTTTTTTGTAATATTTTCCATATTTTAAAGTTGCAGGAGTTATTGAATAAAACATACCTACTATTTTTTGAAGGGAAGATGGTAATTTGAAATAAAAATTTTTTATATTACTGTATTTTATTTTATCCTCTATCATTTTTTCTCACCCCTCTAAGTGTAGCTAAAAAAGAATTTTTGTAGTTTCATATATTTCCTCAAAAGTTAAGTAATCATTTTCCCTTTTTCCTTTTATTATATCTCTGATATATTCGTATTCATCAATAAAACCTTTATCTTGTTGCAATTTTGATTTTTTGATTTTTCTTCCGCCTTTGTATATTTCAGCTTTCACAAAGTTTTTTAATTCCGCAACGTTTCCATTGGTAAATACCCTTACATTCTCCTTTGGATAAGATTTAGGTCCCATTGATGTGTAGATAATATTAGCAAGGGATCCATTGCCAAACTCTATATTCATAGAAATATTATCGTTGTTTATATACTTTTCGGAATTTCCATTAATCGAAAATGTAGATACATTTTTAATTCTTGAGTGCGTTAAGTATTGACAGAAGTCTACGAAGTGGCAAACTTCTCCAATTATTCTTCCTCCACCCACTGTTGGGTCATTTATCCAATGGTCTTTTGGTATTTCTCCTGCATTGATTGTGTACTGTATTAATGTCGTAAACTTATCTGTTTGTAGTTGTTCTTTGATCCATTTTGCAAAAGGTGAAAATCTCCTATTGAATCCTACTATGAGATACTGAGAGTTTCTTTCATAAGCCTCTTTTACTTGTTCTAATTGTTCCATATTTATTGCCAAAGGTTTTTCTACATATGCGTGTTTTCCTGCGTCCAAAGCTTCTATAGCAAATTTCGCATGTGTATTGTGGGGAGTGGAAATTATAATTAAATTAATATCTTTATCTTCTAATAATTTCTTATAATCTGTGGTTGAATACTTAAAATTATACTTTTTTATTGTTTGGCCTGCACTTGTACTCCCACTAGTAGAAAGACCAATTAATTCAAAATCCTCAATTTTTGTCAAATTAGGCAAAATAACACTTCTTGCAAAATTACCTGATCCAATCAGCCCAACCCCAATTTTTTCTTTATTTATTATTTTATTTTTAACGACAACATTTCTGTATTTTTTCTCATTTTGAGGATAATTAAAAATAATCCCTAAATACTTTTCTTTTTTTGGATTATCCGTAACCATTTCATACGCTTCTGGAGCTTTGTCTATTTCAAAAGTATGTGTAATTAATCTTTTCGTATTTATTCTTTTAGTATAAATGAGTCTTATAAACTCTTCCATTATTCTTTTTTCTGTCCATCTGACATATCCTATAGGGTAATCAATTCCTTTTTCTTCATAAGTTTCATCATATCTCCCAGGTCCATAAGAACGAGATAATTTGAAAGTTAATTCTTTATTATAAAAGCTTCTTCGAGGTATCTCCATTCCTGTTACACCTATCATAGAAATAATTGCTCTATCTCTTGCAATTTCAGCAGAGAAGTCAATTGGTTGATTTGAAGTAGTGGCTGCTGTGATTACTATTTTGTCAACTCCATAGCCATTTGTAAGATTTAAGACTTTATTTACTGCATCTTCTTCTGAAGAGTTCACAAAATGATCTATATACTCTTTACCAATTTCATATTGAGAATTGTTAATATCAATTCCTATTATTTCATTACCATAAGCATGGAGTATTTGACATGTTATTTGACCTAGTAATCCTAAACCAATTACAGCAACTTTGTCTCCTAATTCAACTTCTGCTTGCCTAATGCCCTGCATAGCAACTGCCCCTAATGCAACAAAAGCTGCTTCTTCAATACTTTCAAAATCTGGAGGTAATTTTACAGCAAGATTTTTTGGAACGTAGTTTATTTCTGCATGATTGGCATGAAGTGTTCCTGCTATTGCTACCAAATCACCTTTTTTAAATTCTAAACAATTTTTTCCTACTTCAATAACTCTACCCACCCCACTATAACCAAGTGGTAAGGGTTCATCTAATTTATTAAAAGCAGCTTTAATAGCTGTTATTGTCCCATCTGTTTTCATTTTATCTAAAACTTTCTTTACTTGGTCTGGTCTTTCTGTAGCCTTTCGAAGTAAATTTTTCTTTCCAAAATCAACAAGAGATCTTTCTGTTCCTGCACTCACTAAAGAATATAACGTTTCTACTAGTATTCCCTCTTGTTTACACGCAGGAGTTGGTACTTCCATTACTAAAATTTTCCCCGTTTTGACATCTGAAAAGACTTGCTTCAACTCACTTCAGCTCCTTATTAATCATTCCGACAACGTTCAAAACATTTTTATTCATTATTGAATCGATATTTTCTTTAAATTCGTCATGAGCTAATGTAAGTACTAAATAATCTGATCTTTCTAATGTGTCTTTTAATGAAAGATTTTTTATTCCTTTTATTTCCTCTTTCAAAACGTTTGGTTCGCAGCCAACTACGTTGTAACCTTTTTCTTTTAAAGAAAGGGCAATTTCAATAGAAGGACTTTCTCTTAAATCATCTATGTTAGGTTTATAAGATAAACCAAGAATACCTATTGTAATTTCTTTTTCTTTATTTGGATATTTTTCTTTTATTTCTTTTTCTACTTTTTCCACAATCCAATTTGGTTTGTTGTCATTTATTTCTCTTGCTATTCTTATAATATTTGCTTCTTCTGGGAACTTTTCAACTATGAACCATGGGTCTACCGCTAGACAATGTCC
>JBAYSI010000069.1:0-3516 GCA_041676225.1 Patescibacteria group bacterium | reverse complement strand
ATTAGTGTAAAAGCACTTTGTTTTGTTTTTCTTTGCATAGAAAGAATTTATTTAATTATTAAATTGATTGTCGTAATCATATTATACATTATCCTCTCTCTAACAGTCAATATTTGACAAAAAAACAAATGAATAAAATGTGCAAAAAAAGTTAAAAAAAATCTTGATAAAATATATGATTTGATATATCATATAATAACAAAATAAAAATAAGTATAATATGTCAAAAAAAGACGAAAAACAGGTAGAAAAATTACCACCGCAAAACATTGAGGCTGAACAATCTCTTTTAGGTTGTTTATTAATAGACAAAGAAGCTATCTTCAGAGTAACGGATATAATAACTTCTGAAGATTTTTATTACAACAATCACAAGATTATTTTTGACTCAATGATAGAGTTATTTAATAATCAAGAGCCAATAGACATTATAACCTTGTCTAACAAGCTAGAAGAGAAGAAAAAAATAAAAGATATTGGAGGAAGAAGCTATTTAGCTCAACTATCAAATACAGTCGCCACAACAGCTAATATCGCCTATTATGCTGGTTTAATTCAAAAAAAAGCAACGCTCAGAAGACTTCAGGTTTCCGCGAGTGAAATAATGAACCTAAGTTATGAAGAAGAAAACGAAATAGATGAAATATTGGACCAAGCAGAAAAGAAAATATTTAGTGTTTCAAGAAAATATTTAAAAAACTCTTTCGTTGGTATAGACAACCTATTAACCGATGCCTTTGAGAGAATAGATGAATTACATAAAAAAAATGGAGCATTGCGTGGTGTGCCTACAGGATTCTACGACCTAGATGACTTACTGGCTGGACTACAAAAATCAGACTTAATAATTTTAGCTGCTAGACCGAGTGTCGGTAAAACTTCATTAGCTCTAGATATAGCAAGACAAGTAGCCACTAAAAGTAAGACTGGGGTAGGAATATTTTCTTTAGAAATGGGAAAAGAACAACTAATAGACAGAATGATATGTTCTCAGGCTAACGTTAACCTTTGGAAAATGAGAACTGGTAATCTTTCAGATAAAGATGATGATAATGATTTTCAAAAAATAGGAGAAGCTATAGGCGTGCTATCAGAAGCACCAATATACATAGACGACTCCCCAAACTGTTCTGTTATGGAAATTAGAGCTAAAAGCAGAAGACTCCAATCAGAAAAAGGTCTGGGCTTAATTATGATTGACTACCTTCAGTTAATGGAAGGTCGTGGTAAATTTAGCGATAACAGAGTCCAGGAGATATCAGAAATCAGTAGAGGTTTAAAAGGTATAGCTAGAGAATTAAATGTTCCAGTTCTAGCCTTGGCTCAGCTATCTAGAGCAGCAGAACAACAAACAGGGGCCTCAATACCAAAACTATCTCATCTTAGAGATTCTGGATCCATAGAACAAGACGCCGATGTTGTTATGTTTATCTATAGAAAGGCGGCAGACAGAGCTTTTAATGTTCAAGAATTGCCAATAGAAGAAAGGTTTAAGGCTGAAATACATATAGCAAAACATAGGAATGGCCCTACTGGGAAAGTTGATCTATTTTTCTCAGAAGAGACTGCCAGTTTTAGAAACATATCAAAAAAAAGTGACATTGAATAATGTATAATTATAATTAATATAAAAAATTATGTTTAACAAATTAAAACAATTAAAAGATTTAAGAAGTCAAGCCAAAACAATGCAAAGCGCATTAGCTGATGAAAAAGTGGAATCAGAAAAAAATGGGATTAAAATGGTTATGAATGGCAACATGGAAGTTATGGAGCTAAAAATAGATGGAGATTTAAACAAAGAAGAAATAGCTAAAATCTGCAAAGAGCTATTCAATGATTCAATTAAAAAGACTCAAAGAATAATGGCAAAAAAAATGCAAGAAATGGGAGGTTTTCCTGGTCTTAGCTAATAAATAAATGTCATTGAATTATCCAAAAAAAATAGAAGATTTAATACAACAATTTTCAAAATTACCTGGAGTTGGAAGAAAAACATCCGAAAGATATGTTTTTCACCTAATAAAACAAAGCCCTGGTCAAATAAAATTGTTTGCTAAAAATCTAAATGAAATTTTGGATAGCTTTAATTTGTGCTCTAGGTGCATGGCTTTTTCAGAAAAAGACATATGCCCCATATGTTCAAACGAAAAAAGAAGTGATGATTTTTTATGCATAGTCGCTAACCTACAAGACTTAAACAGTATAGAAAACACAAACCAATATGACGGAAAATATTTTATACTAAATGGTTTAATAAATACTATAGAAAATATAGGACCAGACAAATTAAACATTAAAAAGCTAGTTTCAAATGTCAATGAACTTCTCAAAAAACACAAAAAAATAGAAATAATATTAGCACTAAGTCCAACCATAGAAGGTGAGGCGACTTCCTTATACTTAAAAAGACTATTAAACAGTCCTAAGATAAAGATAAGCAAACTTGCTCAAGGGTTATCAACCGGAATGAGCCTAGAATATGTGGATGAATCAACCCTCAGTAACGCTCTCAAGTTTAGAAACGAGGTTAAATAAAAAAATATGAGCTACATTGGCTCATATTTTTTTTATTTAAGAGGTCTGTTTTAATTAAGAAATCTTTTCTATCTTAACTTGAGTATAGTCTTGTCTGTGACCGATTGTTCTTTTGTATCTTGTCTTATTTTTGTATTTAACAACTAAAACCTTCTTCCCTTTACCTTGAGAAACAATTTCAGCTTCAACTTTTTCTCCCAAAGTTGGTGTTCCTAGGTCTAAAGAACTACCATCATCTTCGGCAACCAATAATGTCTCAAACTTAACCTTGTCTCCATCATTTAAGTCAAGTTTTTCAATTTTAATAGTATCACCTTCTTTAACCTTATATTGCTTTCCACCAGTCTTGATAACTGCTATTTTCGCCATATTATTAATATAAATTATTATTAAACTAAAAAACAAAGAAAATTAATTTCTTTTTGTAGCTATATATTAGCAAATTCTAATAAAAAGTCAACAACTAAAAAAAATATTGACTTTTTATTAAAAAAATTATACAATTCATTAAAGTTATTGGCTCATTAAAAAGATTTTATATCGTGTTAACTATTGAGATAGAATTATATTTTGTTTCAATAGTTAACATAATATAAACCAAAAATAGGAGGTCAAAATGAGAATCATGAAATCAATCGGCGTTGCAATTATAATTGCAACACTTATCTTCATTGGCTATCAAAGACAAGAAGATAAAAGAATAAAAAGTTTTAAAGCTCCTGATGGAATAGAAATAAATATTCCAAAGGACATGAAGCTTACAAAAGGACAGCTAGCGGAGCTAGAGTTAATGGGAGAGACAAGAAAACTTATTTATCTAGAAACTCTAGACGACGTACTTCCGCTTACAGTAGGCAAATGGAAGGCTGAGGAGATAGTATTTATATCACCTCAAGGAAATCTTGAAAAAAAGACAACCAAGTGGAATAAAGATTTCTGCGAAATAAGTTTTAAACTTATTTTCATGCTTACCGTATT
>JBAYSI010000068.1:0-3563 GCA_041676225.1 Patescibacteria group bacterium | reverse complement strand
CTCTTTCTTCAATAGCTAAAACAACTATCATTTTATCTAAGGGATATTTATTGTCCACTAAGCCCTGAAAGCAAGTTTTGATAATTCCTAAATCTTCGTTATATGTTGGCAAAATAATTAAATGAATTAAATCCTTCCAGTTAGTTCCTTTTAAATATAAACAACTTTCTGGTAAAGAGTCTTTTTTTAATCCCATCTCTTCACATTTTTTAAGCCAATCAATTTTTTTATTCTCCCTAAACTTTAAGTACGAAGTTATTAAATAAATAGCCAAAAAAACAACCAGTAAAACATAGTAGACGTTAAAGGCTATCAAAAAATATGCCACCCAAACAGGCTTAACAAAAGAAAAAACAATCAATATCAACAATGTGCCGACAGAAAGAAATCCTGGCAACATCTCTAATAATCTATATTTTGTTCTATCACGACCAGAAAGCTCTGTCGCCTTAGCTATTTTTAGGTAATTCATACTTATTTTTCTTCACTGAAAAAGACATCTTCACCCTCCTTAAGATCAATTTCTTTTTTCTCTCTTATTTCTTCTCCCTTAAAATTTAATGGCTTTAAAGATTTTAAAGCTGAAAGACCTATCTCTTCTATGCTCTCAGTTTTATTTTCTTTAATTGTTTCAATTTTTTTACCTATTTTCTCTGCAGGCTTTGGTGTCGGTAAAATTTTCTTCTTACCATCTTTTATTTTTGTAAAACAATCCTTACAATAAACAGGTCTTTTGCCATCTGGCTCAAACTTAACGTTAACATCGCTGCCACAGGCTGAACAATATGTATGGAATTCTTTAACTACTGGATTAACTATTTTGGCTGGTTTATTTTTTTGATTTCTGTCTAGAACGACATTGCTTGCCTTTGGTCTATTGTCAGTCTTCTTTACTTCATCTTCATCATCCATATGCCATTTCATTATCTTTTCCTCTACAACATCTCTTTCTGAAGCATAATTTTTTCTACTATAATCAATTACTTTATCTTCTATGTTTGTTTTTTCCTCTTCTAAAAGAGGTGGCATTCCTCTAGCAGAAAAAGGATCTGAAGCTATGCCATCAATCATTAGTTTTAAATACATCTCATATTTAGGTAAATTAACAATATCTTCTTCCGTGAAAACTGGAGTAAATTCTTTTACTAATTCTTCAGCGTCAGCTGCTCCAACCCTAAAAACTATAATAGTCCCTACATTACCAAAAACAGCTGGTTTCACTTTTTCATCTAATTGTTCAATGTATTGGTGGGCCATTATCAAGTTTAGTCTATACTTTCTGGCTTCTGACAATATATTAGCAAAACTTTCAGTTGAAAAGTTTTGAAATTCATCAATGTATAAATAAAAGTCATTTCTTTGACTCTCTTCAATGTCGACCCTACTCATGGCGGCTAGTTGAATTTTTGTAATCATCATAGCACCCAAAAGAGCTGAGTTGTCTTCTCCAATTCTTCCTTTACTTAAGTTCATAATTAATATCTTTCCTTCATCCATGACTTTCCTCATATTAACGCTAGATTCGACTTGTCCAACAATGTTTCTCATAAAAGAACTTGATAGAAATTGTCCAACCTTGTTTTGAATAGGAGAAACAGCCTCTGAGGCAAACTTGTCAGCATAGCTAGCAAATTCTTTTTCCCAGAAAGACTTAACAACAGGATCTTTGATGTTTGAAACTACTTTTTTTCTATAGTTCTTGTCAGATAACATTCTAACAACGCCCAATAAAGTAGACCCGGGATAATCTAATATAGCTAAAATTGCATTACGTAATATATACTCTAAACGAGGTCCCCAAGAATCAGCCCATAATTTCTGAAAAACACCGATTAAGCCAGAGGCGACTAAATGTCTCAAGTGAGGCTCAACCTGTTCTACCAAATTAAAAGCTATCGGATAGTTCATGTCTGCTGGATTAAAATATATTACATCCTTAATTCTTTCTTCTGGAATATATTTTATAACCTTCTCAGCTAAATCTCCATGAGGATCAACAACCGCCACGCCCCTGCCAGCCCTAATGTCATCAACTATCATATTTTCTAAAACAGTTGATTTGCCCATACCGGTTTTACCAATTAAATACATATGGCGACGCCTATCATCGACCTTAATGCCAAATTTTCTCATTTCGTTTCTAAAATTGGCTTGAGCAAAAAAAACTACTTCATTTTTTATCATATATTTATTATTTCGCTTGTTTATCAATAATAACCTCTAAAAGTTTATCTGTATCAGTTAAAACAACCAATAATTCTTGAATTGATTCCCATGCATCAGCTAAAAATGGCGGTAGATATATAAAAATAACAATCAGAGGAATGGCTATGAAAACAATTTTAAACCAAAACATAATTCTCTTCCAAAAAACATATTTTTTTATATAATCAGTTGATTCAATCACCTTTCTATTTAGCTCTATATTATCCCTAACTAGCTTCTCTAGGGTCTCTAGTCTTTTGTCAAAATCAAAACCTTCTTCTTTTTTTTCTAAATCTAAATTATCCATATTTATACACTTAAAATTATACTGTGATTATAGCAAAAGATTAAGCAGAAATCAAACAAAAAATCCCAGAATTATTTCTGGGATTTTTATATTGTTTCTTTTTTTTTAATCTTTCAAGCAACGTACAGGAAAACCTGTTGTTTTGTAGTCTCTATTTCTTGTAGGTTCTGTCAATGTTGATGTCATATATCTTGTCCATCTATAATATTGATCATAAACAGTTGATGACCAAACAAAAGCTCTGGTACCAAAACCTTGGTAATTTCCATCCCCATATCTTCTTCCTAATGGTAAAGCATCAAAACCACTCAATCCAAAACTAAGACTGCTAATTAAATCTCCAGATCCCCACAAAGATAAACCACCAGCTAAAGCACTTCCTTCTTCATCTCCAAGCCAGCCAACAGTTGTTGTGTCATAAGGAAATGTAGTGTCGCAACTAGAATTTCCCAATAAATTACAAACCGCTCTCTCCAAATCTGTTAATTCGTCGTGAGTAGGCACATGCCAACCAGATGGGCATAAATTACCAGTTTCAACCGCAAACGAGTTATACAATTTTCCATAATCCTGATAAATAGTAGTGCCGTCACTTGGCCATGACCAAGCAGGATCATTATTTGCTTCTACTACAGATGTCCATGTGTCATGATTAAATTCAATCTCTGTTACTCCATTATTATACAAAGAAGTATTTAAATTGTCAGAAAACCAAATTTGAGAACCTATTTGCGCTATATTATAAGAGTCTCCATTGTATGAACAAACATTTTCATTAGTATGAGAAGAACAATCAACAACACTAGGGGTTTCACCACCCTCAACACAAGTAGTAATTCCTCCAGGTGTCATACATAGTGGTCCAGGTGACAAGTCTGATACTTGTTTGCCTGAACAGAAAGATAGTGTGTAGGTTGAATTCTCAGTGCCTACTGTGTATTCATAATTGTTTTCTTCTGGTGTACATGTTCCATCTGCTACGCTAGGAGCAGAAGGTAATATTTGCATATATCCACCTGTTTGTAGTTCTTCTAATGCATCAGGATAAGAT
>JBAYSI010000067.1:0-3604 GCA_041676225.1 Patescibacteria group bacterium | reverse complement strand
CAAGATTCATCCTCCAAGGAAATATTTTCCTCTTCTCCCAATAAAGAATCAATTTCCCTGTTTGTTTTAATTAAGTTAAATACGGAAAATACTAATAAAAAAACTAAGAGAAATAAAAATAAGTAATAAAACCACTTCTTTTTACCTTCCTCTTTAATCTCTCCAATCTTTTTCTTAATAAAAAATATTTTTGACATAATTCTCTTTAAAGATTCTTAATTTCTTCTAGTGTTTCCCTAGCACATTTTTCCCATGAGAAATTTTTTACATACTCTAGACCTCTACTAATAACAATTTCTCTGCCATTTTTATCTCCATCCACTAATTCCATCTTGTAATAAAGATCTTCATCATTAAATTTACTGAAAAACAAAGGAACATTAGCCCCAATCTCTTTAAAAACCTCTATATCAGAGGCAATAACTGGCACACCGCAGGCCATAGCTTGAAGTATCGGTATTCCAAAACCCTCATAAAGAGAGGGGAAGATAAAGGCTTGTGAGGCATTAAATAAATAAGGCATATCAGATTCTTCAACCCAACCAAGCATAATAATGTCCTCTGATATATCTAACTCTTCTATTAAATATTTAAGCTCATCATAACCATAACCAATATTACCAACTAGAACTAATTTATATTTCCTATCTCTAT
This sequence comes from Patescibacteria group bacterium, assembly GCA_041676225.1. Lineage (GTDB taxonomy): Bacteria > Patescibacteriota > Patescibacteriia > Patescibacteriales > UBA12465. The sequence continues at coordinate 2,950 of JBAYSI010000067.1, read as the reverse complement.
CAGCCTCTTTAAAGCAGTAGAAGGCTTGCAAAAGTGTTTTTATATTCTTCTTCTTTTCAATTCTGCCAACATACAGAAAATAATTTCCTTTTATACCATAATTAAGCAAAACACTCTTTATTTCTTCTTGATTGTCTATTTTTCTATATAGATTATTATTATAGCCGTTATAGATAGCAACCAACTTATCACTTTTAACTTTTTTATAATTATTTAAAATTTCATTTCTAGTAAAATTAGAGACTGTTATAATTTTTTTGGCATTTTTAAGAGCAAAAACTGTTGACCATTTTAAATAGTCAGAAGATCCTAAACTAAATTTACCAAAAGTAAATATTTTAACAAAAAATCTAGTTATCTTCTTGCGAAAACTAGATTCGAATAAAACGACATCAGAGTCGTAAAGATTTGTATTATTTAAAAAGCCAACATCATGAATAGTTGTTATTGTTTTCTTTGGTGAAAAAAATGGAATCACATGAGCCGGAACAAAAAGAATATCTGGTCTATTGAAAATCATTTCAATACTCATTCTACCCAAAGTCCAAAAAAATTTAAATGGCCATTTCAAAACTTTAACTTTTACATTATTTCTTTCAGATAGTTTTAGGTCTTTTAAAAAAGATTCCGATATCTTTTTGTCAGAATATAAGATAAACTGACTTTCTTTATCTAATTCTATGAAATTTTTTATCAAATAATACGAATACCACTCTGTACCCGTTTTAAAGTCTCTATTGGCCCGTGATGCATCTATACCAATTGTCATATATGAATTATTTATTTGGCAGCTAATATACTTCTCTTGTATGAATCTAAATTATCTAAAGCTATGCCTGTTCCCTTGGCTACACAAAGCATGGGATCATCAGCTACATAAGCTGAAACTCCAAGTGCTCTAGAAAATAGATGATCAATATTTCTAAGTAGTGATGTTCCTCCAGTTAAAACAACTCCCTTGTCAATTATATCAGCCACTAATTCTGGTGGAGTTTGTTTTAATATTTTTTTAGCTGTATTTAAAATCTCTTCTAATTCATTAGATATAGCTGAAGTTACATCATTGCTATTAACTTCAATAGTTCTTGGTAATCCACTAACCACATCTCTGCCATTAATATCCATTGTTAATTTATCTTCATCATCCAGAAATAAAGCTGAGCCAACTTTCATTTTCATTTCTTCAGCTGTTCTCTCTCCAATAACTAAACTATATTTTTTTCTAACATATTCTAAAATAGCTAAATCCAACTTATTACCACCAACTCTAACTGATGTTGAGGAAACAACACCACCTAAAGAAATAACTGCCATTTCTGATGTTCCACCACCAATGTCAACTATCATATGACCAGTAGCAGAACTAATTGGGACATTAGCTCCAATAGCTGCGGCTACAGGTTCTTTGATAATATATGCGGCTTTAGCACCCGCTGCTATAGTAGCCTCTATAACTGCCCTTCTTTCAGTTGAAGATATTCCAGCTGGAACGGCAACCATAACTTCTGGTCTGAATATTCTAACCTTCCCTAAGGTTTTATTAATAAAATACCTAATCATAGCCTCAGTTGTCCTATAATCAGCAATAACACCATCCTTAAGAGGTTTTAAGGCTATTATAGTATCAGGAGTCCTGCCTAACATATCCTTAGCATCATTTCCAACTGCTAGAATTTTATTATCATCAATAGAGACAGCAACAACGCTAGGTTCATTAATAACAACGCCCCTCTTGGGCAAATAAACCAATGTATATGTTGTACCTAGATCAATCCCAATTCTTTTAGCTAACATAAGCGTAATAATATAATCTTAATATAAATATATATTAACCTTGTTTACCCTTTTAGTCAATAGATAAAATAACAGATTTTTAGTATTTGTTATGCCAAAAAGCAATCAAAAGCATCTGTTGCTAGATGCAAAATACAGCCAACAGCAATTGCACGCTATTTCCAGGAAGGAATAAAGAGCATTAAAGAATAAAAAAATAATGCCCAAATAGTATGTAAAGGATAAAACCCTATACTACAACGATTAGGATCAAAAATCGAACTAGCCAAAAGATGGTCTAAGTCTATTAAAATAGTTGAAACCATTAACACTCCTGCCTTTTTTCCAATTCTTTTTAAATAGAAAATATGCAACTATAAAGGGAAAAACAAAATGAAGTGAGTAATGAATTATATGTCTAATAATTTCTGAGTATTCCATAATTAATACCTTTTGAATTTAGGGATAGACATTGTATAACATCAGGATTATGAGAAGTCGTGCGTAGCACGATTTGGGTGGAGAAGTCTGCAAGACTTCGTAACCTCATAATCCTTGTTATATTCCCCGTAGGGCTGAAATTTAGTGCAACGTTCCGTAGGAAAATTTCAGAGTTTTGAAATAAGCCGTCATATAGAATTAGCAAAAAGCCCTATTTCTTTTTAACATCTGCTTTAATCATTTTTACTATTTCTGGAAATTCAGATATTTTAAAATGTCCGTTCTTACTTTCATAGATTATGATATTTGCATTTTTTAGTTTCTTTCTGAATTTTTCAGCATGGGAAACTGGAACAACATCATCGTCTTTAGAAAACATCAGATATAGATTTTTAGAATTTTTCTCAAGCAAAGACAAATCAGATTTCAACTTAAATCCGCCAACTAAATCTTCTTCAGGTAAACTATTATCATAAGGCGGACAAATTAAATAAGTTGAAAGTATTTTTTTAGGAAACTTATTTTCAGACAAATATTTTGCGAGAAAAATTCCTCCTAACGATGAACCAATCAAGATGATGTTGTTTCTTAATTGAGGGAAAAAATTTTCAAAATGAATTTTCCATTCTTCATACTTTGCATTATCTTGCAAAGGCATACGAGGTTTGATGATTTCAAAATTGCTACCTAAATTCTTTTTAAGAAAATCATCAGACCAACGAATTTTTTCCTCAAT
>JBAYSI010000066.1:0-3623 GCA_041676225.1 Patescibacteria group bacterium | reverse complement strand
TTCAGCCCACTCAAGGGATTATCCATTGTTTGGTTATTTTAAAAGGTGATCTTTTTGATGGTGGCGATAGGCGTACCAGCGAGATTTGTCAAATAACCAAGGATGGTTCATTGGAAATTCCAAACCTTGAAGTGGCCTGTCTGCTTCGTGAAAAGCTGTCTGACCAAGACCTGGAGAATATGGGGCTATGGGAAATTGTCGTTATGCATCACCCAGTAGTGGATGAATTCGGTGTTCCCAGAGTTCTGGGTATAAGCCGCCATGTTAATGGTCCCTGGCTTGAAGCAGAAGCCTCTGATCCTAACAAGAAGTGGGACAAAGACGTTGGTTTTGCCTTCATATCTTGTAAAGGAAATTAGTCAAATAAGCCTTGGAAAAATGGGAAAACCCATTAAAATCCAAGGTTTTTTATTTTATACTAGATTTTTTTAGTAAAATCTGTTAATCTATGAAAAATGGCCGAAAAAAACGGTTTTTAATTTATTTATTTTAAGTTGTTAAATATGGCAGAAGAAGTTATCTTACGTTTTGATGAAGTAAAGTTTGAATATCTTCCTAAACGTCCAATTTTAGATGAAGCGTCTTTTAATGTTCGTCGTGGTGCGAAAATAACTTTAATGGGACAAAATGGTGCTGGAAAAAGTACTATTTTTGGTTTGATTAAAAAAGAATTACAGCCAAAGAGCGGACAAATATCTATTACTGGTGGGGCTACTATTGGCAGTGCTCGTCAGGTAATGGCTCAAGAACACCTTTCTTTAACTGTAGAGAAGTATTTTGCCACTGCTTTTAGCGAAGTGCCTGGTAATTTAAAGAGTCGTATTGCTAAAGCGTTAGAGGCAGTTAATTTTAATATCCCATTTGATAAAATAGTTGGTGATTTATCTGGTGGACAACAAGCTCGCCTTCTTTTAGCTTATGCCATTGTTCAAGATCCAGACATCTTGCTTTTAGATGAGCCAACTAATAATTTAGATAAAGAGGGGATTGATCATCTTATAACTTTTTTAATCATGTATGACAAAACTGTTTTAGTTATTTCTCATGATGCTGATTTTTTAAACTGTTTTACCGAAGGAGTTATATATCTTAATAACTTTAATCATAAAACTGAAATGTATGTTGGTGATTACTATTCAGTAGTAGCTGAAATTGAAAAAAGAGTAGAAAGAGAACGTCGTGAAAACGCTCAACTTGAAAAACAGATTATCGATCGCAAAGAAAAGGTAAACTTCTTTGCTCACAAGGGGGGCAAGATGCGTAAATTGGCAAAAAAATTAAAAGAAGAAACTGAAGATCTTGAGGAGAATAAAGTTGAAGTGAGAAGAGAAGATAAAACTATTCGTGATTTTGAAATACCGGTTCAAGATATTACTGGCGATTTAGCAGTATTGAAGAAGGTAAAGATTATAGATAATTATGAACCAGTAGTAAAAGATATTGATAAAAAAATACGAAAAAAGGATAGACTTCTTGTAATTGGTCCAAATGGAATAGGAAAGAGTACTTTACTTCGTTCACTGGTATCAGGTGGACAAGAAGGGCAAATAATTAGTCCTGGAGTTAAAGTTGGTTATTACAGTCAAGATTTTTCTACCTTAAATTTTGCAGAAAAGGTTTTTGATTCTTTAATGAACGTTATAGCTGATGGGCACGATGAACAAAGTATGCGCTCTGTCGCAGCCGGCTTTTTAATTACTGGTGATTTAATGAATCATCGTGTTGGTGATTTATCTGAAGGACAGAAAGGATTGCTTTCTTTTGCCAGGTTAGTTCTAATGGAGCCAGGGTTGCTTATTTTAGATGAACCGACTAACCATATTAACTTTCGTCATATCCCGATAATTGTTGAAGCGATAAATAATTTTGAAGGTGGCGTTATCATGGTTAGTCACATGCCTGAATTTTTATCGGCTGTTAAAATAAAAGAAGAGCTTGATTTAGGGAAGTTGAAATAAATTAAAAAGTATTTAGTTTTAAAAACATCTAGCAAGCGCTAGATGTTTTTAATTTGTAGTCCTTAAAAATGAGATTTCACAAAATTTTGATGGAATTGTTAGGGAAATCGAGAGGTGGGGGGGGAAGTTTTAGCACATTAAGATTATTTATGGTAGCAGCTTTTTATATGATATTGACTATATCGTTCAAAGGGTATAATATATAAATATAACAAAAGTGTTATATTATAGAATCATGAATATTGAATTTTTTAAGAAAACAAACGGGAATGCTCCAGTAGAAGATTTCATTATTAATAATCTTGAGTCAAAAGATCAAAAAAAGGTAATTCGTGCTCTTGATAGAGTAGAAAATGAATAGGATGGACTCGCGAATCTTTTTATAGCTGAGTACGTCAAAAAACTAGAAAAAGATTTATACGAGTTAACGCCGGATAGAGTTAGAATTTTATTTACCCTAAAAGATCGTATATGTTGGTTGTTACATATTTTTTTCAAAAAGACTAATAAAACTCCAGCTAAAGAATTAAATGTTGCTAGGGAGAGAAAAAATTATATTTTTAATAAATAAGTTTAAACAAAATGAAAACCACATTGGAAAAATTAAAAGAAAAACTTTTAAAAAATAATGGATATAGACGTGAAATCAATAAACAAGACTTGTCTTTTGAAATAGCCGAAAGTATTATTGATGCTAGAATAAGAAAAGGCATAACTCAAAAAGAGTTAGCAAAGAAGCTTAAAACTAAACAATCTGGAATTGCTAGATTAGAAAGTGGTAGAAATTATCCAAGTTTTAAAACTTTAGAGAAAATTGCTAGAATTCTTGGTATTAAAATTAATAATCCACTTGGAATGGAAGCTGACAATACTACTAATTGTTATTTCCGTCTTCCGGTTGAATTATTGCATAATAGTGCAGTGGTAGAGCAAAAAAGTAGTATGGTTAATAGTATATTATATAATTTATAAAAATATGAAAAACATTTGGTCAGTTATATTTAATAGAGCGGTTGTTGACGAAAACACAAATTCAATCAGCTTATTCGATTGCGTAGAAGAAATTACTGTTAATTTTTCTAAGCCCGAGGATGTTAGTGCTCCTCAGAAAAACATCCCAATTAATTTTACTATTATTAGTTTATGGAGTGATAACGACATAACAAAGGATAGAAAATTTGAATATTTATTAGAGGTTATCGACCCTCATGATAAAAAAATAAATGAATTTACTAATTTTCCAGTAATTGAAAAGGGGAAAAAAAGACTAAGAACAATTGTTCAGATGAATGGAATGGGGATTACTTCAGAGGGCGAATATACGCTAGTTGTTAAATATAAAAAGGATAGCGAAAAATTTGTTATTGCTTCTAAGATTCCATTAGACATTAAATTTGTATTAAATACATCAGTTGCAAATACAAAAATCAATAATAAATAATTAAAATAGATTTCCGCTGTTGTTCCGCCCCAGAATGGGAGGACTTACTTATTCAACCTGTTTCCCGCTAGTTGACAGATGTTTGATTATTCTTGTTGCGAATATAAACTAAAAGAGGCACCGTATTCACGGTGTCTCTTTTGCTTCGTAGTCCCTAGGGGAGTCGAACCCCTCTTACCAGGATGAGAACCTGGCGTCCTAGCCGATAGACGAAGGGACCATTA
>JBAYSI010000065.1:0-3673 GCA_041676225.1 Patescibacteria group bacterium | reverse complement strand
AAGCAGTGTATCACCTTCTTGATTTAAATAAGTATACCCGTCATGAACGCTTGTGTAACCACTTACTTTCAAGTCTATCGGGCCTGTGCTGTATTGAGAAAATAATGCAAATGGCATTAAAATGCTCAACAGAAAAAAAATTATTGCTTTCATATATTCAATTTTTAAGTTAACAATTAGAAATCATCAAAAAACGATTTAAAAACTTCTAATCATTAACTTAAAAAAAGAATGCGATTTTCAAAGAACTACAACTATATATTATATAACAAATTTAATAATTTGTCAATAGCTAGTCTAATATATTTCTTATATCTCCTATTCCGTCTATATCGTCATCATTATCCTTTATGGCCTGTTTTTCAGTATAAGCCTTCTTAACACTTTCAACTCTTTTCTGCTTCTTTCTTTTTCCAAAAATACTAATACTATATTCATCCTCAGGAAATATGTATATATAGAAAAGACCAAAAACTAGACTAAGTCCAACTATAAGGAAGAAGTTATAAATTAAGTTTGGTTTAACTGGATACTTAGAAATAATAGGTTGGTCTATAACACTAATTTTAACTGAGTCTCCTAGACCTTGATAATTCTGATTATTATTAATCAACACCTGATTAACTGCTAAATTTATCTGTTTAGCCTGACGAGCATCAGGATGGAAAACTGTTACATTTATAATGCCTGAGTTTTCTACAGCTTTAACCCCTAATGTCTTCTCCCAAGTTTTCATTTGTTTAGTAGAGTCACTACCAAAATATGTTCTATCAAATTCAAAATTAGAATCCATAACCAACATGAAGAATGAATTTGAATAAGCTACCCTAGAAAATAGATCTGACAAATATTCAACTGAACGAGAAACAGCATAAGGATCAACACGACCATAGCCTTCTTGAACTACTAAAACTTTTGACTTTGAACTAAACTTGAAATCTTGAAGAAAGATAAACACAGCTCCCACTATCAAAAATATAAAGAAGATAGAGACAAGTGTATTCCTTTTTTGTTTTAATAAACTACTTAATTCCATAAGATTATTTAAATTAATTTTATCTTAAAATAACATCGTTTAGTTCAATAGTAATACTGTATGTTAAACTAGAGTCATTACCTGTAACTTTAATATCTGAAATATCTTTAAATTCTGAAACTTTAAAATCATTTACAACACTTTGAGTAACAAGCTTAGTTCTAGAAGAACTTTTAGCAACACTAGGAGTCTCTAAAACTTTATTAAATCTCCCAAAGTCATCAGCTCTAACCTCTATTTTTTGATTGTAGAAATCAATAACCAATGTCTCTTTTGGCAAGAAACCTCCACCACTAATCTCAAATTGAGACCCACTATCAACACTCTTGTCGCTTAAATTCAAATATAATTGTTCCATTACATATCTCTTATCATCATTACCAGCCTCAGAATGACCTAAAACTGACAAATTAGAATCTAAGATTAAAATACTTGAATTATTAAAGACTACAACCTTATCACCAGTATTAGTCGCTACAACCTTTAATCCCATAGCCCAACCCTCTGGAGCTACAACTCCGCCAGTTCTGAGCGATGTAACAACACTCATGTCAGATTTTCTTAACTTAACTATACCTAAACCATTAGAAAAATACAAATATTCATTACCCGTAGACCTAACATCATAACCAGGAAATCCTAAGTGCTCAAATGTTCCCTTTAAAGAACCGTCCATAGAAACCTTTTTAACTGAAAGATCATCAGCTAAGTAAATGTGATCATCGTAAGCATCATAATACACACCTCTGTTGTTTTTGTCACCATAGAAGTTTATATTAATATTGCTATAGACCTTTTTACTTTGAGTATCAAAAATTTCAATCTTATTATCTGATTCTTTCAAATTGAAAACAAGTTGATTGTGACCAGCAGATGAAATATTGTAAGGAGTATCATTGTCAACATTATAAGAATCAATAACCTCTAGATTATTACTCCAAACCTTAACGCCTTTAGCACTAATAGTTACTATATTATCACCAAACTTATCAATTTTGTTGTACCACTCCCAATAAGTGTTTTTATTCTCACTAACTAAAGTGTATGAATTTAAATTTGAGATATCATACTTATAGATAGAAAAACCTGAGATAACATAAGCATAAAGTCTTCTGTTTTCAATGTTTAATTTTACACCGTAAAAACTATCATCCTTACTAAACCTAGAGTCGTAAGGTCTCCAATGCATAGTTCTCTCCAATCCATTGTTACCCAATTTAAATATCTCTAAAGCTTCACTGTCAGTCGAAGCCACAACTAATGTACCATTATAATTAATGGCATCACCAGAATAATAAGCTTTCAACTTTGTTCTGGCTGGGCTAGCTGTAAAATATACAACAGCTCCAATAACTAAAAAAACTAAAGCAAGTATCTTAATGTTTTTCATATTTTTAAAATTAATTAAATTTTTAAAATTTATAATATGCTGTAAATTATATCATATATTTTAAAAATTGTCAAGAGCAACAACAAAAATATGCTAGTATTAAGATTTTTTTACCTTGTTATACACCTCTAAAATATTATCAAAATGATTATCTATATTAAGACCTTCAACCCTTTCTTTCGCCTTATTACCAATATCTTCTAGATTATAATTACTCAAATTAGCTATTAACTCAGCTAATTGATCGGGATTTCCGTTCTCAAACAGAAATCCACTAATCTTATCGTCTATCAACTCTGGCAATCCTCCGGTTCTAGAGGCAATAACAACCTTAGATAAGTATAATGACTCAAGAAGCGTAAGAGGCATGTTTTCATTCCAAATAGAGGGAATGAAAATAGCTTTAGCCTTTTGTATTATACTTACTAAGTCTTTACCAAACTTGGGTCCTAAAAATTCAACTTTATTTCCTAACCCTAATTTTATAGACATAGCCTTCATTTTTTCTTCACTTGGACCAGAGCCAACTATTTTCAGTTTCATTTCTCCCTTATAAAGAGAGAAGGCTCTAAGTAGAACATCTATCCCCTTCTCATCTGATATTCTGCCAAAATACAACCCATAATTTTCGACCTCAGCATTATTGTCAACCTCTAGCTCTTCACTAAAATTATAAACTAAGGAAACCTTTTCACTATCAATACCAAAATCCACAACCGTCTTTCTCATAAAATCACTAGGGGCTATAAACTGGCTAATATTCTTTTTATAGATATTTAAAACCTTGTGATGAAACCACATTTCAACTGTTGCTAAGATACTCTGTAAGAGTGACTTCTTAAAACATTTATGTTTTATACAATTATAATACCCTCCACCCTTACATCGATAACAAATCTTATTATCAACAAATAGTTGGTAATTAGGACAAATAAGCTTGTAGTCATGCAAATGCATTACAACTGGAATTTTATACTTTTTAGCCACATCAAGGATTGAGGGTGATATCTGGTGATATACATTATGAATATGAATAATATCTGGTTTAAAGTCTTTAATTATTTTTTTAAATTTTCTTTTAGCTTCAAGGCTGTATATAATTCTAAAAGGAGCAATAATCCTATCTCTCAACTTTGCTTCGTTGAAACTTATCCTAGAAACAAAATATCTATCCCAAGGACTTGGATTATTTTTTGGATGATGCATAGAAAATATTGCAACTTGATGACCCTCTTTTTCTAGCTTTT
>JBAYSI010000064.1:0-3710 GCA_041676225.1 Patescibacteria group bacterium | reverse complement strand
TCTCCGTTTATTTCTAAAACTTTGCCAGTTTTTATTTCGTTAAGACTCAACATATAATTATTTGTGAGTAAATCCAAGTAGAGCCATTTTTCTAGCTCTTTTAATAGCTGTTGTTAATTTTCTTTGGTGCCAAGAGCAAACACCTGTTCTTTTTTTACCGATAATCTTCATGTAGTAGTTTACAAAACCGTAAAGAGTTTTTGGATCTTTGTAGTCAGGGTTTACATTGTTTGTGCAAAAATGACACTCTTTTGTTTTTTTTGTATTTTTCATATTTGTTTTTAATTATTTAGTATTAATTATTCTTATTAAAATGGAATGTCTTCAATTTTAATCTCGTCATCACTATTTTCAGGCATAGTAATATCTTCGTTGCCGCCGACTGGACCATTAAAATTTCCACCACCAGACTTAGGGCTTAATATTATCATATTTTCTGCCACTATTTCTGTCTTCTGTCTTTTTACACTATCTTGACCAGTCCATTCACTTGTTTGCATTCGACCTTCAATGTATACTTTTATCCCTTTACTTAGGTATTGACCACAGATTTCTCCTAATTTTCTCCAAGCTATAATGTTGTGAAATTCAGCCTTGCTTTGTTGTTGACCGTTTTGATCGGTCCAATTTAGATTTGTAGCCACAGAAAAAGAAGTCACTGTTTGCCCAGAGGGAGTATTTCTAATTTCTGGATCCCTGGTTAAATTTCCGATGACCATTGCCTTGTTTAAAGAGTACATAAGTTTATTATTAATTGTAAGATTTTACAATAAGTTATCAATGTTTAGAACATCATCTAACTTTTCGTCTAGATTTTTTAAATCTAATTTATCACCACCATCCTTTTTCTTGCTCTCTTTTTTCTTTTCATCTTTCTTTTTTTCTGTCTTTTTTTCTTTTTCTTCTTCTTCGTCTTTCTTTTTGTCTATTTTTTCTTTAATTTTTTTGTCTTTTTTAATTTGTTCTTCGCTTTTAACGTCTTTTTTGATTATGATAAATCTAACAACTTCTTTATCTAATCTTAAAGTGTTATTAATTTTAGATACTGTTAGTCTGTCTAGATTGAACTCTATAAGACCATAATATCCATAATACTCATGGTTTATTGGGTAAGCTAATTTTTTCTTTCCCCAATAATCTTCCATTGTTAATTCACCTTCATTGCTTGTTATTAGTGTTTTAACTTTTTCAAACACTTTTTTAGCTTCTTCGTCAGTGAATTTGTTCGGAATAATGAAAAGCATTTCATAACGAATTAATCCAGATGGCTTTGTTTTTGACATAGTCAATTTTAGCAAAATGCACTTAAATTTAACCGAAACTTAAGTTAAAAATTGAGTGACATTTTATTAATTAATTTTTAAATATAAATAAAAAAACCCAAAGTATTCTAAAAGAAATTGGGTCTTTTGCAGAATACCTTTAATTCTGATCTTTTGTCAGAATTATCCTTTAAAATAAAGGATGTGGGAAAGGATATTTTATTTGATAAGACTCTAACATTAATTAATTAAAAAAGCAAGTCCTTGACCCTCTTTTTGCTAGATACTATAATATAGCTATAACATTTAACATTTATATAATGAAAAAATATTTTTTTGTTTTAGGTTCCAACCCCAAACTTTCTTTAGCTGAGATTAGATCTCTGTTTCCTGTTAGCAATTGGCAGATTTTAGACAGTGTTGCCGCTGCTGATTTTGAAGATGATCTTAGGGTTAAAGACTTGATGGTTGCATTAGGGGGTATTATTAAAATAGGGGAAGATTTTAAGGAGTTTAGCCTTGCTAATAGAAGGGCCTTGTCTGAGTTTGTTAAAAAAACCATAATTTCTGAAGCACATAAAAAAAATTTAGAGGGCAGGTTTAATTTTGGTTTTTCTTTTTATGGTAGTCGCAAATTGCCAGGAGATTTTTTTAAATTAGCCCTAGCAGTTAAAAAGGATTTAAAAAATTTAGGATTTTCTAGTCGTATAGTTACCTCAAAAGAGCAAGTATTGTCTAGTGTTGTTGTAGAGCAGAATAAATTGGTTGATAGTGGTTTAGAGCTTTGTTTCTTTGTAGATAAAAACAAAGTTTTTGTTGGTAAAACTTTAGCCGTTCAAGCTTTTAAGGAGCTATCCAAAAGAGACTTTGGTAGGCCAAACAGAGATGATCATTCCGGAATGATTCCGCCAAAATTAGCCCAAATAATGATAAATATAGCTCGTGGTAACGACTCTGACTATATGGAAAAAACAATTCTTGATCCTTTTTGTGGCTCGGGTACAGTTTTAATGGAGGCTAATCTTTTGGGCTTTAAAAAAATTATTGGCTCGGATATTTCAGAGAGGGCAGTTTCTGATAGTCAAAAAAATATTGAATGGATAAATAACCTATTAAAGATTGAGAAAAAAGATATAGAGATATTTCAATCCGATGCCCTGCTCTTGAGTGATAAGATAGAAAAAGAATCAATTGACTATATTGTTTGCGAGCCATATCTTGGCCCTCAGAGAGGTTTTAAGGATTTTGATGAAGTGGTGGAAGAGTTAAACACACTATACTCTAAATCTCTGGATGTTTTTTACGATATACTAAAAAAAGATGGACGCGTTGTTATGATTTGGCCTCAGTTTAGAGCCAATAATAGAACATGGAAAATGAGTCCTAATATCTCTAAATTTAAAATAGAGTCCCTTGTTAGTGAGGAAGGACAACAAAAAACCTTAGTTTACGGCAGAGAAGAGCAAAAAGTCTGGAGAGAGATAGTTTTATTAGTAAAATAGGCAATCCCTTGACATTTAATTATTCACGATGTATAATTAGTTATACCTTTTTATACATTCAATGTTTAAAAAGTTATAACTTTTTATGCAAAGACATTTAGATAATAAAATTAAAGACCATTTTAGCAAGTATAAAGAAATTTTAGTTTTACTTGGCTCAAGACAGGTCGGAAAAACCACTATAATAAAAAAATTGTTTCCTGAGAGCAATTATTTTTTGGTTGACAATGAGCCAATTAAAAAAGTCTTAGAGACCTACGATATTGAATCGTACAAGACGATAATTGATAGTAAGGTTAGAAGCATTGTCATTGACGAGATTCATCTATTAAGTGATCCAGGCAGGGCTGCTAAAATAATTTACGACCAGCTGGATGACTTTAAATTAATAATTACTGGCTCCTCATCTTTTCATATTAAAAACAAGACAGGCGAAAGTTTGGCTGGGCGAAAAATTGACTACAACATCTATCCTTTGACCTTCTCTGAATATCTTCATCAAAAAAATATAGAAGCTGAATTAAACTTTAATATTTTTAATAGAATTATCAACAGTGAAGATAGGTCGATTAAGAATTTTTACAAGTTTGACATGGATAGTGTTTTAAAAAATGTTTTAGTTTATGGCCAGTATCCTTATGCTGTTAATTATCCATCTGACAAAAAGTACATTTTAAATTTTGTTGACAGTCTTATTTTTAAGGACATTTTAGAGCTAAATTTAATTGAGAACAAAAAGCTAGCTAAAGATTTGTTGAAATTATTAGCCCTACAAATTGGAAATTTAATAAATTACTCCGAACTAGCCCTTAGCTTAAAAGCAGATCAAAGAACTATAAAAAGATATATAGAAATATTTGAACAGAGTTTTGTTTTGTTTAGACTTTATCCATACTCTAAAAATAAGAGGGACGAGATATCAAAATCGCCTAAAGTGTTTTTTTAT
>JBAYSI010000063.1:0-3753 GCA_041676225.1 Patescibacteria group bacterium | reverse complement strand
TATAACATTAGCTGCTACAAAAAACAAACCAACATACTTGGTTGCAACAAATGTTTCTATGAAATTTGAATTTATATAGGCTGGGAAGGCAGTTGAAATCGCCAACATAAAACCAGCTAAATATAAAATGATTAATTCTTTTTTAATTTTAACATTTGAAAATTTTCCAAAAAGATGAAATCTATACATATTTTTATATTATTTTTTTATTATTTAATTTTATACAAAGAAAGACAAACAAGAAAACTATTAATATACTAACTACTTGAGGAAATCTTAGGTTAAAAAATTCAGGAGAAAAATCAACCCTAATAAACTCTAAGAAAAATCTTAGCACAGAATAACCTATAAAGTAAAACGCCACTACAAATAATTTCATTTTAAAGTCTGGTTTTTTTCTGGTTTTTAAAAGAAATAAATGCACAAAGATTAAAACCAAGAAAATTAAAAAAGAACCAATTGATTCATATAAAAATGTTGGGTGAAAATATTCTTGTCCAATATAATCCGCCGGCCTATTTATTATATCTATTGGGATGCCCCAAGGTAAATTAGTGGGTCCACCAAAAAGTTCTTGATTAAAATAATTACCCCACCTACCAATAGACTGCCCAAGTGCCAATCCTGGGGCGGTTATAAAGGCTAAAGAAAATATATCGTCCCAGAAATTATTATAAGCCAAAGCTTTTATCTTTCTTTTTTTTATAAAAAACCACAAAACAAGAACACCTGCCAAAATTCCACCGTGAATAGCCAACCCTCCTTGCCAAAATTTTAAAACATCAACAGGATTCTCTATATAATAAGGAAGTTCTAAAAAAATATCATAGATTCTAGCCCCTATCAAACCAAAAAGTATAAGATAAAAGAATAGATCAAAAAGCTCATCCTTGTCGAAGCCATTTCTTCTACCCAAAAACAAGCTCAATAAAATAGCAGAACTAACCGCTAAAACAATAAAAAAACCATACCAATAAATATCTATAGAGAAAAAGGAAAACATTATTGGGTCTGGTTTAAAACTATGTAAAAAGCTTATCATTATAAAAATCCTAAAAATTTTTAGTTTTAGGAATCTTAATATTTCTAAATTGTGCGGGCGGAGAGACTCGAACTCTCATGAATTGCTTCGCTTGCTCCTAAGGCAAGTGCGTATACCAATTTCGCCACGCCCGCAAAATATATAGACATAATAATACAAAAGATTAATAATTTCAAGCCCCTAAAGCTAATTTTTTAAATAATTTAAATTATGCTATAATTTTAATTATTAACTCTTTTAATATTAATATTTATGTCTAAGAAAACTTTTACAAAATTTTTTGATGAGCTAAGAATAACTGATGTTCCAATGGTGGGAGGGAAAAATGCCTCACTGGGAGAAATGTATCAAAAATTATCAAAAAAAGGGATTAATATTCCCTTTGGTTTTGCTACAACCTCAGAAGCATACAACTATTTTATGGAAAAAAGCGGTCTAAAGAATAAAGTGAAAGAAATATTAAAAGATTTAAACACCAAAAATGTTCAAAACTTAATGACCAGAGGGGAAAAAGTTAGACAAGAAATTTTAAAATCAGATTTACCAAAAGACCTAGAAAAGGAAATAGTAATATCATACAAAAAATTATCTGCTTTCTACAAAAAAGAAAACATTGATGTTGCTGTTAGGTCAAGCGCCACAGCAGAAGATTTGCCAGACGCTTCTTTTGCTGGGCAACAAGAAACATATTTAAATATAAAAGGAGAAAAAGAACTTCTTTTAGCCGTTAAAAAATGTATTGCATCTCTCTTTACTAACAGAGCCATATCATACAGGGCAGATAAAGGCTTTGATCATTTTAATATAGCTTTGTCTGTGGGAATACAAAAAATGTGTCGCTCTGACAAAGGATCCTCTGGTGTTATGTTTACTATAGATACTGAATCTGGTTTTAAAGATGTTGTTTTGGTACATTCAATATATGGATTAGGAGAAAATATTGTTCAAGGAAAAGTCAATCCTGATCAATTTTTCATATTCAAAAAAACAAAAAAGATCATATATAGATCTATTGGTAAAAAAGAATTAAGAATGATTTATAGTAAAAATAAAAAAAATCCAGTTAAAGATGTTCCGGTTAAAAAAGAAGATCAAATAAAACAATCCATAAAAGATTCTCAGGTTCTTAAGCTAGCTGAATGGGGTATGATAATAGAAAGTCATTACAAAAAACCAATGGATATAGAATGGGCTTATGACGGAGAAGATAAACAATTATACATTGTTCAAGCCAGACCAGAAACAGTAGAAAGTGCTAAAAATTTAAATTATTTAGAAAGATACAAAATATCCAAAAGAGGAAAGGTTGTTTGCCAAGGACAAAGTGTTGGAAACAAGATCGGGCACGGAGAAGTAAACAGAATAATGAGCGTTAAAGAAATTAAAAAATTTAAAGCCGGACAAGTTCTTGTAACAGATATGACAGACCCAGACTGGGAACCAATAATGAAAATAGCTTCCGCTATAATAACTGACAAAGGCGGTAGAACTTGTCACGCAGCGATAATATCTAGAGAAATGGGAATCCCATGTATAGTTGGGACAAATAATGCTAGTAAAAAAATAAAAAGCAACAACTTAGTTACTGTTAGCTGCGCTGAGGGAGAAACTGGATTTGTTTATGAGGGGAAAATTTCATTTAAAATAGAAAGAACAAATATTGGAGAAATTAAAAGACCAAAAACAAAAATAATGATGAATATCGCTGAGCCAGAAACCGCCTTCTTAAACTCATTCATTCCAAACGATGGTGTTGGTTTGGCAAGACTTGAGTTCATAATAAACAATTATATAAAAGTCCATCCAATGGCTTTAATTAATTTTAATAAAATAAAGAACAAAACTTTAAAGAATAAAATAGAGAATCTTACGGAGAGCCATAAAAATAAAAGCCAATTTTTCGTAGACAAGCTAGCTGAAGGAATTGCAATGCTAGCAACTGGCTTTTATCCAAAAGATGTTATTGTAAGACTTTCCGATTTTAAAACCAACGAATATGCCAACTTAATAGGAGGCAAAGGCTACGAACCAGAAGAATCAAACCCAATGATTGGCTGGAGAGGCGCTAGCAGATATTATTCGAAAAACTTTTTGCCAGCCTTTAAGCTAGAGTGCCAAGCATTAAAAAAAGTAAGAGATGATTTTGGGTTAAAAAATGTAAAAATAATGATACCTTTTTGCAGAACAATAGAAGAAGGGGAAAAAGTTTTAAAAATAATGGAAGATAATGGGCTTAAAAGAGGTAAAAATGGATTAGAGATTTATGTTATGGCGGAAATTCCAGCGAATATAATTTTAGCTGAAAAATTTGCTAAAATATTTGATGGCTTCTCAATAGGCTCAAATGACCTAACACAACTGGCCCTAGGAATAGACAGAGACTCTGGAGGAACACTAGAGGTTGCCGGTGTTTCTAACGAAAAGAATGAAGCAGTTAAAGAGTTAATAAGGGAATTAATTAAAAAAGCCAAAAAAACAAAGACAAAAGTAGGTATTTGTGGACAAGCACCAAGTGACTTCCCAGACTTCGCAGAATTTTTAGTAGAATGCGGTATAGACAGCATATCCTTGATACCAGACTCAGTAATCAAAACCACTATAACCGTAAACAAGAAAGAAAAAGAATCTAGAAAGATTAGCAGGCTGTTGAGCATATTTTAAAACAACAAAACAAAAAAAAGACCACCAAAGTAAAAGGTGGTCTTTTTTTT
>JBAYSI010000062.1:0-3783 GCA_041676225.1 Patescibacteria group bacterium | reverse complement strand
CCGCTTTATTAACTAAACCATTAGAGCGAGTTAAGACGGCTATTTTAGATTTTTTATCAACCTTCCTTATTTTCTCTATATTGTCTACGACCCATAAAACTTCTTCTTTAAAATTATACCCTCTAAAAAGATTTAAGCACTTATCACTTCCCAGGAAATCCATGTCACTGCTCAAGTTTTTAGTTTGAGCATTCTCCATGTTGGCTAAGACTGAAGTAAAAACTTTAATCAACTCAGGATTTGAACGATAATTTATACTCAAAGATAATTCATTAACTGGTTTAAAATGCTCCTTAAATAATTTTGCTATAAATATTGGTTTGGAATCTCTGAAGCTGTATATAGTTTGATCAATATCTCCAATTAGGCTAATATTCTTATGCTTTTTAGCTAGCTCTTTAATAACTAAATATTCAGAAATATGTGTATCTTGAAATTCATCTAATTGTATAAACTTATACTTTTGTGACCAACGATCATTCACTTCTTTATCTTTAAATAATAACTCCAAAACCTTAAGCACAAGTTCATTAAAATCAAAAGCATTTTGTTCTTTTAATTTTTCTAAATATATGTTACCGAAAGATATAATATCCTGACTCAAATCTTTGGTTTTAACATTGTGACCAATATCGATTTGAAACAATGATAACCTATACTTATAGAAATCTTCCAAAATGTTTAAAGCATCTCTTTTGTTTTCTATATATATCTTATTATTATCACTTAATATGCTTTTAACTAATTCAAATTGCTCATCATCGTCTAGTATCACAAAATCTGATTGAATCCCAACCTTGGTGGCCTCTAGTCTTAAGAAGTTAGCGCAAAAAGAATGAAAGGTCGAAACAGATAAAGAGTCAAAATCATTTTTATCATCAATCATTTCTTTTATTCTACTCCTCATTTCGTCAGCCGCTCTATTAGTAAAAGTCAGTGCTAATATTTGATCAGGCCTGATACCACCTTTAATAGCCTCCATTATTCTGTTGGTTAAAACAGTTGTTTTCCCAGTACCAACTGGGGCGTTAATTAAATAGGCTCCAAAAATACTATCAACTATATTCTGTTGTTCTAAGTTTAATTTCATTATTTTAAATAATATATTATAATAATAACAATAGATTATAATTATAACAAAGAAATGGATTTAAAAAAAGAAGGAGAATTATTTAAAAATGGCTATAAATTAATAGGTGCAATTGACGAGGTTGGAAGAGGTCCACTAGCCGGACCAGTTGTTAGTGCCTGTGTTATTATTGATGAGAATTTTAAAATAATTCCCGAGCTAGAAGGAATAAGGGATTCAAAAAAAATAAGTGCTAAAAAAAGACAAGAACTCTTCCCCATTATCAAAGAAAACGTAAAAGCTGTTTCTATAGGTATTTGTGATAATAACGTGATTGATAAAATAAATATTCTGCAAGCTACCTTTTTATCAATGAAGAAAAGTTTAGATAATATAAAAATAGAGCCAGATATAATATTAGTTGATGGAAAATTCCCTATACCAAAAATAAACATTAAGCAGGAAGCCATTATCTCTGGAGATAACACAATATTCAGTATAGCCATGGCTTCTATCATAGCTAAAGTCAGCAGAGACTACATAATGGAAGAAATGGACAAGAATTACCCTCAATATCTTTTTTCTAAACATAAAGGTTATGGAACAAAAGCTCACATTGAAATGATAAATAAATTCGGACCATGCAAAATACATCGTCAAAGTTTTGCTCCAATATCATCTTTCAAAAAAGCGATTAATTAATCGCTTTTTTAATTCTCTTTAAACTTTCTTCCTTGCCTAATGCATGGGCAAGTTCAAATGGACTGGGGCTATTTTTCTGACCAGACAAAGAAACTCTAAGTGGCCAAAGATAGTCACCATTCTTTTTGTCGTTTTCTTTTAGATAAGGGAAAATAAGATCTTCTAAATATTCTTTATTCCAATTTTCGCCTAAGACACCCTCCAAGATTCCAAGAATCTCTTTTAAGTTATTCTTAACATCCTCTATAGTTAAGCTTTTCCAAACAAGAAGCTCTTTATCATAAGATATATCTTCCAAGAATAGATAGTGGGTTAAAGAATTGATATCTTCTAGTCTGACTAACCTCTCTTTAGTTATCTCTATAACCTTCTCAATTTTATCTTTATCAGTATTCTCCGAAATTAAACCTTCTTTTAATAGATATGGTTTACACAGAGCAATTAAATCTTCTATTGGCTTCTGTCTGATATAGTAACCATTAAGATAATCTAATTTTTCTAAATCAAAAACAGCAGGACTAACACCTAGGCCATCTATAGAAAATTTACTAATTATTTCTGACAAGGACAATATTTCCTGATCATCTTTTGGGTGCCAACCTAAAAGAGCACAAAAATTAATAATTGCTTCTGGCAAATAGCCCTTACTCTTATAATCCTCAACAAAAACATCGCCCTGCCTTTTACTAAGCTTTCCGCCACCCTTATTCAATATTAAAGGTAAGTGAATGAACTTTGGCATCTCCCAGCCAAAAGATTTATACAATAAGGCATTCTTAGGGAAGCTAGCTAACCACTCATCTCCTCTAGTGACATGTGTTACTTTCATTAAATGATCGTCAATAACGCTAGCAAATTGATAAGTTGGAATGCCGTTAGATTTAATTAAGACATGATCATCTAAATCGTTTGATTTAAAAATTATCTTACCACGAAGCTCATCATAGACCTCAATGCAACAAGATGTTGGCATTTTTTGCCTAATAACATAAGACTCTCCATTTTTTATCTTTTCTTCAACCTCTTCCTTACTTAAATTACGACAATGATTATCATATTTAGGAGCCTCCTTGTTTTCTTGTTGCTTCTGCCTCATCTCATCTAATCTTTCTGAAGTACAAAAACAATAATATGCTTCACCTTTTTCTAAAAGTTCTTTTATATACTTGTCATACATTTCCCTTCTCTGAGTTTGAATGTATGGGCCAAAATCACCACCAATATGTGGGCCTTCATCAAAATTAACTCCAACCCAAGATAGAATATTTAGCAAACTCTCAACAGCTCCCTCAACTTCCCTTTTTTGATCTGTGTCTTCAATTCTTAAAATAAAATCACCGTCTAAACTTTTAGCTAAAAAATAACCAAATAAGACAGTTCTAAGATTACCAACATGCAAAAATCCAGTAGGAGATGGAGCAAATCTTAATCTAATTTTTTTCATAATTTATATATTCTTTAAATTTATCTAAAAAAACCTTACTAGCTTTTCTTCTTACCACATGAACACTTTCCACTAACTTACTAGCCTTAACCCACTTAAAACCAGAGTGATCCCAAAAATTTATATCTATATCGGAATCATCACCTTTAAAATATGCTATCATTAAACTCTGTTTTTGTCCCTTAAAGCCATATTTACCCTTACGGTTTGTCTTGTATTTAAAAACATTTTTATATATTTTTTTAGGGCTAAAATTTTTTATTCCGAGCTCTTCGTAAAGTTCTCTACTACCAGCAACTTTTATGCTTTGACTATCAACACCTCCCTGGGGCACTTGCCAGTGATCTTTTTCCTCACTTCTTTCGACTAGCAATATCTCATATGAATCTAACTCATCTTTATTCTTCTTGTTATCTAAAGCCATTCCTCTATTCTCTGCTTTTCTATACAAGAGGCAGGCTACGTTATTTCTGTATAAAAACCTACTAATAAATTTCCAATAAAAAAACTTAGAAGAAAAAACAAAAACAGCATTAATTATTCTCCTAAACCTTTTTCTTGGTTGTTT
>JBAYSI010000061.1:0-3841 GCA_041676225.1 Patescibacteria group bacterium | reverse complement strand
TTCTTTTTATTCCTCGTTTAAGTTTATTTTATGTTTCTTGTGTTAATGTTTTTATTAATAAAAATTAATAGAAACATTATGGATAAAAATGGAGAGATAATTATTTTTAATACAGAAGACAATCAAATAAAGATTGAGGTAAATCTTCAGGATGAAACTGTTTGGTTAAACCAAAAACAAATGGCTATCTTGTTTTGGTAAGGATAGAAAGACAATAACAGAACATATTAGAAATATATTTGATGAGGGCGAACTTAATAGAAGTTCAGTATGCCGGAAATTCCAGCATACTGCTCAAGATGGTAAAAATTATAATATTAATTATTACAATCTTGATGTTATAATTTCTGGATAAAATTAAGTTTATCTTTTTGTCCTGTTTTTTTAATATTAAATTATAAACAAAAATTTCTATAAAAAAAACGACCCTTGTTGTAATATATTCTTTCAAAAAACACTATATTGACAGATTTTATTTCATAAGCTATTATAATAATAGTTATTATTATAATATAGTTATATGATTAATAAAAAATCTTTAGGTAACAAAATTAAGGTTTTAAGGGAATTCGAAGGAATGAGCCAAGAAGATTTGGCCCAAAAAGTAGAATTGTCCAGAGTGGCTATATCTCAAATTGAACAAGGCAATAGAAACGTTGACTTTCTAGAATTAGCCAAAATAGCCAATTTTTTTAGATTAAAAACTGATTATTTTTTAATAGAGGATGAATTGCCCAACATCAAACCAATAAAAGAACTGAATAAAGTTAATAAGTTTAATCCAAAAAAACTTAAAAATGTTATTTTGTATATTTTAGAAAAATGTGCCGGGAAACCGAATGTCGGAGAAACGGTATTGTATAAATTATTGTATTTTATTGATTTTGATAATTTTGAAATTAATGGCCAATCAATTTCTGGATTAAGCTATGTTCATTTGCAATACGGGCCAGTTCCAATAGCTTCTTTATATTTACCAGTAATAGAAGATATGAAGCTTGAGCAAGAACTAAAAATTATTATTTCTGATTATTTTGGTTTGAAAATAAAGCGGTATATTAATTTAGTTACTCATGATATTGATTCTCTATCCCCCAAAGAAACCAAAGTTATTGATAGTGTTATCGGGTCTCTTTCTAATATGTCCGCCTTGCAGATAGAGGAATATTCTCATGGTGATGCTCCTTGGAAGTTGACCAGCGAAAAAGAGGTTATTCCATATAATCTTGTTTTTGAACGTCAATCTCCATATGCCAAAAGAAGCACTGACGATCTTAGATATTTTAAAATGACTGGATCTAAGGATATTTTGAATCAATTAGGCCCCATTTCTAGGGCAGAGTATGATTATTACGAAAATCTATGATGATAAAAGGTGAGATTAGTTTTGGCGATATTGTTTGGGTTGAATTTGACCCTAGCGTTGGGCATGAATATCAAAGCAAAAGACCAGCAATTGTCGTAGAGTCCAATGGACAACTAAAAAAGACAAATTTGGTTACCATAATTCCATTAACCTCGCGAAGAGATAATCGTATGTCCGATGATATTTTAGTAGAAGCAAGCAAGGAAAACAACTTAATGTTTGATTCAATAGCAAAAGTATATTGCATAACATCGTTTGATTATATAAGGTTTAAAAAAGTAATAGGTAAAATTAATAAAGAAGTAGAAATAAAAATCAAAGATTATTTTAAAAAACATTTTGGTCTATAATCGTTTTAATTTAGTATATAAAATAAGCTCTTCGGAGTTTGTTTTTTTTGTCTGGTCCATTAACCGTCCCGCATCAGCTCGCTTCGCTCGTGAGCGGGCAAATGGATTTTTCTGTACCATGCGAACTATTATTGTGCGAAGCATAATGAGGGTTTTTATGTGGCAGATTTGAGATAGGGTTTTTTTGTAATGTTTGCTCTTACTTTTTTCCAAAAAACTTGCTATAATATAAACATAATTGGTTAGCACTTAGTGCAAACTCCGAGGCCTTTGTTTTTTTATAAGACGAAGGTCGTTTTTTTATAGAAAATTTTTTATTTGACTTTTTATTTTTATAAAATCACTTTGAGATATTTTTGATATTTTTCTTATTAACCTTTTATTACTAATTAATTTTAATTGAGGCAATATAAAAGTGTAGTTACTGTTTTTATCATGTAAATTATAAAAAAAATTACCCTCTTTGGTTTTACTAGTTAGTGGAATTATCCAAAGCATATTTTTTTAAATTTTTTAATAATTAGAGCTGGTCTAGAAAAATTTTGACTTTTTCCATCTTGTTCAAAGCCGATATTTGAACTAATATTAATCCACCAAACTTCTCTATCATAAAAATAAATATTATTTGAGTTTTTTGTATGTATGTTTATTTTTATTTTGGTCCATTTAATTATTTTTAAAATTTTTTCTTCCATAATTAATTTATTAAATATAATTTATTGTAGTATGCGAAGCTATGATAAATAAAAAGTAAAAACAATATATAGGACTATTAGGATAATTAAGATATTTAGGGTCTTCAAGACTATTAAGATTATTAGGATGTTTTTCCTAAATATCCTAAAAGTCCTAAACTTCCTAATTCTCTTTCTTTTTTTAAGCGTCCTAAATGTCCTAATCTTTATTTTTCGTTTAAGTTTATTTTATGTTTCTTGTGTTAATGTTTTTATTAATAAAAATTAATAGAAACATTATGGATAAAAATGGAGAGATAATTATTTTTAATAATGAAAAAATTCGTAGAGTTTGGTTAGAAGAAAAAGAATTATGGTATTTTTCAGTTATTGATATAATAGCTGTACTTACTGGAAGTTCTATCCCTAAAAGATACTGGAGTGATCTTAAGAGTCATCTAAAAGATGAGGGTAGTGAAGTGTACGATAAAATCGTACCTTTGAAAATTATTGCTCCTGATGGAAAAAACAGGGAAAGTGACTGTGCTAATACTGAGTCTTTACTAAGATTAATCCAGTCGATTCCGTCCCCTAAGGCTGAGCCTTTTAAATTATGGTTAGCTCGTGTCGGCTATGAAAGAATTGAAGAAATTAGTGACCCAGAATTATCTATAAATCGTGGTCTCTCAACTTATTTAAAAAAGGGTTATAGTAAAGACTGGATTAATCAGAGATTAAAAAGCATTGAAATTAGAAAGGCGTTAACTGATGAATGGCAAAATAGAGGTGTAAAAAATAAAAAAGATTTCGCCATTTTAACCAATGAAATAGTAAAAGCTTGGTCTGAATTATCAGTCAAAGAATATAAAAAATTTAAAAACTTAAAGAAAGAAAGCTTGCGTGATAATATGACTAATTTAGAGTTAGTATTAAATATGTTAGCTGAAACTGCTACAACTGAAATTTCTAAAGTTAAAGAACCAAATGATTTTGAAAAAAACAAAAAAATAGCTAATGAAGGTGGTAAAATAGCTGGTGATGCTAGGCAAAAAATTGAAGAGAAAATAAATAAAAAAGTTATTAGCCCTTATAGGTTTAATGGTTTGGGTAATAAAAAGATAAAATAATCAAAAACAAGATTAAAATTTTTAAAGTCTTTCTAATTTTTTCAAAATATGCTATAATATTTTTGTTATGAAAGTATCAATAGACGAAATGCCAAAAGATATCCAGGATTTTCTTTTGGCAGGCTGGCAATTGGGTTTAGTGTCCAACACCAGCATAGTTTTAAAAAATGGAAATTCCCGAAAATTATGGGATGTTTCTTCAGAGACATTTGTCTGCTCTTGGAGTAGATGAGTGAAAAAAAATTAAAAAAAGCGAAGTGTATAAATACTTCGCTCTTTTTTTGTGACCTCTAGGGGAATCGAACCCCTGTTATCAGGATGAGA
>JBAYSI010000060.1:0-3975 GCA_041676225.1 Patescibacteria group bacterium | reverse complement strand
TTTATCTTTCGGCTTGGTTAGATACTTATCCCAACGAAGAATTTAACATTACAACCGAAGATATTATTTATAAATATGAGCAAAGACTGGCGCCAGATAAAATAGAAGAGAGCAAAGAAAAAATAACTCAAACAAAAGAGAACGAATTAAAATTATTACTAGAATATAACGGGGATGTAGTTGCTCTATGTAATGTTGCCATAGAAAAAGATTATAATCATCTTCAGGCAATATATGTTCTTCCCGAATATCAAAGAATGGGAATAGGTGGTCTCATTTGGTCTGAGGCTGAAAAATTTTTAGATCCACATAAAAAAATTATTGTTCACGTAGTTTCTTATAATGATAAGGCTATTAAGTTTTATGAAAAATTAGGGTTTAAGAGTACTAATAAAATATTTACAGACGAACGCTTTAAAATGAGAAATGGTTCTGTTTTTCCGGAACTAGAAATGGTAAGACCACCATTAAAAAATGAAGCTAATTAACCAAATATTCCATCAAAAAAGTTTTCCAACTTTTGCGCTTAGCCACCCCATAAGAAAGTATATAAAAATAACTCTAATATTAGGGTTATTTTTGTTTTTGATTTAATAGATCTTTAGAACGAGGGGAAATTAGTTGACCTTTTTATTAAAATACGATATAATTTAACTATAAGTAAGCTTTAAGCTTATATTTAGTTAATATATGGACAATAAACCAAGAAAAGGACAATATTTAGAAGTTTTGTTAAGATCTCCAAAAACAGTCTTTTCTGTTAAGGATGTGGCTTTATTGTGGGGAGAAAAAATAGAAGCATCGTCAAGGGTTAGGTTAAGTCAATATGTTAAAAAGGGTAAATTAATTAGAGTACATCACGGTATTTACGCTAAGGACGAAAACTATAATCGTTTTGAATTGGCTACTAGAATTTATACGCCCGCTTATATTAGTTTTGAAACTGTTTTAACTAGAAGCGGAATAAATTTTCAATATTATAGCAATATATTTATTGCCTCTTATGTTAGCAGGGAAATTGAAGTTGACGAACAAAAAATTTATTTTATAAAAATGAAAGATTATGTTTTAAGTAATACAACTGGAATTGAACACGTAAACAACTTTGCGATTGCTACAAAAGAAAGAGCTTTTTTAGATAGAATTTACGTAAGTAAGGATTATCATTTTGATCATTTAGATGTTTTAGACTGGGATAAAGTGTTTGAAATTTTGCCAATATATAATAATAAGAGAATGAATAAAAAAGTTGATGAATACTTTAAAGATTATAAGAGAAATAATTTAGATAATAATAAAATTATATGACCCTTTATTATCCAAGACATAAAAATATTTTGTTGCAAATTTTAAAAGATATTTTTTCTGATACCTCAATTTCTCCATATCTTGGTTTTAAGGGCGGAACGGCTGCTTTAATGTTTTATGGTTTAAAACGTAATTCAGTTGATATTGATCTTGATATCTTAGATCAAAGTAAAGAACAAGAAGTATTTGAGAAAATTCAAAAAATTGTTGAGACTTATGGAAAAGTAATTGATTCACGAATTAAAAGATTTAATTTAGTGACAATTATTTCCTATGATTTGAAATCTCAAAATATTAAAGTTGAGGTTAATCGTCGAGATTTTGGCTCTAAATATGAATTAAAAACACTACTTGGAATTTCAATGCAAGTAATGGTTCAAGAAGATATGTTTGCCAATAAATTAATGGCTATGTATGAGCGAATTGGTAAAACCAGTCGTGATGTTTATGATGTTTGGTTTTTTCTAAAAAACAATTGGCCAATTAATAAAAAATTGGTTGAAGATCGTTCAAAAATATCTTTTAAAGAAACTCTTTTCAAATGTATTGATCTTTTAGAAAAAATGGATAATCGTCATATACTTGATGGACTTGGGGAGCTGCTTGATGAAGCGCAAAAAGATTGGGTGCGCGCGAAATTAAAATCAGATACAATTTTTTTGTTAAAAACTAGGATTGAGAGCGAGGATTAGGGACGATATTCTGGATTATATTATTAAAATATAAATATAAGAACATTAATTATAAAATTGTTTAGATTGCAATAACATCAAGGGCTTGTTTTATAAATCAGCTAAACATCTCATTAAAAAAGTTTGCCAAGTTTTTCGATTAGCCACCCCATAAGAAAGTATAAAAAATAACTCTAATATTAGGATTATTTTTATTTTATCATTATTATATTACAACTGATTCACAATTTATGTACAGTTAACACCTTGGGGTAACACTTTCTAGATATTTTTCTTGAGGAGTGAGCCCATTAAGCGATAAATGTATTCTTTCAAAATTATAAAAATGTAACCATTCATAAGGAGTCTTCCAAGAACGTTGTGTATTTAAATAGTATTCATCATCAATAGTTCGGTGTACTCTTTCTACATAGCAATTCCAGTAGGGAGAAGATTTGGGAATAAAGTAATGAGGTGTATTATTTTTAGTTAACCAAGTGTGAAACTCTCCTCTAGCCTCTGATCCGTTATCAGTTTGAACAGATGCTATTTTAAATCCAAAATACTTTTCTGCTGATTTGAAGGCTGATATGGAATTGCGACTTTCTTTAGTATTAAATATAGAAAAATGATATTTTCTGGAATATGGATCAAATACAGAGAACTTATATTTTCTCGCTCCTTCTTCATAGACGTATTTTACATCCATTTGTACGCCCTCTCCTGCCTGTTTAATAACTAAACTAGTTTTCATTGGTTTATACCAAGGAGATCTCTTCTGAGGTTTACGAATAAGGTTCTTTCTTTGGTAATAACGATAGATAATGGTTGTTGATATATCTAGTTTTAATTTCTTTTTCACCAGCATCTTCATCTTTAGTGGTCCGTAATTAGTTTTTAGTTTTTGTTCTGCAATAAATTTCCTCACTTCATAGCTTAATTTGGTGTTTGGCTGGTTCTTAGCAGTTAAATATCTGTTACCCCTCTTTCCATAATCTCTTAGTCTCCATTTATAATAGCACTTTCTAGATATCCCGAAAATCTGGCATGTCTCTGTAACTGATTTATGGTATTTGTCTACTTGCAAATACCATCTGAACCTTTGTTGGCGGTCATATTGAGTTGTTTGCATATTAGATGGCATATTGATTAATTAGTTAACAGGTGTCACCCCTAATTATATCAACTGTCACCCATAGGTGTTAACTGTACAATTTATTGACAAAATATAATAAATTTAGTACTATTTTTTGTTATTTAGTTCATTAATATATTTTTTCACCTACAAAACAAGAAATGATGAAAAAAATTACTTTCGTTTTTATTTGTTTTGCTTTTTTGCTTAGTTGCAGAGAAGAGAAAACAGACAGAATTGACAGAGTTAAAGGTGAATCGTATGTAAGTGCTCTTTTGAAAGGAGAACATAAGCTCCATGGGTTGAGTATCATAAACGATTCAAGTGTTTTTGTTGGGGACTTTTTTCTTCCAAAAGAAGACTCTCTTAGCCAAAGAATTTTTGTTTATTTTTCATGGGAAATGAATGATGGTTCCTATGCCATATCTTTTCTTCCCATTGAAAAGATAAGGATAAATTTGGTTGAGAATCAAAACTATCCAACAATTAAATTTAGATGGCGTGTCTATGGATCTGATTTTGAAAAAGAGGCTCCTCTTGATAAAATAATGGAGCGCAATATCATTTATGCGATTGTTAATACAAAAAAATAGAAGAAATGAAAATTAATTTTATTGATAGTAACGGAAACGCTTTCTCTAATGTCTGTCATGAATATATTGATGACGTTGAAGCGTTCAAGAACTTCTTTTTGTCCCTTAGTTATGGTGATTATTTTATAACCGGAATTTGCAAGCTGATTATTAAGTCGGTTTTGAAAACAGAGGTGCAAAATAATGACCCTGGATCAGTAGAGTTCCTTGCCGTTGCTAGTTTCTACAACGGTGGCAACAAGGAAGTGACAGGAAAAGTAATTTTCCA
>JBAYSI010000059.1:0-4127 GCA_041676225.1 Patescibacteria group bacterium | reverse complement strand
ATAGAAGGGGTGTTAAAAATTCCATGTATAAAGATTATTTTAAAAACATCTTGGATTATGGCGATGAAGGTGTGGGCGTTATAAAATGTGCTGATTTTTTTAATAATGTTTCTAGAAATCATTTACTAGATGATGGTGACCAGAAAAAGAAACTGGTTGATAAATACGGCCCAGTTTTAAAAGATATAATTATACCATTTTTTAAAGATATAAAAGAAACTCACCCTTTATATGGTGAGTCTCATAGACTTTTATCAGTTTTTGTAGATATTTATAATAAGGATTTTTCTATCTAAGAATTTCAACCTTTTTTATTGTTATATTTTCAGAATCAATATAACCAAACTCTATCCTAACTCTAAACATTATATGTCCATCCTCGTATTCGACTATTACATTCTCTCCATTTTCAAAATCGTAACCAGTAACATAAAATTTTCCTCCTAAAACCTCTTTCTCGGGAGATATTCTGGATATATTTTTACTTATATAATCAACTACATACTCTTGCTCTTGGGCTGTTAGCTCGTTTATTATATATTCCCCTTCCATTTTCTCTTCTTCTATATTGCTCTCTGTATTGTCGTTTATTCTCTTTGAGAAATAAATATAAGAAAGAAGTATTAATATTAAAACACTGATGATAGTAAAGATTTTATCTTTTTTATTCATAACTTTGTGTTAATTGTTAATAACAATATTATAGCATATTTTAATTAAAAATAAAAAAGGGGGCAGAGAATCTTTGTCTCTGTCCCCAAAGGTGTCGGCGCCAACCGAACTCCAATCGGTACTCTCCACTTTTATCTTAAACAAACATTCGTGCTTCCTTGGATTGGCATCACTAGCGCTTAAATTTAAGAAGTGGCCTTCTGTCACAGCCTTATGGCCTTTAAAATATGGCGACACCCTAACAATATATATTAGTGTTTATTTTTTATTTGTCAAGACCTCAATTTGTCGTATTTTTATTTTTATGTTAATATTTACTTGTATTTAATTTTAAAAATTAACTATTTTCTTATGAGCGAAGAAGAGAAAAAAATAAAAAGAAAAGATATTTTAACTGAATTGAGGTCAGAAGAAGAAACTGAAAATCAATTAATTTGGCTTTATCAAACGTTGCTTGATCTAGGTATAGAAAATTGTTTCGGTGATAGTCATAAGGAGTTTTTTAAAGACGGCATGAAAGCTTTAAGAGATGAATCAAAGGCTCATAAGCTTTTAATAAAAAGCGTTATAGATAAATACGAAAATTAATTTTAAATATATGAAATTTGAACAATGCTCAATGAGTCAAGAGGGTATATTGTTAAATCTTAGAAAGGGATTAGACAGTGAAATTAGGGCAAGAGATTTATGCCAAGAACTATTAGAGGTTATTGATGATGAAAACGATAGAAAAATTATTGAAAAGATATTAAAAGATGAAGAAAGACATATTAAGATAACTGAAGAGCTTATGACTATTACTAAGGCTTTTTATGGAGCTTAATTATCTTATTTTCTTGATCTTTTCAGACTTTGATACACTGTTAATTTTTTTAAGGTTTTATACTTTTTAAAAAAGATTAACCGTGTATTTTTTATATTATGTTTAATAATGGAGATAAGGAAGGAAAGGATCCTTTTGTTGTTAAGGAGAAGAAATTTAAATTTGGGAACTTAAAAGATTCATTTTATCACCTAGGTTGGATGGAAGATTCTTTTTTATTTGGAGAAAATGATAACGAAACACTCAGGAAGAGCTTTAATATAAAGAATGTTAGATACATTTTTTATATTATAATATTCTTCTTTTTTTTATTAATTTCAAGAGTTTTTTGGTTGCAAGTTGTAAAGGGTGATGAATATAGGGCATTAGCCGAGGGCAATAGAATAAGAATTCATAATATAGAGCCTAAGAGAGGTATTATTTATGATACAAACATGAAGCCCTTAGTAAAGAATGAGGCAAATTTTGTATTATATGTTATACCGGCTGAAATGCCTAAAGATGAAATGGAGAGAGATTTGGTTTTAAGGAATTTAGCTTTTATCTTAGAGAGAGAAAATATAACTACCAGTAAAAAAAGTGATGGTATTAATTATTCAGGTTTAGAATTTGTAGAAGATAGTAATCATTTTTACTCTATTAAAAATAAAATTGATAATATAAGAAGGGGAACTCTAGAGTCTTTTAGACCTCTGTTTATAATGGATAACATAAGTCAGTCTTCAGCTGTTATTATATCACTAGAAACAGAAAACCTTCCAGGGGTTTCTTTATCTGTTAAAATGGGTAGAAAATATTTTAATTCCGAATCATATTTATCAAGTTTATCTCATGTTTTGGGATATACAGGTAAAGTTTCAGAAAAGGACTTAGAGGTTTTTGGCGACGATTACTCCCTTATTGATTATATAGGAAAAACTGGTTTGGAGTATTTTTACGAAAACGAATTAAAAGGGGAGAAGGGCAAGAAGTATATAGAGGTTGACGCTTTGGGTAGAGAGAAAAGATTGGTTAGTAATGTTGACCCCATAAATGGAAATAATATAGTTTTAAGCATAGATACAAATTTGCAAGCAAAAATAGAGGAAATTTTAATAGACTATTTGGACAGAGGTGATCTTAGTAGGGCATCGGTTATTGCTCTAAATCCTCAAAATGGAGAAATACTTTCTTTAGTCTCTTGGCCGTCTTACGACAACAATCTTTTTTCTGGTGGAATAAGTCAGGATAATTATACTAAATTATTAAATGATCCAAACAGACCTTTATTCAATAGGGCTGTTAGTGGTAATTTTCCTTCTGGTTCTACGATTAAGCCAGTTGTTTCAGCAGCAGCTTTAGAGGAGGGTATAATTAATGAAAATACTTCTATAAATAGTTATGGTGGAATTAGAGTTGGTCAATGGTATTTCCCTGATTGGAAGTTTGGCGGTCATGGAATGACCAATATAAAAAAAGCTATAGCAGAATCAGTTAATACTTTCTATTACTATATAGGTGGCGGATATGAAAATTTTAAGGGTTTGGGAGTTGATAAAATAGTTGAGTATTTTAATCTTTTTAATATAGGTTCTCAGAGTGGTTTAGACTTACCTCAAGAAGCTAAAGGTTTTGTTCCAACACCAGAATGGAAGAGAGAAAGAACTGGGGAGGGTTGGTATATAGGTAATACTTATCATATATCAATTGGTCAAGGAGATTTACTCGTGACACCTCTTCAAGTGGCTAATTTTACAGCTTTTTTCGCTAATGGAGGTAAGCTATATAGGCCTCACTTAGTTAAAAAAATATTTTCTGACGAGAGTGATATATATATAGATGTTGAGCCAGAGATAATTAAAGATAATTTCATTAGTGATAAGAATATTAGGATAGTTAAAGAGGGGATGAGACAAACTGTCACCGCGGGTAGTGCGAGTCGTTTAAATGCTTTACCTTTTGCAGTTTCTGGAAAGACGGGTACTGCTCAGTGGAACTCAAACAAAGACCCTCATGCTTGGTTTACATCATTTGCCCCTTATGACAATCCAGAGATAGTACTTACCATTCTCATAGAAGAGGGTAAAGAAGGTAGCGCGTCCCCAGTTTCTATAGCTGGAGAGATTTTGAGTTATTACTTCTTGGGAGAGACAGATGAAGAAGAGGTTAATTAGTTAATATACTGACAATCGTCTAATATTCGTCTATAATACGTCTATATATGTTTTATCCAAAATATACAATTTCTAATAAACTACTAGCAAATATTAAAAAAATTGCTGGCCTTGTTGTTAATTTAAATAATCGTAGATTCTCTGACGTAATTTTAAGCGAATTAAAAACAAGAGCTAGGGTTATGTCAGTTTTTTCCTCTACAAGTATTGAGGGTAATCCATTGCCCTTAACGGATGTTAAGAGAATTTTAAAGAATAAACCTGAATATGCTAGAGACAGTGAAAAAGAAATTATAAATTACAACGAAGCTTTAATATATTTAGAGAGTTTAACGAGAAAAAATAGTGCAGTTTTTAACAATGAACTAATTTTGAATATACAAAAAACAGTTACTAAAGGACGGTATTGATTTCACCTCTTGGTTAGAGTATTTTACTGATGGTATAATTGATGAATTACTTCGTGTTGGTAAGGATTT
>JBAYSI010000058.1:0-4145 GCA_041676225.1 Patescibacteria group bacterium | reverse complement strand
CTGTTTTAGCAAATGATCCTAAGGGAAACGTAAATAATAGGAATAGACTCATAATAATTTTCAAGTAAGTTATTTTCTTCAATTTTTACCTTCTTTTGTTTTTATTCATCAATTCTCATGAAAAGATTTCTAAGCTTCAATTTCATAATTTTTACCTTTTTTAAAAATTTTCACTGACTTTTTCTTCTCTATATTTTGATTCCTTTTCCAATAGTTCTTTGCTAGCATATATAACAAAACAGTTAATTACATAATTATCACCACTCAAACTTAATCTCACTATTGTCGAAGGAGTCTCCCAATGTGCCCAATAAGATAAATGTCCTAAGCTGACAGCAAAACCCCATTGACTTTTATCATTTTTATATAAGTCATTATCCCAAGAAATTCTATCTATTTCTGGCTTACTATACTTTTTTAGTAATATCTCTTTTAAGTATTCGTAATCCTTTATATATTCATTTCTATTAGTATGCTTTTCATTTAGATAGTAACCCGCACTACAAAGTATATTATTCCAAAAACTATAGATTATAGATACAGTAATACTCATTACCACCAATATTAGTAATATAGACTAATTTTTCTTCATCATCGGCTATCAACTCAGCGTCTTCTGATGCTTTAACTTTTTCTTTATTCATACCCCAGAATGTATTCCTGAAAGTATACGCGTTGATATCCTCAGTTTTTAATTTTTTATCTTCTTGGTTTTTAGGAATAACTTCATATAACTTTAATCCCTTATCCTCATATAATATATCTTCCTCTTTTGGAGGTGGGTGCAATCTGTACCCTGCTTCAATTTCTGCATCTGTCAATACCGGTTGATCGGTAATGCGAATAATATTGCCACCATTATCCAAAACATAATACATTTTTGCATATATATTAAGGATGAAAAACAAGCAAAAAATTAGAATTAATAATATTAATTGAAAGAAATGTTTTCTTTCCATTTATTGCAAACCTCTCTTTCACATTGTAACTTTTATTTCAATTGTTTTTCTTTTATCTGATTAATCAAATCTTTAAATTTTTTAATACTTTAAATAAGTGTTAGATATCAACAAAAAGCCTAAAATATCAGTATCAACAGACATTATAATTAGGCAACCATATCTTTTCTAATATGTAATAAAACAAGTAATAATGTAAAAAATACCATTGACATAATTAGAAGAGTGATAAAATAATTTTTATTTACTTAACAGGATACTGCTAAAATATTTTTTATAGCTTTATTTCCTAACAAAACAATTTACTATGTTATAGAATTGATGTGAACAAAGAAATATCCTAATCTAAATGAAAAGGTAGCTATAAGCGAATATTAACTATTTCTTTCTAATATTTCATAATTTACGTTCTTCTTGTAAATTCATTATTCTTAATACATCAACCAAGTATTTGTCTTTTTTTAATTTGAAATTCCTCTTCAGTAATAATACCTTTTTCTTTTAATTCTGCTAATTTTTCTAAGTCATCTAAACTTAACCCTTTTTTATAATCTATTCTGTCCATTTTCTTTAGTTGATGGATTCTATCCTCGATCATATGTTTAATGGCAGAAAAATCATCTTCATTTTTTTGATTAAAAAATACTGTATTTTCATCTGTAGTTGCCTGCAACATACCACCTTTTGCTTCACTACCACCTATAAAAGCAAACTGAATATATCCATTAGTAAGTGCTCCAGCTTTCCTAAATTGAATTGAGGAAATTTGATTTATAAATATTTCTTTGTCTCCTTTTAAACCATGTGCCAAAATAGCTAATCCACCTCGCCTTACAATTCTAATCTTATCTTCTAAAAGTTCTAAATCACCTCCCACCCCTTTTGCCTTCATCAAAATATTTTCTCTTTTCATTGTTTTGTTGTATAATGATGGTTCCTGAATATTAATTAGTGCCTCATTGCATTCTATACAAAATCTAGCATTTTCTTCATTTTCATTTCCACATAATGGGCATATTTTTTTCATTTATAAAATTCCTCCTTCTTCTAAATTTTCATTAATATAAATAAAAAATAATTAAAGCTATTTTTCCTATTATGTATTATTTTAACCTTTTCCATTTCCCTTTTTTATCTACCGATTGTACAAACCCCTTTTTCATCAAACCATCTAAAACGCTTCTAACCATATGCATCCATTTAGGCCTGCCCCAATATTTAACATCATCAACGCATATGGAAGGATATTTTCTTTTAACACTCTCATAGATTTCTTTTAAATCCCTTGTAGTACCAATTGTTAAAACTTCATCTAAAATAAATAATGACCATTTATGGTAATATTCTTTTCCCTGAAAATCTTTTTTCCATTTTATCAATTTAACATTTTTATAATTCACATTTAATCCAGTTGCTTCTATTGTTAGTTTATTTTATGCCTTAATTATTCAATTTTTAATATGTCAGAAGAAAAACCGAAGGCTTGCAGTAACCGGTAAGCGTAATCTACTAGCTGTTTCTTGGCCTGGTGTGTTTCTATCCATAGGCCATTGGAAAGCTCTTTGGGATTGCTAAATGAAATACCATTTTTGTGTTCAGGTACAGTATTAATGAGAAATCTTTTCCCTCCACCAATTGCTAGCGGACAATCTGAGGATTTTAACCTATCGTTATTTATAAGCCAATTAGCTGTGTTAACTAATATTTCGTAATTATTACGGATTTCAATAATTTCGTCCTTTAAGATCATTCTTTGTAGTTTTTTGTCTTGCCAAATTGCTATCACTGGCATAGGTGTATCATTCATATAATTCTCTTCACTCTTACCAGAGAGCATCATTTCTATTTTTTCTTTTAGAAATTCTTCAATTTCTATTTCTTCAAATTGATAGTTTGAATAAGATTGCAAAATAAATAATTGCACTTCTGGTATAATTGCTTTTATCATACCGGCAGGCTCATTCAAAAGCGACTGCCATATTTCACCCAATATCTGTGATTTTTTAACTAAGTCCTCTATATGGTCGATGTTGGTTTTTGAAATTGTTGATATTTTTCTAAGTATCGCTGTTGATTCTTCGTCTATTAAATTAACTTTCCATATTATCCTGTCAGCCAAAGTTGTCCCTTCTTGGAATGACCTAACTAAAAACCATAACACACCATTAGTAGCTATACCATATCTAGTACCTTCACTGAAGGAGTAATTTGCCAATTGACGAATAACCCCTTTTTGTTCAATATCAATACTTAAATTTTTTACTTCAATGAATAGTATTTTCTTTTCATTTTTAATCAGAGTATAGTCTGGTATGCCTTCTTCTATAGTTATATTAGGCCTTACTTCTTCTGGATTCTCAGTATCCCATCCAAGATTTTTTAAAATTGGACTTACTATTTGTTCCCTGACTGCCATTTCATTTTTTTCATATAGAGAATGATATTTTTTGATTTTTTTTATTAACGATGGTAATAATTCAGATAGGTTGGCCATATTTTTTACCTCTGCCTATTAATAAAATGATTAAATCGATATTTTAGATTCTACTTTTCTACCTTTTATAAGTCTAATTATTGCAAATAATTTAAAATTGTCTTTAAAACACAGCAACTCCGTTGTGCATTCTTGGCTCTAGGTTTTCCTTGCCTAATATGTCTATTTATATATAGAACCTATTATATATATTACTAATTTTTTTATTAATATACTAAAGGGTACTAATTCGATTTTATAATAAAATTTAATTATCGTGTGTTTACATTTCTTATTTATTGTTTTGATTTCTTTCTTTACCCTAATATTTAATCATCTACTATAACAAGGGTTAGTTGTTTTATGATTAGGTTTGTAGAATATTAATATAGGTTGCTCCATCTCTATAATGGGTGCTTTTATGGAATAATATTAGGATATTTCTTCTTCTGGCAGATTAGTATTGGTATTATTTTTACTTTTTCTATAAAAATTTATATTCTAAAATATTGAATTGGCAGTATAAAAAGTTATTTATTTTTTATTTTAACAAAGTATTTATATAAAATGCAAATTCAATTCTATTAACCTTATAAAAATCTAAAAAACGATTAATAAAATGTTGAGATATTCACATCTAAAAGGCCATTTAATATTTTTGTTTGTGATAAAATAATAATGCTAAAGAATGGATGTTATAACTAATGTCTTAT
>JBAYSI010000057.1:0-4302 GCA_041676225.1 Patescibacteria group bacterium | reverse complement strand
GATTAAATGTTATACTTGAAAAAGAACTATTTAATATACTTAAAAAATATTACTCATAGGCTAGCCTGCTAGTCTAGAGCCTAGAGAAATATCTTTAAGTGGGAACATTTTTGTTTTCTCTAGTGATTTCCAGAAATAAAAACCAGAATCAATCTGGTCTTTTATAAAAGAAACTTTCTTTTTGAAATTATTGTTTTTAACGCCCGAATAAATAATATCCAAAGCTTCTGAAATGTTAATATTAGAATTTATCAAAACAGATAAATTCTCTATAAAATAATCCTTATCTTTTTCCCTGTCAGAAAACATATTTTTAAATTTAATTATGGAAGAGCAACTCTCAACAAGTCCTCTAAAGATGTAACACCACTCTCAACCTTTAAAACCCCATCACCAAAAAGTGATTTAGCTCCCTGCTTTTCTGCCAACTCCCAAACTTGTTTAGCTGAGGGCTTGGTCAGAATTAGATCTTGCATTTCTGGAGTATTAACAATTATTTCAAAAATAGCTATTCTCCCCTTGTAGCCAGTAAAACCGCAAGACTCACATCCATGAGATTTATATATAGTTGTTTTTTCTTTTTCAAAATAATTTGCGACACCCTCATGGTAAGATTCTAGATCTTTCTTGCTAACACTAACGCTATAGCGACATTTCTCACATAAACGACGAACTAATCTCTGAGACAAAACCATTCTCAAGGTAGAAGCTAATAAAAATGGCTCAATACCCATATCAATCAATCTGGCAACTGTAGTAGACGCATCATTAGCGTGAAAAGTTGAAAACAATAAATGACCAGTTAAAGCAGAATTAACAGCTATCTCTGCTGTTTCTTGATCCCTAATTTCACCAACCATAATAATATCAGGATCTTGACGAACTATAGATCTAAGGCCTTTAGAAAATGTTAAATTTGTACTGCTATTTACTTGTGTTTGATTAACGCCAGACATTCTGTACTCTATAGGATCCTCCAGTGTTGTAATATTAACCCTTGGATTGTTAAGTAGTTTTAAAACAGAATAAAGAGTCGTTGTTTTACCGCTTCCGGTTGGACCGGCTGTTAAGATCATACCAAACGGTCTCTTTATCTCCCTTTTTACAGAAACAACATCTTCACTGCTTAAACCAATATCCTGTAAATCGAATCCTTTTACATATTTTGCCAGAATACGTATAACAATTTTCTCTCCGTAAACAACTGGCAATATGGAAATACGCAAATCAACTTCTTTGTCATCTAGCTTATGCTTCATTGATCCATCTTGAGTTGAATTATGTTCGTCTATTCTTAAATTGCTCTGAACTTTAACAAAGTTAAGAATATTACTATAATATTCCCTAGATATACGACCAGCCTCCTGCAAGACACCGTCAACTCTAAAACGTATAATAGCTTCATCCTCTTGTGGCTCAAAATGAATATCAGAAGAATTATAGGAGAGAGCATCTTCAAAAATTTCTTCAATTATTTCTTGAGCAACTTTTTTACCAGTTGATATAATCTCACTAAACCTCGTCTTTAAAGGTTTTTTATATATATAGCTAAAAACTGAATCTATGTCTTCAGTTAAAGAGTAATATAAAACTATTTTCTCACTAGGAAAAACGTTATCCATTTGAGAAAATAATTCCCTAGCCAGCATAATATTATCAGAAGCAAAATACATTCTATTCTCGTCCTCTTTCACTAAAACTATTCTATATTTTCTGGCTGTTTCTTCTGGTGTTTTAATGGCTTGATCATAACTAGGAATATTACTGTTTAAATCAAAAAAAGGCACACCTTCATACTCCGAAATGGCTTGCCCTAATAAATCTTTAGTTAAAATATCGCTATCAATTAAATAATCAATTAAAGAAATATCTGTATTGGCAATTTTTCTTTCAGCGTTTTCTAGCGCTATTTTAGTTACATAATTACCAGAAATCAATATTTCTTTTATCTTTTGATTACTTAATTCCATATTTTTATATATTACTTATTTTAAAAAATCTTTAACATAATTCACTATATCAACTATATTAACATCTGATTTTATAAAGTACTTTTTAACACCAAAATCTTGAACCCTCTTCAAATCTTCTTTTTGACCTAAATTTGAAGTTATCACAACTGGCGTCTTGTTTTTAGAGGCTTTCATTTTCTCTAAAACATCAAAGCCACTAACAGTAGGCATGACTAAATCTAAAAGAATTAAATTAAACTTTTCTTTCTTTAAAAGGTCTAAAGCTTCCAGACCGTTAGTAGCAACCCTTATTCTAAAACCAGAATTAAGCAATTTTAATTCTAAAGCTCTAGCTAAGGGCTTTTCATCTTCTACTATTAATATTTTTCTTGGGCTGTTAACCATATTTTTTAAAAAATTATACCTTAGTAAATATAGCACAAAAAAAATAAAAGGACAATTTAAATTAATTGTCCCTTTTTTCAAATTTCTCTGTTTTTTTCTCTTTTCTTCTTTGGACTATAAGATAAACAATACTAACAGTAAAAAGAAAAATAACCACAAAATCAAAAATATCCATAAAATAATTATTTTAATTTTACAGCTGTTCCATAAACAAGTATTTCTGAAGCTCCCTGGGTTATCATTGATGTGTTCATTCTTAAGCCAATAATAGCATCAGCTCCCATAGATTTAGCATCCTCTACCATTCTTTGTATGGCCTCTTCCCTAGCCTCTGCCTGTAGCTTTGTATACTCCTTGATCTCTCCACCAACTAAATTCTTTAAACTAGCAAAAATATCACGGCCTACATTACGAGCCCTAACAGTACCACCACGAGCAACACCCAAAATCTCAGAGATATCTTTCCCTGGAATTTTATCAATAGTTGAAATAATCATAATTTTAGAAAATATTAATAATAAGAATAGTAATATTATACAACTAAAAACATAAAAAATCAAAGAAGTTAATTAATTTTGATCGCCTTTCCATTTATTAAGGCGTCAGCTATTTTTTCATAGGCAGAATAAATAATTCTTTGATAAGTGCTAGGAGAAGTTTTCATTTTTTTTGCAGCCTCTTTCTGGTCTAACCCTTTCAGATGTCTTAGACGATAAGCTTCAATTTCCTCTAGGTTTAAATCTACCACTTCCAATTCTCTCATAGAAATTCCTTGTGGTTTAAAATATGTAACACTAGGTTCGAATTTAACTTTTCGGCACATTCTTGGTCTAGGCATAAATATTGAAAAATTATTTTTAATTTGATAAGATTTATCAATAAAAGAAGGCACCCCAGCTCCTTGCTTCTGTAAGGAGCTGGATACCAGCCTTCTTTTATTTTTGATCTTCTTGAGAAACGGGCAAATCAAAACATCGACCACGACTTCCTTTACGACAACCACCTCTACCTCCGCCAAAACCACGATTTTCTGAATTCTTATTATCAGGGTTGCATTTACCCATTCCCCTACCAGTCATTGACCCTTTTCCCGAAGGGCCAGTTCCGTCCATTCTAGGCATATTGTTAAAATTATTTTTATAAATAGATAATTCGACTAAGTTATCTATTATGAGTATATACCCAAAACTATTTATTGTCAACTGTCTGAATAAAAAAATAATAAGATTACCTATAAATACATACGCATAAAAAATAATTTCGTTCATTTTACTTCAAGTATGATATGGTATTAATTTATAGTATTAACAAGCATCTAACCAGCTAAGCTAGGCCTCTTAAATCTTCAAACCTTAATCTTTTTAATTCCCTTTCAATAATGTCGTCATCTAATTTTTGAGTATAGTAAATACTATCAAAATCATTATTTTTTTCTTGAAGGGCTAAATTCCAATTAGACATAATTTTTTTGACACTTATAGTAGACCTAATTTCTTTTTTCTCGACCAAGGACAAAACTTCATTTAAATTAATATTCAATCTAATCATAATCATAGAAAAGTCATAAAAATCTCTATACTTCACTCTGTCACTCATGGCTCTAATTTTCTCAGCCGCTATCTCTCTAATATCCATAACCCGAACTTTCGTTTTTACTCCGTAAACATTAATATAGTCCATCTCTAAAGGTGGTAAAATTACATTTTGTAAAAAATCAATTTCAACTTTTACGCTATTAGGCTGAACAAGAGGTCCAGAGTATTGAAGTTTTTCAATCTTAACAGTAGCACCGGAAACATAATCTTTTTTTATTTTTAAAAAATCGAAATAAGAAAAAATATCTCTAACCTCATCTATTTCTATCTTTATTGCTCCACTGGAAAAATCTAAGTCTTCAGAAAATCTCAACTGAGGTAAATAAACATGATGCAATGCTGTTCCACCT
>JBAYSI010000056.1:0-4388 GCA_041676225.1 Patescibacteria group bacterium | reverse complement strand
TTTATCATAAAAAAAGAACCACGGACTGAGTCAACTTTTTGACTTTTACTATAATCAAAATTAGGTTTTAAATAATTGTTTAAAACACTTGGAAAAATGTGAGGGATTTTTAAAACTATCATTAACTGATCAAATAGCTTAGGGAAAAGTCTAATATGTTTAATAACAATGTTTTTTTCATCTACTAAACAACAACTAGAAACAATAGCCTGAGAATTATTCTTGGCAAACTCTAAAGATTTTTTTAAAGTATCAGGAAAAACTTGCATATCCGGATTTAGAAGTAATATAAAATTGCCTTTTGATTCTTTAATAGCAATATTATTAGCCTTTGAAAAACCTAAATTTTCCTTGTTTTTAATTAATTTAACCTGAGGAAATTCTTCTTCAACCATTTTAGCCGATCCGTCTCTAGAATCATTATCAACCACAAAAACCTCAAAAGAAAAATCACCTTCTGACTGAAATAAGTTTCGAAGGTTTTCTCTTAACTTTTCCTTAACATTATATGAAACGATAATAATTGATAAATCCATAAAATCTAATTTTTTGAAATTTTTAACAACTTAACCCTGCTGGTTGAACCACTGATAATTTTTATAATTATTTTGTCAGGTAAAAACAAGCTGGATAAAAATTTAACTAATTCTTCATTCGCTTTATTTTTATCTGCCAAAGATTTAATGCTCACAAGTAAAGTCTCTACATCATTGCCGTCTATATTGTCATTTCTAAGGCCTCTAATCTCATTTCTATCTGACCCTGGAAAAACTTTAACTCTAAGATAAAATTCTTTTTCTTTTTTAAATCTATTTAAATCTAACATAATTATCTCTCTGAAAAAAGTATGGCATTAGGAATGTTTCTTCCTGGCCCAAACATGTATTCTCCGTTATAGAAAAGAGCGGTTGAATATCCTCCGTCAAGATTTATAGCATATTCCATACCCATACCCTTAACTATCTCAGCCAAATCAGAAATAGTAACAGCTCTAACAACTATTAAATATATCTTATCATTCTTATAGGCTATGGCATTTCTAGTTGCCTTAATATCTCTTTGATTGGCGTCAACCTCCCAGTCAATCAATAAGTTTTTCCCTTGCTCGACAAGTCTAGGCTTGTTACCAATAGCTGCTTGAATTTTAACTCCATATGTTTCTTCAAACTTTTTAACACTAGAGAAGTCTCTACTATCCTTAAAGTAATAGAACTTATTATTCTCATCAAAAACCATCATCGGTCCAGTAGTCGGATACCTTAGCTGATCCTCGTTAATGAATATCCCCAACCTTGAATTATATACAGGGAAAAAATAATAATTTAATTTAGCAGCTCCTGTGTCAAAATATGAACCGTTAATAGCTGCAAAAGCATTATTGTCGATTGCGTAATCTACAAGCTCCTTAGCTTGGCATCTACCAGGACAGTTTTGAGAGTTAGCTGTATCGGTTATTATTTTAAGCTTTGGGTTTTTTAAATCAATTTCAATAATGTCGGCAAAATAATCTTGACCTTCGTAATTAATGAGTTGTTTATGCTTATAGGAGCTATAAATATTAATACTTTCATCTAAAGTATTTTTATAAACATAAGCCAAGTTTTTGCGACTTATACCAAGCCCCAACTCTCTCATAATATTAAAGGCGTCATTTGGACGACCTAAGTAATGTTTTTTGTAGGTTAAGGGATTAATATACCAAGCCTCTCCATTCCTTTCTATTTGTAAAACTATTAGACCAGCTAATTTTTTAGCAAACTCTAAATCACCATCAACTTCTGTATCCGCCTGAGCGATTCTTTGAAAATCTCTCTCAGATATTCCTAAACCCAGTTCTCTCATAATGGAAAATGCGTCATTTGGACGACCTAAATAATACCTTTTGTTATCTTTAGGGTAAACATACCAAGCCTCACCATTACGTTCAACATCTAAAAGAATTCTACCA
Source organism: Patescibacteria group bacterium (assembly GCA_041676225.1). Classification (GTDB taxonomy): domain Bacteria; phylum Patescibacteriota; class Patescibacteriia; order Patescibacteriales; family UBA12465. The sequence continues at coordinate 2,440 of JBAYSI010000056.1, read as the reverse complement.
GTAAGCCTCTCCCCCAATCCCTGAGCATTTAGATTATCTACTGGCATTAACAATATACAAAGAAATAAAACAACTAAAAATATATATTTTTTCATATTTTAATCTTAATTTTAACACTTGCATTATATCATTTTAAAAACAAAAAAACCATATTTGCTCAAACCCCTTAATTCTGCTAAAATCTTGGTATAATTATTAACTCAAATAATATGAAACAATACCTAGATTTACTGTCTGATGTTTTAGAAAATGGCACAGATAGAAGTGATAGAACAGGAGTTGGCACTAGAGGTGTTTTTGGTAGACAAGTTAGATTTGACCTATCAAAAGGCTTTCCTTTAATGACAACTAAAAAGGTTCATTTAAAATCAATTATCTATGAATTACTCTGGTTTTTAAAGGGAGATACCAATATTAAATATTTAAACGACCATGGAGTCACCATCTGGGACGAATGGGCTAATGAAGATGGAGATTTAGGTCCAATTTATGGTAAACAATGGACTGCCTGGGAAGGCAAAGATGGCCAAACTATAAATCAAATATCTGAAGCCGTAGAGATGATAAAAAACACCCCTGATTCTCGTCGAATAATAATTAGTGGCTGGAATGTAGCTGATTTAAAGCAATTGATTTCTGGTAAAAAAACAGCTCCTCCTCCATGCCATACAATATTTCAATTTTACGTATCAGAGGGCAAATTATCATGCCAACTATACCAAAGAAGCGCTGACATATTCTTAGGAGTTCCTTTTAATATTGCCTCCTATGCTCTTTTAACTATGATGATGGCTCAAGTTTGTGACTTAGAACCAGGAGAGTTTGTCCATACTTTTGGTGATTTACATATCTACAAAAACCACTTTGACCAAGTAAAAGAGCAATTATCAAGAGAACCAAAGAATCTACCAAAAATGATTATTAATCCAGAAAAAAAAGATATATTTACTTTTGAATATGAAGACTTTAATTTAGAGGGCTATGACCCACATCCGGGCATCAAAGCACCTATCGCCATATAATATGATACCAGTAACACTAATTATGGCTATCACAAGCGATGGAAAGATAGCTAAAGATAAAGATCATTTTGCCAATTGGACAAGCAAAGAAGATAAACAGATTTTTATTCAAACATCAAAAGATTTTGGTATGATTATGATGGGCCTAAATACATTCAAGACTTTTCCATCACCCTTAAAGGATCGCTTAAATGTCGTTTTCTCAGAAAAAAATGAAAAAGAACTAGAAGGTGTTAAATGGGTTAACGGTGAACCAGAAAAAGTACTAGAAGATTTAGAAAAAATGGGCTTTAAAAAAGCACTACTTGGAGGAGGGACAGGATTAAATACTTTCTTCTTGCAAAAAAAATTAATTAATGAAATAATACTAACTGTTGAACCTAAGATTTTTGGTTCTGGCTTATCATTATTTAACGATGATTTTGATATTAACCTAGAATTATTGGAATTAAAACCAATAAATAAAAACTCATATATGGTTAGATATAAAGTTGTCTATTAGAATTATTTATGAAAAAAAAGATTATTATTGGCTTAACAGGCCAGATTGCGTGTGGTAAAGGAGTTATTAAAAAGTTCTTGATAGAAAAATATAATGCCAGCGACTATCGTTTTTCAACTATACTAAGAGATGTGTTAACAAGAGTAAGTGTTGAACAAAGTAGAACTAACATCATGAAGATTTCTACCCTTCTAAGACAAACATTTGGGGAAGATATTTTAGCCAAAGTAATGGCCGAAGATGTTAAGAAGGATGATGATGAATTCATAGTTATTGACGGAATAAGACGCTTGGCTGATATTAAATACTTAAGAGATGTTCCTGGATTTTTCTTAGTGAGTGTTGAGGCAGGTGAAGATATAAGATACAAAAGAGTTGTAGAAAGAAATGAAAACCCAGGAGATGACAAAAAAACATTTGAAGAATTTTTAGCTGATGACGCTGCAGAAACAGAAGAGCAAATACCAGGGACAATGGCTAAGGCTGACTTTAAAATAGACAACAATGGAACATGGGATGAATTATGGGAACAAATTCATGAATTAGTTAAAAAAATAAATGGACTTCAATAATTACCAAAAAGAAGCAAAAAAAACAGCCCTCTACCCTAATCAAGGTGATAACTATATCTATCCAACTTTAGGATTGGTTGGAGAGGCTGGAGAAGTCGCTGATAAGATAAAAAAAATTATCAGAGATGAAAACAGTATTATAAGCTCAGAGAAGAGAGAGGAAATCAAAAAAGAATTGGGCGACGTTTTGTGGTATATATCACAACTTTCAACTGAATTAAACATAGACCTTGAAGATGTGGCAAAAACAAACCTAGAAAAACTACTGTCTAGACAAAAAAGAAATGTTTTAGGTGGTAGTGGTGATAATAGATAAAAATATGGCTGATAAAAAAGGTAAATTA
>JBAYSI010000055.1:0-4416 GCA_041676225.1 Patescibacteria group bacterium | reverse complement strand
AGCTATTGAAAGAGCTAAAAGTATTGAGAAAGAATTCGCACATTATTTTAGAAATTTTTTAATATCATCTCATCCAGACAATATTGAGGGAGAGTTAAAAGGCAAGGGAGCTAACCAGTCTTTCGCAGGTAAATTAGTTAAAAAAGAGATAATAGATAAGGAAGGTTTAGACTACGAAAAAATAATGGTTAGTGTTTTTGATATAGACACAGTTGCTTTGCCAGGATATTTTTATTGTTTAAGTTATCATTTTTTAACTACTGTAAACCCTCATAGGGCAAGTTATCAGCCAGTTCCTGTATATCATAATAATATTTGGTCAACTCCATTTTTTGCTAGAGTTTCGGCTGGTTCTAATACTTTTTGGCAAATGATGCAACAAATTAGACCCGAGAAATTGGCTACTTACTCTTCTCATTCTATGCCCTTTAAAGCCTTGGCTGATATAGGTTTTTGGTCTACTAATATGGTTAGCGAAGATTCTAGAATATTTTGGCATTGTTTCTTGCATTATAACGGAGATTATAGAGTTGAGCCTTTGTATTTCCCTGTTTCTATGGATGCAACTTGTGATTGTAACGCTATTGAGACAGCTAAAAGTTTATACAAACAACAAAGACGTTGGGCCTGGGGTAGTGAAAATATCCCCTACCTATTATTTAATGTTTCTAAGAGATGGTCTAAGATGGATAAAAAGAAAACGCTTAGACATATTTGGATACAAGTATATGGGTTTCATTCTTGGGCAACCACAGCTCTCATAATTGGTGTTATTGGTTGGTTCCCTATAATTTTTGGTGGTAGCAGTTTTAACGAGAGTGTTATCTTCTTGAATCTACCAAACATTACACAAAAGTTAATGACAATGGGTATGGTTGGTTTGGTTATTTCCTCTTTGATGGCTTCCATTCTTTTGCCTAAAAGACCAAAGAATTTTAGTTTTTTTGATAACTGTAAATTAATTGTTGAGTGGATATTTATTCCAGTTTCAGTTATTGTGTTTGGAGCAATACCTTGTTTGGACGCTCAAATTAGATTAATGATGGGTAAATATATGGGATTTTGGGTTACACCTAAAAACAGGTAAATAAAATATGACAAACAACTATAAACTTAGTCCAACAGAAAAGCTTAATTACGTTCAAAAGGCTGGTCCAGAAGATGTTTCTGGATCTGGTAATTTTTTTAAAAAGTTTTCTTTAACTTTCGTTTTACTTGTTGTTTTGTTGTTAATTTTAATACCATACTTTGAGAAGCTTGAGAAGCAAAGATCTCTAGAGGATGAGATAAGGAGAGCAGAGGAAGAAATATCAAGACACGAAATTAAAAGTTTAGAGTTAAAAAATTTAGTGTCATATTTAGAGTCAGATCAAGCGATAGAAGAAAGAGCTAGAATAAATTTTGGGTTACAAAAAGAAGGAGAAAAAGTAGTTGTAATTAAAAGAGAATTTTCTGACGAAGAGGTGCTGGCGGCAAACAATGAGAGTCTTGAAACCTCTCACTTTAAAAAATGGTATAATTATTTTTTTAAATAAAAAAAACATATGAATAAATATAGAATATTTGGCTTTGTCTTAGTTTCGTTTTTAATTTCTTTGCCTTGTTTTGGTTCTACAGAAAAAAAAGAACTTAATTTGTATATAGACAAAGAAACAATTAGCAAGGGCTATACAGTTGATTGTGATGGTTATTTAAAATTATCATTAGTGTCTGGTATTTTGTCCGAGGATACTAATGTTTTAATAGAGGAAATTCCAGAAGAGTATATGACTTATCCCTGGAAGCTTAAAAGAATTAGCGCTACTATGCAGTTTGAGTTTTTAAATAAAAACGCTTATGACGATCATAAGCCTTTCTATATACAGCTTTCTTACGATGAGGTTAATGGAGATTACAAGCAAGTATTTTTTTATGATAAGGGCCGTAATTTGTGGAGACCTCTTCCCACTAAAGATTATCCAGAGGAAAAATTTGTTAGATCTTTAATACATCTTCCTTTTGCCAGAATAGCAGTTTTTTCTTATCCCGGGGTAGAAATTTCAGGAAAGGCTAGTTGGTATAAGTATAAAAACGGTGATTTTACAGCCTCAACAGTTTATCCTAAAGGTTCTGTTTTAAGAGTATACAATAAAAGTAACAATGAGTTTGTTGATGTTACGGTTAATGATTTTGGACCAGAAAGAGCTGCCTTTCCTGATAGGGTTCTCGATTTAGATTACGTAGCTTTTAATAAAATAGCCAAGAAGGGTGAAGGCGTTATTGATGTATATATTGAGCCTCTTTTCATACCTGAGGATAGCTTTGGTAAAGTATTAGGCGTTGGCGTTGGTGTTAATGATTCGCCAGAGATTAATTCAGTTTCAGCAATATTAATAAAAGAAGATGAATGGAAAAGTTTTTTTGAGAAAAATCCAGATAAACAAATGCCAGTTGCCAGCTTAACAAAGCTTTTATCAACTTATGTTTTTCTTTCGAACAACAACAATAATGAAAAAATGGAAGAGATAGTTTCATATAGTCTAAAAGACGAATACTACAATCACCAATATTTCAACAAGTGGGAAGTAGCAAGAATTAATATGAATGAAGGTGATAAATTATCAATTAAAGATATCGTTTATTCAGCTTTAGTTAGGTCTGCCAATAATGTTGTTGAGACAATGGTTAGGGTTAGTGGCCTTGAGAGAAATTTGTTTATACAGAAAATGAATGAAGTTGCCTCTAGTCTTGAACTAAGTCAAAGTATGTTTTTTGAGCCAACAGGACTAGATGAAAAGAATGTTAGCACGGCAAGAGAGTTTGCTTTGATATCTAATGAGGCTTTTAAAATAGGGTTGATTGGTGATGCTAGCGTTACAAAAAGTTACAAGTTTTTTACTAGAAATGACAACAGTTTAAAATTACGCTATAATAGTAGTGATTTAGTTTTGAATAATAATTATTCAAATTTTAAAATAATTGGGTCTAAAACTGGGTACATTAATGAAAACTCAGGATATAATTTGGTTAGCAGAGCAGATATTAATGGAGATAAGTTCATTGCAGTTATTTTAAACTCAGCTACTAGGAGTCAAAGCTTTCAAGATATGATTGAGCTTTTTGATTTCGCAGCTTTAAGTTCAGTAAACTAGTTATGATAAAATTATATAATGTAAACAAGTTTTACAAAAACAAAATTAAAGTTTTAGATGATGTTAGTCTTTCTATTAACGCTGGAGAATTCGTCTCCATAGTTGGACAATCGGGAGCCGGAAAGACAAGTTTAGTTAAATTATTAACCGGAGAAGAAAGAGCTAATTCTGGTAAAGTTTGTATTGGAGATTGGGATATAACAAGAATAGGAAAATCAGAAGTTCCATATTTAAGAAGGCAAATTGGTGTAATTTTTCAAGATTTTAAACTATTAGGGAAAAAAACACTCGAAGAAAATATTTCTTTTGCTCTTGAGGTTTGTGGTAGATCTTCTTCTAAGATAGAAAAAATAGTTCCAAGTGTTATGAAGATTGTTGGATTAGGAGGTAAGGAGAATAGATACCCTCACGAAGTTTCAGGAGGTGAGCAACAGAGAGCAGCTATAGCCAGAGCTCTAGTTCATCAACCCAAAATACTTCTAGCCGACGAACCAACTGGTAACTTAGACGCTATTAATACTAATGAAATCATTGATTTGCTTTTAAAAATAAACAATTTTGGTACTACAGTTATTTTGGTTACTCACAATCGTGATGTAGTTAATAATTTAAACCGCAGAGTTATCACTTTGGATGGAGGTAGAGTCGTTAGCGACAAAATTAGAGGTAAATATATAATATAATTTTTATGTTTTTAACTTTTTTAAGAATTTTAAAATTTAGCTTACAGGATATTTCTCGTAATGTTTGGCTTTCTATTATTACTGTTACAATATTAGTTTTAACAATGTTATCGATAAATACAATGCTTGTTTTGCGTGTTATCAGTGACAACGCTGTCTTTGCTATTAAAGAGAAAATAGATTTAAGCTTGTATTTAAAGACGGAAGCATCTGAGCCGGAAATATTTGAATTGAAAAATAGAATTACCTCAATGGAAATGGTTAAGACTACTACCTATATATCAAAACAAGATGCTTTAGAGTTTTTTAGGGAAAGAAACAAAGATAACCCAGAAATATTACAGGCAATATTAGAGCTGGGGAAGAATCCTCTTTCTCCTAGCTTGTTGATTGTCCCAGAAGATGTAGATATGATACCAGACCTGATAGAGCAGTTAAGGGCTGTTGATAGTAACATAATTGAATCAAGGGATTTTTCTGACAATAGAATGTTACTGGAAAAAATTAATAATATAACAGATAAAATAAATGATGTTGGCTTTATTATTATAATTATTTTTGTGGCCACGAGTCTTTTAGTTGTTTATAATTCAATTAAGGTT
>JBAYSI010000054.1:0-4685 GCA_041676225.1 Patescibacteria group bacterium | reverse complement strand
CTGGGCCCATAAGATTTTATAATATTTATCAAATTCAAAATATCATTCAAATATGAATTTTTGTAATTTTTATACTTCCTGCTCTTTTTCAACAATTCTAAAGCTTCGTCCTTGTTCAGCATCAAAATCTCCGTCTTTTTTATATATTTAGAAAGACTTTCAACTCCTAAAGATATCTCTTGCAAACCTGGATTCCAATAAATTGGCTTCTTGAGAGAGAATATATCAGAAAAAGACTTAAAAATATCCAGAGATATTGAACTTATGTATATAAACCTAGATTTTTTAAGTGCCAATAAATCCTTTTTAGTTAAAGATAATTTATCATTAGCTCCCCTATAAGTAAATATAAGCCTATCACCGTGACTACTTAAAATAATAGAAGTGCCCGAATCTTCCTGGTTATCAATTTTAACCAAAGAAATATCAACCTTATTATTTTTTAGGTTATTTATTATTTTTTTAGACCTTTCATCTTTTCCTAGCCTAACAAAAGCAGAAGTATTAAAACCAAGATTAGACAAATTAACTGCCACATTTGAAGATCCACCACCAAAGAAGCTTATAATTTTACCAACTTTAATTTTAGCTCCTTGCTCGAAAGCCAAAAGCTCTTGTCTTAATATGTCTTTCTTATTCTTCACTAGCAACCCTTCGTCTGTATGAAAAACGAAATCTTCTGTAGCTCCGCCAATTGTAATAAAGTCAAATTCTTTCATACTAAAATGATAGCACAAATAATTATTTTATCAAAATAAAAACTACTTTCTTTCTTTGTCAAAATCGAAAAAATAGAAAGAAACAGTGACTATTATTAAGATAAAAAATAAGTCTTTAAGGGCTGCCATAAAAAAACCATCGCCAACCAAAGTTACATTAACAACAAACAAATTTATAAGGGATATTAAAAAGTATAGAATAATATTGTAAAACAGAACAAAAAACACAGAAACAGCCCAAAAAGAGTATAAAGACCTGTTTGTAAAGAAATTAATAGATAAAAAATTAACAGCGAAAAGAGTTAAAACTAAAGATAAAGAATGGATGCCAAAAGCATAAAAAGAAAGAATATCAAAAACAAAGCCGACTAAAAAAGTTATCCAAAAAGCCGTCTTAAAATCATAAACTATAAAAGCATAAATCAAAAAATACAAAACCAGATTAAAATTAGATAAAAAACCACCAACACTATTTATAAAAGAAAACTGTATTAAAATAATAAATACAGTTAACAAGAAAAATCTTAAAATTCTCCAAAAATTAAACATAAAAAACTAATTAATCAATAAAACCGACACCTTATTAATGTTTTTAAAATCAAAAAGAGGCTCAGCGGAAACATTTTGCCAGATATCATTTTCACTTTTTTCAATATTTATAACCTCTCCAACATAAAGACCTCTTGGAATGCTTCTTTCCAGCCCTGATGTATAAACAATGTCACCAACCTGGACATCTTCATTTTGAGCTATATAGTTAACTCTTATAGACATACCTAAATTACCCTCAGACATACCAGAACTACCATCATTATTACTTATAGAAACTGCAAAATTACAAAAACTATTGCTAGATAAACAGATTTTAGAATAATCAGAATTAACCTCAACAACTTTACCAACTAAAACACCCTCTTCGTTTAAAACTGCTAACCCCGGGGAAATGCCGTCATCAGACCCCCTGTTTATGACTAAATTTTTATTAGTACTTGAAAAAGTCAAAATACTATCTTCCCAAACGACATCAGCTAGAACGTAATTATTAAAATTATTTTTATCAAAAAAATTAAAAAAATTTAAAAGTTGTTCATTTTCACTTTGAACAGAATATAAATTAGCTAAATCAACTCTTTCTTTTGAAAGTTCTATCTCTAAGCCTTCTATTTTATCTATTAATTCTGCCTTATTCATTTGCATCAGAGAAATATTGTCAGAAGTTCTCTTAAGACCAACCATAAAAGTATCAAAAAGATTAGAAAAAGAGGATCTTATAGGATCTAAAAGAGAAACTGCATTCAAAAAAATAAGCAGCCCAAAAACTGCCACAAATATTCTTAATAATTTGTCATTCTTATTATTCATCTTTAAAAATATAAATTATACTACAGAGCTAACTTTCTTAAGTAATTCTTCGTTAGAAAAAAGCATACCACCGCCCCTAACCATAGCGGTTAAAGGATCATCAACAACATTAACTGGAATTTTTGTAGCTTCTGATATTAAAACATCGAGGCCATACAAAAGAGCTCCTCCGCCACTTAAACAAAGTCCATGCTCGTAAATATCAGCCACTAATTCTGGCGGTGTTTCTTCTAATGTTAATTTTATATTATCAACTATTTTAATTATTGTCTTTTTAATCGCTTCCCTAACTTGAGAATCTGTAATAGTTAGTGAGGTTGGCAGACCACTGGCCAAATCTCTCCCTCTTATCTCCATCTCCCTTTCTTCATTAAAGGGTAAAACTGATGCTAAATTTATTTTTATTTTCTCAGCTAATTGCTCTCCAATTAAAATATTAAAATTATCTCTTATATAATCGGATATATTATTATCTAGTTCATTACCAGCAAAACGTAAAGATTTCCATGAAACAACACCAGCTAAAGATATAACTGCGATATCCGTAGTTCCTCCTCCAATATCTACTATCATACTTGCTCTAGGGCTATCAACTGGCAACCCAGAACCTAGTGCTGATGCCATAACTTCTTCGACTAAATAAACCTTTCTAGCTCCGGCAGATCTAGCAGCATCTTCAACCGCCTTCTTTTCTACTTCTGTTATATCAAGCGGTATACCAATAACAACTCTTGGTCTTGGAGTAAAAGAAAAACCCTCTCCATGCACTTTACCAATAAAATGCTTTAACATTTTTTCAGTAATTTCAAAATCAGAAATAACGCCATCAACTAACGGTTTTATAACCTGAATATGGGCGGGAGTTTTACCTAACATCTTTTTAGCATCGTGCCCTATTTCTAAAATCTCAGTTGTCTTGCTATTTACAGCTACTATACTAGGCTCATTTATAACCAGCCCTTTCTTATCAACAAAAACTAAAGTATTTTTAGTACCTAAATCTATAGCAATATCTTGGCCTAGTCTTCCAAAGCCTTGAAAGTTTTTAAATAGTCTATTTAACATAATTTTTTAAATGATTAATTAAGTCTTCTCTTTTTATCATCTCAATATCACTTTCTGATCTTTTTTTAAATTCTACTTGTTCAGATTCAATATTTTTCTGACTAACTATCAACCTATAAGGACAACCAATTAAGTCAGCGTCATTTAATTTTTGACCTAAACTAAGACTGTCTCTATCATCAAATAAAACTTCAAAACCAACATTGTTCAACTCTTTGTAAATCTTTTCTGCTTCTTCATTTTGGTTAAAAGAAATTAAATGAACTGCAAAAGGAGCTACATTCAAAGGCCATATAATTCCCTTGTCATCATTATATACCTCGACTATAGTAGCCATCAGCCTACTAATACCAATACCATAAGCACCCATTACAACCTCCTTACTTAAACCATCTTTATCTAAGTAATTAAAATTAAAAGCTTTTGAAAATCTTGTACCTAATTTAAATATATTCCCAACCTCTATAGCCTTAGCTTCTCTCAATTCTTTTGAAGAGCATTCAGGACAGACATCCTGTTCTTCTATAATTTCTTTGTTTATAGCAATTTTACATTTATCACAAATATATATCAAATCCTCTCCAGCATCTGAAAGTGTCTGAAATTCATGAGAATATTTAGAGAAAGCTCCGCCTGAAGCATATGTCATATATGTGGCATCTCCTAATCCTAACTTGCTATATATATCTGAATATACCTTCTGAGCTTTTTGATAATAATTATCTAAATCCTCTTGAGAGGTGTGGAAAGAATATAGGTCTTTCATTAAAAATTCCCTACCTCTCATTAATCCTGCTTTAGCTCTTTTTTCATTTCTAAACTTTGTTTGTATTTGATAAATAGAAAAAGGTAAATTCTTGTAGGAGTTACAAAATTTTTGAGCTAAAGGAGTTGAAACCTCTTCATGGGTTGCCCCTAGCGCATATTCTCTTGAATCAGAACCGACCAATTTAAAAAGAGCGTCAAAATTATCCCACCTATCTGTGGTTTCCCAAACTGATTTAGGGGTAAGAGCCGGCATTAAAACCTCTTGCCCTCCAAGACTATTCATCTCCTCCTTAATTATATTTGTTATCTTGCTTAAAACTCTAAGACCAAGTGGCAAAAAAGTATAAATACCTGCACCTAATTTATCAATAAAACCAGCCCTAATTAGTGCTTGAGCGTTGAAAGATGTCTCTTCTTTTGAAATTTCTTTACTAGTCTTAGTAAAAAGTTGTGATTGTCTCATAAAAATATAAAAAACCCAATAATTATCTAAACTATGGTTAATACTATAATATAAAAAAAATAGCTGTTTGTAAAGATAAAATACTAATTTGACATCCTCTTTAAAGCCTCTTTTATTCTAGAGCTAACATCAGAAATTGTTGGGTCAACCTGATTTAAAGCTTCTCTTGCCTCCTGCAAAGAATATCCTAAAGCTAGAAGAGCTTCTATGTCATCTCCAATAGAAGAACTTGCGCTATTTAAATCATAGGAACCTCTTTTAAGTAGCTTATCTTTTAACTCTAATACAAGCCTTTCAGCTGTTTTTTT
>JBAYSI010000053.1:0-4792 GCA_041676225.1 Patescibacteria group bacterium | reverse complement strand
ATTTATTACCTGCTATCAATAATTGGGATAGCAATAGCAATACATTTTGGCAACACCTACCTTACCATATTCTATATATGGCTTTTTGTAGGAAGTGCTGGATTGTTTACTGCTGGATGGTCAGGAGTTATAGTTTCATTGGTAACTATTTTACCAATAGGGATAATTCTGGCGAGACTGTCTAAAAACTATAGAATGGTTAGTGGAGAGGAAACAGCTCCCTCGGCAATGTGGGAATATGTTTCAATCTTTATAGTTTTCTGCGTACTATCTTTCATTTTAAGAGAGTTAGTAATATCAGCAAAAAAACTGAAAGATTTAAAAACCACATAAGACAAAGGGATGTTTCCGAACATCCCTTTTTTATTTATTCAATTCTAATTATATCAGCTCCCAATTCTCTGAGTCTTTCATCGATTCTTTCATAGCCTCTGTCTATCTGATAAATATTATCTATCTCTGTTTTTCCTTTAGCAATTAAAGCCGCGATAACTAGACCAATACCGGCTCTAATGTCTGGACTAATAAGTCTCTTTCCGTATAATTTAGATGGCCCACTAACAACAACCCTGTGAGGATCACATGTTATTATATTAGCTCCCATTTGAGATAACATGTCAGTCCAAATAAGTCTTCTATCATAAATAGTTTCATGTATAAGTGACACTCCCTTAGCTTGAGTCATTAAAACGGCATACGGAGATTGAAGGTCTGTTGGAAATCCTGGATATTCATGAGTCTGAATACTGTATGCTAAAATATCTTTACTTTTTTTAATCTTTAAAAAATCATCCCCAATTTCAAAATTAACGCCAATTCTTTTAAAAATAGCTAAAAGAACAGAAACGTGTTCAGGATTACAATTTTTAATTGTTAACTCAGAATTTGTCGCAGCAGCTAAGATGGCAAAAGAGCCAGCCTCAATTCTGTCTGGCATTATTTTAATTTTACCAGCACCAATCTTTTTAACTCCTTCAATTGTTATAGTTGATGTTCCTGCTCCTTTTATTTTAGCTCCATTTCTATTTAAATAATCAGCTAAATATTTAACCTCTGGTTCCATTGCACAATTTTCTAAAACAGTCACTCCCTCAGCCAAACAAGCAGTCATCATTAAACTTTCAGTGCCTGTGACAGAGACCTTGGGAAAGAAAAATTTAGCTCCCTTTAATTTCTTCGCTTCTATATAATAATATTTCCCAGATGCTTTTATACTGGCACCCATAGCAGAGAAACCATCAAGAAAAAGATCTATAGGTCTACCACCAGCGCCAATAACACAACCTCCAGGATGAGGAAACTTAACCTTTTTAAATCTGGCAAGCAGTGGCCCAACAAACATAATTGAAGTTCTAAACTTGTCAGCTAGCTTATCAGATAGTTCAAATGTTTTTACATGACTTGTTTCTATAATTAACTCTGAACCTCTATTTTCAACCTTAAAACCTAGTTCTTTTATCAATTCTAAAGATTTATCAATGTCCTCTATTTTGGGCAAGTTACTTATAATCATCGGCTCCTCTGACAATATTGAGGCTGGAATAACCTTTAAGGCTAAATTTTTAGCTCCTTTTACTTCTATTTCTCCGGACAAAGGTCTTTGCCCTTTAATAATAAATTTAGACATAATAATAAATTAAAAAATAAAACTATTTTAAACTATAACAAAATATTATTGAATATACAATTTATATAAACCCTCCTGTCTTCCTATCTTTCCTGTGAAATACAAAGCTCCACCGCTTATGTCCAGCGCAATATTGCCAACATTATCTAAGGAGAATAAATTTAAAATTTGCTGATCATACTTAAAATCAATAGCCTTGATGTCATTTCCACTAGAGAAGATAAGATAAGATCTTGGATGCCACAGAACACCACCAATCTCGTTTTCTAAACGAGAAATAAGGAATCCTTGAAAAAGATTTAAATCAAATATATATATCTCAAAATCACTAGAATAAATAAAACTATTACCATCAATAATGCTAATATTTTTAACGTCAGAAATACTCCTTCTGATAGTATTAATTCTTGAAAACGGTTCTACTATAAGAAGACTTGAGAAAATCTCATCATAAAGCAAGACGTAAGAACCGATAATATTATTTATCTTAAAATTACTGTTAAAATTTATTTCTATCTCTCTAACTATTTCATTATTTTTAAGAGAATACACTTTTAAAAACTTTTTAGAAGAATCCTCTAAAATTAAATAAACAAATTCATCATTAACATAATAATCGTTTATCTTAGAACTATCCACAACAATTATTTGGCTATTGTTTTCTAGGCTATAGGAAAATAAGGTTTTCTCATCTTTTATAAAATAAAAGTTATTTTTGTGAGCTTTTATATTTTCTACATCTTTATAAAATTCATCGTCTAAAAACAAATAATTATTCTTAGCATAATCAAATATAATATTTTTATTAACTAAAAACCTATTAGCCCCTAGAAAATTCAAATCATTAATACTCTCTGAAATTAAAATGTCTTTTTCATTTTTTAAATCAAATATTTCTTTATCATCTAAAAATATAATACTGGAAAAATCTTTACTAATTTCTATCTCTTGGACTTCCCTAGGCGAAATTAGAAGTGGTAAAGTTTTTTTAAGAAGAGCGATACTTTCTATATAGGTTGTTTGCCCAGAAACAATTTTGAAATCTTTTTCAAAGGGCCAGTAACCATCAAGTTCAACCCTTAAAGAGTACTCTCCAGGAATTAGGTTCTTTACTTTATGCGGAGTAATTATAGATTCTTTTTGTTCACCATCTTTTGAGTTTAAGAAATTTTTAAATTTTCTTTCTATATAAACACTAGCTCCTCTAGGGTTTGAATCAACAGCTAATATACCTGCTTTTTGCAAAGAAATAAATGGCCTAGAATCTTTAAAAGAAGAAAAAGAAATAACGTAAGAATTAACTAGCAAAAAAAGATATGCAGTTAATACAAAAAATATAAAAACAAAAGACCAAAATATTATTCTTCTAGTTAAATGGTTCATATTAAAACTAATTTATTTCTTTACTTATTTTCTTTATAAAACTAGCTAAATCATCTTTTATCTCTTTGTCTTTAAGGCCTAGTTTTATAGTTGCTTTAATGAAATTATACTTACTACCAGTGTCCAACCATTCTCCTTCTATCTTCTTGCCATAAAGAGGCCTATTATTTGCTAGCATTATATCAAAAGCATCGGCCAATCTAATCTCTCCAGATTTTCCACTCTCCATAGTCGAGAGTGTTTTAAATATTTCGGGAGTAATAACATAAAGACCAACGGCGGCCAAATTTGAAGGAGCATCTTCTATTCTTGGTTTTTCTACAAACTTCTTTATCTCATATCTACCCTCTCCCAAATCAAGCCCATCAATAACACCAAAGCGATCAACCTTATCTTTGTCCACCTCAGAAAGACCAATTATTGGATCTTGGTAGTAATCATATAGGTCTAAAATTTGTTTAACTGGAGAAATCTTAGAGTCATAAAGAGTGTCGCCAAACATAATAAGCACTGGCTCATCAAATACTAAATGAGACGCACAATTTATAGCATGACCATCACCTTTTGGAATAGATTGCCTGACATAAGAAAATTTAGCTAAACTATCTATCTCTTTTATTTTGTCTAACAAATCTAACTTATTTTTCTCCACTAGAGTTTGCTCTAATTCAAAAGAATAATCAAAATGATCTTCTATCGCCCTCTTACCTCTACCAGTGACAAAAATAATTTCTTCTATTCCAGCAGAAACCGCATCTTCAACTAAATATTGAATTACAGGTTTATCAACTACTGGCAACATTTCTTTAGGCTGAGCTTTGGTAGCTGGTAAAAATCTTGTTCCAAAGCCAGCAACTGGCATAATAGCTTTTCTAACTTTCATATTATTTATTATTAAATCTGGAGAGCCCCCACTTTTTAAAATATTTATACCAAGACTTTAAGTGCTCTCTCATTAATTTATTTTTAAAAACATCTAAATACCATCTCTTGTTGGCACTTTCTCTGGCATGATGATGAATAATAACAGAATCTGGGTAATATACAACCTTTTTACCACTTTCCCATGCCTGACGACAAATATCAATATCTTCAAAATACATAAAATATCTTTCATCAAAACCCCTGAAATCCTTTGCTCTAATAAAAAGACAAGAACCCATAAGCCAGTCAACCTCTCTTTCTTCGTTGTGAGAAAAATCCTTCATTAAAAACCAGTTTAGATGCCTCTCAAAAAACATACCAACAAAAGTTCTTCTAAATATTGGTGTCCACGGCCTAGGGAAATAAGCACAAGAATATTGTAGGCTCAAATCAGTATTTAAAAGCTTTGGACCAACTATGGCCACATCTTCTCTGTTCTTAATATATTCAAACATTTTTTTTATAGAATCTCTTTTTATTTCTGTATCTGGATTTAAAATTAAAACATATTCACCCTTAGAATTCTTAACCCCCAAATTATTACCACCGCCCATTCCTAGATTTTTATCATTTTTAATAAGCTTTAATTTTGAATACTCACTATTTAAATCTTCCAAATTATCTCCTGAATTATTGTCAATTAAAATCACCTCATATTCAACCCCCTCTAAATCAGCCTTAAAAATAGAGTCTAAACAAAATTTTGTTTTTTCTCTTGATTTATAATTAACAATGATTATTGATAAATCCATAAGAGTTTAAATATTAAACAATCTTAGCAAAAATTTAACAAAAATAAAATACATATTTAAAAATAAATTGGCAACAAAAAGTAATGGACTAGATATCTCCTGATAT
>JBAYSI010000052.1:0-4809 GCA_041676225.1 Patescibacteria group bacterium | reverse complement strand
GTAAGTTAAATAAGCCTGTTAAAACAACAAAAAAAGTTAGTAAGAAAAAAGCTTAAACGATTTCTATAAAAAATTTTCAAATTAAAATTAAATTCTCAAAGATTATAAAAAACGCCTACACCAAGACAGAAACAAAAGCGTCTCAGTCTCTATTAAAAGATTAATATTACTTATTTTAAGAAAGAGTTTTTTATCTTTTATCCCCTTACTAATTTATCTAAATTTTTTCATATATTGGATATTACATCCCATTCTTTTTATTTATTTTTATTTCAAAGAAGTAATTTAGCACAGTATAAATAATTTTTTGATTATCTTGAAATTTATTTATAAAATACTTCCCACTTGCAATCTTAATTAAGTCTTTAATATCTTTTACTTGTATAAAATCTTTAGTATCTGGTTTATTCAAAATCTCAATTAAACTTTCTTTTGGAATTAAATCTTCTTTATTAAAATTTGATTGTAAAATTATATTTGTTTTCTCACTAACTATACAAGGAACAGGAGGATTTGTTGAAATAACAATAAAGCTATCTTGGGATATTTCAACGGGTATTTTAATTTCCATTTGACTGAAAATATCACTAAAAAAATCTTGAAATTCTTCTCCCTTTAAATCTCTCCTTTCTCCTAAATTCCCTAGAATAAGAATATCATCTTTGTTAAAAGGTTTACCTAATAAATTTGTTTTAATTGCTTCAAAATCAACTTCTATAATAATTCGTTGTTGTAAAGAACCAAGAACAATCTCTTTAGCTTCTGGAATATTATCTACTTTTCTTATCTCAACACTTTTTCCAGTTCTAGATTTAATATTTTTCCTAGTAATGCTATCAATCCTAATAATATCCTCTCCACTATCTTCTGGAGAACCAGAGTCTACAATACAAAAACTCTCTCTTTCTCCCTTAATAGAAATAATATCCCCCCTATCTAAATTTAACTTTCTCATAATTGGAGAGTCAATTCTAGCAATACACTTATATGTATCGTCTTGTAATGCCTCTACAACTTTTAAGGTAATAGGTTTGGATTTATCTATAGACTTTACATCTTTTTCTTTATTAGATTCTTTTTTATTCGGTTCATTCTTTTTATTTATAGACTTATCTCTTTTCTTTTTAAGGAAACATTCATCACAATATTCACCATCAGAATCTTTATATCCTTCAAAAATCTTCAACTTTTTTTTACAAATAATACAATTTCCCATACTAATTTAAGAATTCTAAAATTTAAAAATATACCTAAAGAATCAGGGTATAATTATAATTTCGTTTTTTTAAGATAATATATGTCTACCAAAAAAATTATTTCTTTCTGATTTTCAAATTTATTTACTAAAAAACCAGCTTTTGCTAGTTTTATTATTTGTTCTATATTCTTTACTTCAATTAAGTTTTTTGTATCTGGAGGATTAATAATATCTATAATTTTATCATCTGGGATATCAAATTCATCAAGAGGCCTATTTTTAATTTCAATTATAGTCTCTTCTGTAATTTTTAACCTACCTTTTGGAGTTGTCTCTAATACTTCAAATAAGATTTGTTTAGAAAATAAAGAGTGATTAAAGAATAAATCTGATTTAGAATTATAGTTAAAAAGGATTTTACACCTTTCTGAAATTTCTTTATCTTCTAGTAACCTTTGAAGAGAATGTTTATCATCAAGATTGGTAAATCTATCTCTTCCTTTTGGAGTAATTATTATTTTTTCAGCATCTAAAATTTTAGTTGAACGAGAGACTCCACTAATCTTTATTCCTTTTTTTATTTTACTAATTCCCGATTTATCCTCTTTGTTCTTCTTCTTTTTGAGGAAACATTCATCACAATATTCACCATCAGAATCTTTATATCCTTCAAAAATCTTCAACTTTTTTTTACAAATAATACAATTTCCCATATAAATTTAAGAATTCTAAAATTTAAAAATATACCTAAAGAATCAGGGTATAATTATAATTTCGTTTTTTTAAGATAATATATGTCTACCAAAAAAATTATTTCTTTCTGATTTTGTTATTTCTTTTTATGTTTGTAAAAGCACCCAAAAGTATGAATTTGTCTTTTCCCTCTTATAACAGAAAGATATTGAGCAATACTTAAATCATCTTTAAAATCTTCTTTACTAGTAGAAATATATTTTAAACAATAATCTAAACCACTATAAAAATTATTTATTTGTCTAATATCAACATGAACTTCTTGATTAGTTATACTTTTCCATAAACGAGTTAGTAAAGAATCTTTTTCTTCTACAACTACATCTGAACTTTGGCAAGCCTTATAAAAACAATAATGAACTTTTTTATCAGAGTCATATTTTAATCTAACTTTTTTTTTACAATTATTACAATATCCACGAATTTTATTATCTAATCTTCTACCATAAAATAAACAATGAACATGGATATTCCAACCCTTGCATTCACCATAGCGATTTTTATTCTTAAATTCAAAAACATATAAACCACCAAGAATCCTTTCAGAGATGTATTTTGTCTTTCTAAACTTATTAAAGGTCTCCTTGAGCTCCTTATAGCCGTTTTTAATACCTTCTAAGGTATCAGGGTAGTTCTTAGGAGAAATAGTTAAAAGAGAAATATTATATTTATTATTCAATTCTAAACCTTTAAAAAATTTTGAATACTTAATTTTTTTTCTTACAAATCTTCGTAAAGAACAACAAGGACAAATAGGATTATCGCAATGAAATCGCACAGAGATTTCTTTACCATCTCTAAGAATTGTTCTACTAGTATTACATTTTAATAATGCACTAATGGAAGAATTAGGATAATTAAGTTCAACTAGATGCTTGATTAAAGGTTCTTCTCTAAAAACTTCTTCTAGTTCTTCAAAGGAATCAAGATACCGAGTAAAATAAGAACGATTGCTTAACCCATCTATTAATTCTATCTTATAAATACCAAAATGGAATTTTTCACTTATACCCTTTTTAGTAAATAAAGGTTGCTTCGCAACCTTATTAAAAGTAGAAGGAAGGTATACCATTATTCTACCCCCTTAGATAAAAATTTTTTCACTTCGTTTGAAACAAATTTTTCCACCTCAGAAGAGGATGTTATAGAATAAGGGGATATATTAGAATTATTCTTAACCCTAAATTTAACTCGAGAACATAAATCGAGGAAATCATTTACGATACTTTCTATTTTTTCTAATTCTAAATTGGAATTCATAAAAAAGAGAGTAATCTATTATTTAA
This sequence comes from Patescibacteria group bacterium, assembly GCA_041676225.1. Classification (GTDB taxonomy): domain Bacteria; phylum Patescibacteriota; class Patescibacteriia; order Patescibacteriales; family UBA12465. The sequence continues at coordinate 1,572 of JBAYSI010000052.1, read as the reverse complement.
ACAATAAAACAAAAGTTTACAAGAAGACGAAGTATACAAGGTATACATAAAGTATATAAATTATGACTGGATAATTATTAGTAGGGGTGATGTCAAATGGAAAATAAAATTAATACCATGGAGGGCTCTAAGAAGCCCATGAAAAAGTAGTTTCACTATTAGAGTTAGTGGAAAGACCCTAAATTCATTGCGTAAGTTATCTTCTTTAAAACAATTGTTTACTCAAGAATCACAATCTTATGAATCAGTGATAAAAGACTTATTGCAATTTGAAAATAATCTAGAATATGGAAATATTGGTAATATAAAATTTGATTAATTAAAATTACCAGATAAAGTATTAATGGCAGTCGTACCTTCTTCAACTGTTATTTTTATTAATTGTTCTAGCCTTGCAACCTTATCTTGCAACAGACTAATCTCAGTTGAGGAGAATTTATCATCTATTTCTTTATTTTCCATACCAGCTCGAGAAATATAAGTGTCAGGCATATTGCTTGAAAATCTCCAACCAAAACGATAACAAAGTTGTTGACGATTTATCCTACTAGCATAATAAGTTGCAGAAGAATGTCTAAATAAATGATAATGAACAGATTTTTTTAATATACTATTGCCTAATCGATTAAGAAATCTTCTAGAAGCATCATAACTTAAAGTAAAAACAGGGTCTTTAGGTTTTATACCTTCTTCAATTCGTTGTCTTAAAAAATCTTTAATAGCTTCTAAACTATAAGCCCAATAAAGGCTTATTGTTCTACCCTTAGTTTTTGAGTATTCTTCTCTTAAAGTTATTTTAACAAAATTATCTTTACCTTCAGGAAGAGAGATATCCTCATAACGAATATTATGAAACTCTTCAGCCCTAGCACCAGAATCAAAAAGAACAGCAATAAGAAATCTTTGCTCAGAATTTCTAGCACCAAGATATAATTTTTTGACTTCTTGTTCAGTGAGATAATTAGGAGTTTTTCCTTTATGTCTTGTATCAAGCCAACCAACAAGGTCTAAAGATTTACTTTCTCCCAATTTCCATTTTAGAAAAATTTTAAGGGCTCTTCTTATATCAGCTTTTGTTGAAGATGCATATTCTTTGTTTTTTAATGGGCTTTTGATTTTGCCAGAACTAATACCTTTTTCAAAATTTTCAATATCTTTTAATTTAAGATTAGTAATTTCTTTATTAAAATATTCTAATGGAACTTTTAATAAATCTAAATATTTTGTTTGTCTACTTTCTCCAACCTTAATGCCTCTATTAACTTTACCAAGTTCTAATTCTTCAAGAAATCGGAGAATATCCTTCTTTACAGATTCAGGAACTTGCCAAGAGAGAAGACTTTCCTTACGTCTATCTAAAAATCTTGGATGAATATTTATCTTTTCTACCATAGAAAAGATTAGAGATACAACTATTTAAATATTTCCTAACTGGGACATATTTGTCTCACGCCTACACCAGGAATCGAACCTGGGAGCCCCGAAAGGCCCGGATTAGCAGTCCGGTGCAATACCATTATGCGATGTAGGCTTTTTGCTTTAAAACATCGTATCCAAAATGATTTATTTTTG
>JBAYSI010000051.1:0-4959 GCA_041676225.1 Patescibacteria group bacterium | reverse complement strand
TTCAAACAATTATAAACTTGAAAATAATTATTACTTTATAAATCAAGAAAATAAGGGTGCTCCAGCTGCCAGAAATAGGGGATTTAAAGACTCTAGAGGCGAGTATTTGTTGTTTTGTGATGCTGATGCGACATTGAGGCCTAATGCTCTAGAGAAGATGTTAAAAACGCTAGAAAGCGATCCAACAGCATCTTATTGTTATTCATCTTTTCTGTGGGGTAAAAAAACATTTAAATTGTGGCCATTTGACCCAGAGAAATTAAAAAAAATGCCATATATACACACTATGTCATTAATTAGGAGAGAACATTTTCCTGAAAATGGATGGGATGAGAGTATTAAAAAGCTTCAAGACTGGGATTTGTGGCTTACAATGCTTGAAGATGGTTATTATGGTGTATTTTTAAACGAAATACTTTTTAAAGTAAGGCCAGGGGGAACCATAAGTTCTTGGTTGCCAGCTTTTGCTTATAAATACTTTAAGTTTTTGCCTACTGTTAAAAGGTACAATAGAGCGGTTAAAATAATAAAGAGTAAACATAACCTAGCTTAAGATGATTAATTTTGACTTCCTAAAAAAGAAAAAAAAGACTATTTTTTTTATTATTCTCATCTCAATTTTAATTGAGATGATTTCTTTGGTTTCTTTTAACTTTCCCTTATTAAATCTAATAATGTTTTCTTCTATAGCCTTAGCCTTTGTTGTTGCAAGTGTTTATAAATTTGAATGGGGTATGTATGTAATCCTTTTTGAGATTTTTTTAAATTCAATGGGTTATATTTTTTACTATGAAGGTGATGGCTTTAAAATATCCTTAAGGATAGCAATTTGGTTATTGTTTATGGCTATATTTTTAGCCAAAATTATAGTTGGAAAAATAAATATTGAAAAAATATTTAAAGAAATTAGATTTAATAAAGCATTTGTTTTTTTGGGCTTCTTTATTGTAGTCGCTTTACTCAATGGACTTACAAATAACAGCTTTGGAGATGTTTTTTCTGATTTTAATTCTTTTTTGTTTTTCTTGTTGTTGCTTCCTTTTTATTATATTTTTTCGGAAAAGAGCAGGGAAAAGTCAACTATTATTTGGCAAAATATAGTTGTAATATTTACATCGGTTATTTTGTATATATGTTTTAAGTCTCTCTTGTTTCTATTTCTCTTCTCGCATGACCTAAGGCCTATTATATCAGACTTGTACTCTTGGACTCGCCTTAATTTGCTTGGCGAGATAACTAGAATGGAAGACGGTTTCTATAGGATGTTTTTTCAAAATCAAATATTTCTCTTATTAGCTTTCTTGTTTTCTCTAAGTTGTCTATTTTTTAAGAAAAATAAAAATAATTTTTATGGTCTAATTTTATTAAATTCAATTATTTTATCAGTTATTATTATTAGCTTTTCAAGAAGTTTTTGGGTTGGACTAATTGCTTCAATTTTTTTATTAATAGTAGGTTCTTTCTTTAAGTTAAAAACGAAAAAAACTATTTTAAATATATTAAAAACTTTGACTATTTCAATTATTTCCTTGATTTTAATTTTTATAGTAATAAGGTTCCCCTGGCCAAAAATCCAAACTGATTTTAGCATGAGTGACATATCTGAAAGGGCTAGTATAAAAACTGAGGAGTCGGCCGTTTCTTCTAGATGGGCCTTATTGGATGTTATGAAAGTTGAAATAAAAGAAAATATATTTCTAGGAGGTGGCTTTGGTTATAGGTTGGAGTACAAATCAAGTGATCCTAGAGTTCTTGAAACTAGTGCTGATGGAACATATTCAACCTACGCTTTTGAGTGGGCTTGGCTAGATATTCTTTTGAAGATGGGAATTTTTGGATTTATATCATATATTCTTTTATTCTTCTTGATATTAAAAGATTCTCTTTTTGCTTTTTTAAAAAGTAGTAACTACTATTTTATAGCTATATTTTTATCAACTATAACTATAAGTGTGGTTAACTTTTTTACACCGTACTTGAATCATCCCCTCGGTATAACCTACTTGATAATTATAATAATGTTCTTAGACTATTTAATTAAATATGATAAAAATAATAGCTATAGTAGCAATGCTAATTGATCATATTGGTGTTGTTTTTTTTCCTCAATTTTTAATATTTAGAATTATAGGGAGATTAGCCTTTCCTCTTTTTGCTTGGGGGATAGCTATGGGTTATTCCAGGACAAAAAATTTTTCCAAATATTCGCAAAGGGTTTTATTACTTGCCTTGATATCACAACCTTTTTTTATGTTAGCACTTGGAAGTGATAATCTAAATATCTGTTTCACTCTTTTTTTGGGACTAATGTCTATTCATTTTTATGAAAAAATATCTAACAATTATTACAATGTATTAATATTGGTAGCCATAATATTGTCACCATTATTGCTTGGCGTTGAGTATGGTGTGTTTGGAGTTCTGTCAATTTTATTCTTTTATATATTTAAAGACAATATACTCCTCTTGACGAGCCAATCTGTACTGCTGTTTGCTTGGGTAGCTATAAAAAAATCAGTAATTTTACATATACTATCTCTTCCTGCTTTGTTTATTATATGCTATTTTAATAAGTATGATTATAAGATAAACAGATATTTCCAATATTCATTTTACCCGGCTCATCTTTTTTTGATATATATAATTAATATGAGCTTGAAATATATATTTTAATGATGTATTATGTATTTTAAGAAATTAAATTAACTTTTAAAAAACTATGGATAATAAAATTATAACTCAAGAGGGTTATGACAAGCTAAGAAGCGAGCTAGACCTACTGACAACAGTTAAAAGAAGGGAGATAGCTGAAAGAATAGAAAAAGCTAAAGAGCTTGGCGATCTAAGTGAGAATGCGGAGTATAGTGAGGCTAAAGATGCTCAAGCATTAAACGAAGGTAGAATATTAGAGCTAATGGATACTATAAAAAATGTTGAAGTTTTTAATGACTCATCAAAAGAAAGGGGTAAGGTTGGTATTGGCTCTACAGTTAAAGTTTTATTCAACGGCAAGGAAAAAGAATTCACCATAGTTAGCTTTAACGAAGCTGATCCAATTGGTGGTAAAATTTCAAATGAATCTCCACTAGGAACCGCTTTCTTAGGTAAAAAAAAGAACGACGTTTTTACAGTCATCACTCCCAGAGGTGAGGTTGAGTATAAAATTATAGATATAAAATAATATGGACCACAAAGAAGAGAAGAGCGAGGTAAGTGAGAGGTTGGACCGATTAAACAAGTTGGAGAAAATCCAAGAAACCTCAAACGCTTATCCCAGTAAAACTAAAAAAACTAATTCAATAAAAGATGTTTTGGATAATTTTTTAGAATTAGAAAAAGAAAAAAAAGAAATTACAATAACTGGTAGACTTTTAAGTTTAAGAACTCATGGTAATTTAAGTTTTGCTAATATAAAAGACTCTTCTCATTCTATCCAATTAGCCTTTTCTAAAAATGAATTAGGGGCAGACGGTTACAAGTCTTTTGTTAAATTGATTGATATGGCTGATTTTCTTGAGGTTAGTGGTGTTTGTTTCGTAACGCATAAGGGCGAGAATAGTATTTTAGTAAAATCATACAACCTACTATCTAAAGCTCTATTACCCCTACCAGATAAATGGCATGGATTAAAAGACGAAGAAGAAAGACTCAGAAAGAGATACTTGGACCTACTGCTCAACGATGAACTAAGAGATATATTTATAAAAAAATCTAAATTCTGGCAAGTTACAAGAGACTTTTTAATTAAAAAAGGTTTTTTCGAGGTTGAAACACCAATTTTAGAGACTACCACCGGAGGGGCAGAGGCCAGACCATTTAAGACTCATCATAATGATTTTGATTTGAATGTATATTTAAGAATTTCAGTCGGAGAACTGTGGCAAAAAAGACTTATGGCTGCTGGTTTTGAAAAAACATTCGAAATAGGGAGAGTTTTTAGAAATGAAGGCAGTAGCCCAGATCATTTACAGGAATTTACTAATATGGAGTTCTATTGGGCTTACGCCAACTATGAGGATGGTATGGAGTTATCACAAGAGCTGTATAGGGAAATAGCTGTTCAAGTTTTTGGTACAACAAAGTTTAATACAAGGGGTTATGAATATGACTTAAATGATGAATGGAAAAAGATAGATTATAGGGATGAAGTTTTAAAACAGACAGGTATAGACATTCTAAGCGCTAAAGAAAGCGAAATGAAGGCTAAATTAGATGAATTAAAGGTTAAATATGATGGTGATAATAGGGAAAGATTGATGGATACATTATGGAAATTTTGTCGTAAAAACATAGCTGGTCCAGCATTTTTAATTAATCATCCTAAAATTGTTTCTCCTTTAGCTAAAGCTAAGGAGGATGACCCTGAACTTACAGAAAGATTTCAAATTATCATAGCTGGTAGTGAAATAGGTAATGGCTATAGTGAGTTGAATAATCCAGTTGAACAAAGGAAAAGATTTGAAGAACAACAAAAATTAATAGATAGAGGTGATGATGAGGCTATGATGCCTGATTGGGAGTTTGTGGAAATGTTAGAACACGGAATGCCACCAACCTGTGGGTTCGGTTTCGGTGAGAGATTATTTGCCTTCCTAGTTGATAAACCGGTTAGAGAAACAACCCTATTTCCATTACTTAAACCAAAGAATAATGATTAATCAGTAGATTAATCTATTCGGGGATCGTCTAATGGTAGGACAACAGGTTCTGGTCCTGTTTATCTGGGTTCGAATCCTAGTCCCCGAGCAAATTAAAGAAATACGCTAAAATTAGCGTATTTTTGTTGTTTAGTTGACATAATAATTATATTGATATATACTTGAGTAATCAAGTAATTATTAAATAATAAATTTATGAAATCTACTAGCGTTAATATTAAATTTTTATTAAATTTAGTTAAAGTCGAGTCTATATTAGTTAGGCATTTTAATAAAGGCATGGGCAATGGTATTGGCTTTA
>JBAYSI010000050.1:0-5142 GCA_041676225.1 Patescibacteria group bacterium | reverse complement strand
TTATAAGCTCAGAGAAGAGAGAAGAAATCAAAAAAGAATTGGGCGATGTTTTGTGGTATATATCACAACTTTCAACTGAATTAAACATAGACCTTGAAGATGTAGCAAAAACAAACCTAGAAAAACTACTGTCTAGACAAAAAAGAAATGTTTTAGGTGGTAGTGGTGATAATAGATAAAAATATGGCTGATAAAAAAGGTAAATTAATCGTTTTTTACGGAACAAACAACCTTGGAAAAAGTACCCAAGCCAAAATTTTAATTGAAAAACTTTCCAAAGAAAATATTAAATCAGAATATCTCAAGTATCCCCTATACGATTTAGAACCATCTGGGCCAACTTTAAATGACTACCTTAGAAACAACAACCCATACGAACTAACTGCTAGAGAGGCTCAATTAATTTACTGTTTAAACAGAACGCAATATCAAAAAAATATTGAAGAGAAATTAGAGCAAGGGATAAATATAATAGCAGAAGATTATACTGGTACTGGAATTGCTTGGGGGGTTGGAGCTGGTATTGATCAAGGTTTTCTAGAAAAAATTAACAGCCACCTAATAAAAGAAGATGTTGCCATACTATTTGATGGCGAAAGATTTAAAGATGCAATTGAAGAAGGCCACAAACATGAAAAGGACGAAGAGTTTTCAAAAAAGGTTCGTCAAATACACCTAGAATTAGGAAATAAATATAATTGGTATAAAATAGATGCTAACCTGACCATTGAAGAAATATCAAATATTATATACGAGAAAGTAATTAAGTCCCTGTAGTTCAACGGATAGAACGCAAGATTGCGGATCTTGTAATCTAGGTTCGATTCCTAGCGGGGACACAATGTACAAAAAAACACCTTCACCTAAAAATGAAGGTGTTTTTTTGTTAAAAAATTTGCTAATATCTATATATGGAAAAAACAATCAAAAACCTACCTACAGTTGGAGAAAAAACAGAAAAAAAACTAGAAAAAATTGGCATAAAAACAATTAAGGATTTGATTTTCCATTTTCCATATAGATATGATAAATACAATAGCTGTGACAACTTGAACAAAATACAAATAAACACACCAATAAACATTAAGGTTAGGGTTGATTTAATTAGAAACAAGAGAAGTCTTAGAAAAAAAATGACAATAACTGAAGCTATTGTCTCCGATGATCATGGAAGCTTAGAGGTTGTTTGGTTTAATCAACCCTTTATTATAAAAAACCTTAAAAATGGAGACCTAGTTTCCTTAGCCGGAAAAATATTGCCAAGTGGAGGAAGGCTCATTATGTCCTCCCCTACTTATGAAAAAATAGCAGAAAATAAAGAAGCACTTCACACCGAAGGCATTGTTCCTGTGTACAAGACAACATATGGACTTACTCAAAAACAACTAAGGTTTTTGATTAAAAAAAGCTCAACATACTTTAAAGATGTTAAAGAATATTTACCGCAAGAAACACTTAAGAGGCAAAAGTTAAAAGGAATAAATAATTCTTTAGAAGATATTCATTTCCCAAAAGAAGAATGGTCCGTCGGTGAAGCTATTGAATACTTTAAATTTCTAGAGCTTTTTATATTTCAAATAAAATCATACTTTTTAAAAAAAGACCTTGAGAAAAAAGAATCTAATGATTTAGAAATAAAAATAAGAGAAATTAAAGACTTCATAAACTCTTTACCCTTTGAATTAACAGATGACCAAAAGAGATCTGCCTGGGAAATACTTAAGGAGACGGAGGAGAAGAAATCCATGTCCAGATTATTACAAGGAGATGTTGGTAGTGGAAAAACTATAGTTGCTTTAATTGCCATATTTAACTGTATTTTAAATAAAAATCAAGCTATATTTATGGCTCCAACTGAGATTTTAGCAACGCAACACTATAAAAGCTCGTTAGATTTTTTTAAAAAATACAACTTTAAAATAGCGCTCCTTACCTCTCAAAAAAAGGAAGCCAACTTTGATATTTTAACTAAAAAGAAAAAAGAAATAACTGAGTATATCTGTAAAAATGCTGATTTAATAATAGGGACCCACTCACTAATACAAGAAGGTGTTAATTTCAAAAATCTTAGTCTGGTTGTAGTAGATGAACAGCATCGTTTTGGTGTATCCCAAAGACAAGAAATATTAAAGAAGAATATTGATGATAATATAAAAAAAACAACGCCTCATTTTCTGTCTATGACAGCCACCCCCATACCAAGATCTTTAAGTTTAGTTCTTCTAAATGGAGTTAAAATTTCAACTATTAAAACAAAACCCAAGGACAGGCTAGATATTAAAACAGATATAATAGGACCAAACAGAAAAGATGCTATGTATAAATTCATAGAAAAGGAAATACAAGAAGGCAAGCAAGCATTCATAGTCTGTCCTCTAATAGAAGAGTCCGATAATGGTAGTGAATTAAAATCAGTAAAAGCAGAATATGAAAGATTAAAGAATAACATATTTCCCAACATCGAAATGAAGATCTTGCATGGCAAAATGAAGACTAAAGAAAAGGAAGCTGTAATGAATAGCTTCTTAGAAAATAAAACAAAAATAATTATATCAACTTCAGTTATAGAGGTTGGAATAGATGTCAAAAATGCCACCATAATGTTAATTGAAGGAGCAGAAAGATTTGGCTTGGCCCAACTTCATCAATTCAGAGGAAGAGTTGGAAGAGGAAGTAACCAAAGTTATTGCTTTTTAAGCGTTGAAAACCCCCAAGAACAAGTATTAAAAAGATTGGAAGCCCTAAAAAAACACCAAAACGGACTAGAGTTATCCCTGGTTGACTTGAAAAATCGTGGGTCTGGCGATATTTACGGTAAAATTCAATCTGGTTTTGATAATTTTAAATTTGCCTCCTTTTTTGATAGTGAAATAATCAAAAGAACCAGAGCAGAGCTCGATACCATAATTAAAGAGGATCCTAATTTAAAAAAATACCCTGACCTGGTCAAAAAAACACAAAAAAATTTAGCGGAAAGTCATTTAGAGTGATTTTCTTCTTATCTTTTAAAAAATAAAAAAATATACTATAATACATATACTAAAAAATAATTAAATAAAAAATAAAAAGATGAAAAAAAACCTACTAATTTTAAGTGTTGCAATAATTCTTTTCCCTTTTTGTATAAAGGCTAGCGCAGAATTTAACCCTGGCAATATCATAAGCGATCAAGATATTTTGGACTATAAAAGTATGACCTTAGATGAAGTTCAGTCTTTTTTAGAAGCGCAAAATAGCTCCTTGGCGAACATGACGTTGCTTGATACTTATGGTAAAGAGAAAAAAGCATCTGAAATTATATACAATGCAGCTGTTAATAATTATGATTGTTCAGGAATAAAACTTAGCGATAGTCCGACAGAAGAAGAAAGAGCTTCTAAGTGTAAATTAGTGGGCACGGTTAGCCCTAAATTTCTTTTAGTGCTATTGCAAAAAGAGCAAAGCTTAGTGGAAAATCAAAACCCAACCCAAAGACAACTAGACTGGGCTACTGGCTATGGATGTCCTGACAGTGTAGCCTGTAATCCATACTTCCAAGGATTTGGAAAACAGGTTAACAGTGCAGCTCTTCAATTTAGATGGTACATGATCAACCCAAATCCACCGGCAAACTGGTATAAAGAGGGAGAAACATACACATTTAACAATAGATATGGAACTATAAACAAGGACACTATGGAAGTGTACATAGAGAATAAGGCTACTGCCGCTTTATACATATACACTCCTCATGTATATAACGGTAACTACAATTTTTGGAGATTATGGAATAAATATTTTCCGGGACAAGCATATCCAGAAGGAACAATTTTAAAAGTTGGTGAAGATTATTGGATAATACAAAACGGCTTAAAAAGAAAATTTAGCAGCGAAGCAGTTTTAGCTTCTAGATATAATCAAAACAGGGCTGTTTTGGCCGGATCTTCTGATTTAAGTTCATATCCAGAGGGGGCTCCAATTAGATTCCACAACTACTCTGTTGTTATGTCTCCAGATGGAAAACTATACCTGTTAGTTGATAACAAAAAGAGACTATTCTCCAGCACTGAAGCTTTTAGAAAGATAGGATTTAATATAGAAGAAATTATGAATGCTTCTTGGCAGGATATAAACTCATATGAAACAGGGAAAGAAATCACTGTTATGTCTCTCTATCCGAGCGGAGCATTGCTTCAAAATAAAAAAACTGGCGGTGTATATTGGGTAGAGGAAGATACTAAAGCACCTTTAGTAGATAAAGTTTTCCTAGAAACTAAGTTTAAAGGAAGACAAATAATAGCTGTTGAAGAGTCTGAACTTAACTCATTTCAAACCCTAGCACCTTATCGTTTCGGAGATGGAGAGATATTAAAATCTGATAATTCTCCAGCAGTATACTTAATTGAAAATGGAGAAAAAAGAGCCTTTTCATCTGGGGAGATATTTGAATCTCTTGGATATCAATGGAAAAGCATAGTAAATGTTCCGGAAAGAGTTCTTTCTTTATACAAAGAAGGAGAATTAATAAAATAGAAAATGATCAAATCAGCCTTCATAGCGCCACACTCACCAATACTCATACCAAATATTGGTAAAAAAAACAGGGGAATTCTTCAAAGAACCGTTGAAGCCTTTGATGAAATAAAAGAAAAAATTAAAGAAGATAAAATAGACACAGTAATAATCATTTCAAGTGGTAAAGAAAATAAAGAAATAGAAATAAACAATCATTTTCAGCAAGATATAAACTTTGAAAAGTTCGGTGATTATTTCAGTAAAATAAGTTTCTCTGGCGATGTAGAATTATCATACAAAATAAAAGAAGATGCGGAAGAAACAAGCTTAAAAGCCAACAACAAGCCAAACTATAAAGCGTCGGCTCCTCTTTATCTTTTACTCAGTGAAGAAAATCAAAGAATTAGAACTTTTAACGGTAAGGTTTTAATTATAAACTCTTCTTGGCAAAAAAATATAAAAGACCATTATGAGTTTGGTAGAAAGATTAGCAATTTATTAGAAAGAGAAGATAAAAGAATAGCACTAATAGCTTCAGCCGAATTATCACATAGCCTAAGCTATAGATCCCCAGGAGGGTTCTATCATAAATCAGAGTCATTTGATAATAAGATAATAGAACTTCTAAAGAAGAAAGACGAGGGTCTT
>JBAYSI010000049.1:0-5305 GCA_041676225.1 Patescibacteria group bacterium | reverse complement strand
TGTTTCAGCTTTTCCTGGAATTTTTAGAGGGTTAATAGATAACAAAGTAAAACAGGTTGAAAAATATATGTTAATTAATGCTGCTGAAGTTATAGCAAGCTCAGTCACAGACTTAAAAACTACAAATATATTACCAAGTCCGCTAGACAAAGAAGTGCCTAAAAGAATTAGCAAGGTTATAGCCATTGACAAAAAGATGTAAATATGGTATAATATTTTCAGTAATTTGAAATATTAACTAAAAAAACATTCGTCATGGAAATGATTGTAAGAAAAATTTTATTCATTGTGGCATTTGCTATAATGTCTTTAGGTGTTGTGCTTGCTTTTTATATTTTTAATCTAGTTAAAAAATATGGAGCAATTCAAGAGTTGTCACTGGAAATTATTTCAGTTTCAATATTGTTAACAGCGCCAATGATTTTAATATTTTTCCTGAAATTTTTAAACAGGGAAGATAAGTTAGAAATTATAAGTATCTCAAACTAGAGATACTTTTTTTTATTTTAACATTGACTTAATCATATTTATATGATAATAACTTATTAGTTCTTAATAGTATTAATTAAAAAGAAGGAGGAAAAATGTTAATGTTAATGAAGACTTTACTTCCCGTTAAAATAAACAACGGGAAGTCCCTTGAAGAAAGGATAGAAGACCAAAGAGATGTTGGTTTGATTAAATTCGTAAATGACAACATCGTTTCTGGTAAGTTTATATGTGTAGATACTAAAAACACACATATAAATTGCTACACTTTCGGCGAACCTATGTCTCACAGCATGGTTTGTGAATGGCTGAAAGAGAATAAGCCTAATATGGGTTTGGGCACTATTTTTCATTTACTAGCTTGGCATGAGATGTTTCCAAATCGTGCAATAGAAAATGAAACCATACTTGCTCCGGGCACTTTGTGGTATAAGGACCCAACATGGTATTTCAACAAGGTCATAGAATATATGCCAGCAGTGGTATATATTGGTGGTAGAGTTGGTTTAGACATTAGACCAATAAAAGATACTACAAGGGATTGTGAAAGAGATAAAGTCTACCCAGAAGGAACTGGGTGGATAGTGTGCAACAGAAAAATGACAGAAAAAAATGGCAGAAATCGTTTACAAAAGAGAGGTTAAAACTGGAACCTCACTGAATTCAGTTTTAACTGGAAAAGAATTCAAGCTTGCTGTTAATGAGCAGAAAAGCTTGCAGTCATTAATCGAAGAAACAGACTTCTTCTTTATAAGTCATTTTGTAAATGACAAGTTTATAGAAGAGTTGTCTGGGAAGGAGAGATTAAAAAATATGCTTTCGATAAAGATGGCAAAATTAGTTGTTAGTGAAAAGATATTTTTTCCTGGAAAATTTTTCAGAGAAATGGATAGGGATAATTTTCGTCCAGCTACATTTCGAGAAACTTTAGTTTTAGCGAGAACCTTCCCAGAGTTAATTGAAAAAATTACTTTGGTTTCTCTAGGAACTAAAATTAGAGGTATGTTTTCTTGTCTTTATTCCAATGGGAAAACAAGATATCTTGAATTCTATGGACCAGAAGGCGTTTGGGTTCCAAAAATTGGGATCCTTCTGGTGAAAAAATAGTATTTCACAAGCTCTGTTTTATACAGGGCTTTTTTTATTGATTTTTTTTATAATTTTGTTAAGATGTTAGTGTTAATTTTAAAATAAATATAATATGCTTAGAACACATACATGTGGAGAACTAAACTCTAAAAATATAGGTGAAAAGGTTATTTTGTCTGCTTGGGTTAATTCTTATAGAAACCTAGGTTCTTTAATTTTTATAGACCTGCGTGATAGATATGGAATAACACAACTTAATTTTGATTTACAAAATGGAAATCAAGATATAGCCGAGGTTTTAAAAAGTGTTAGAAATGAATGGGTTTTAAAAATTGAAGGATTAGTTGTTTCTCGTGATGAGGGAGCTAAGAATTCAAAGATGATAACAGGGGAAATTGAGGTTCAAATAGAGGGCGTGGAAGTTTTAAATAAATGCAATACTCTACCTTTTGAATTAAATGAAGATAAGGCTGGTGAAGCTAACGAAGCTCTTCGCTTGCAATACAGATTTTTAGACTTAAGAAGACCTAAGCTACAGGAAATGTTAAAAACAAAAGATTTAGTAATTAGGCATGTTAGGTCATACTTTCAAAAGAATAATTTTACTGAAGTGCAAACACCAATTTTGGCTAACTCATCACCTGAAGGTGCTAGAGATTTTTTAATACCATCTAGAATATATCCAGGTAAATTTTATGCATTGCCTCAAGCGCCACAACAATTCAAACAACTTTTAATGGTTGGTGGCTTAGATAGATATTTTCAAATAGCCCCATGCTTTAGAGATGAAGACCCTCGCATGGATAGACATTATGGAGAGTTTTATCAAGTTGATATGGAAATGAGTTTTGTCGAACAAGAGGACATTTTTAAAATTATGGAACCATTAATGATTGAATTAATTGAAAATTTCTCTGCAAAGAAAATAATGAACTTAAGAGAAGATGGACGCTTTGAGCAGATTTCATGGACTGACGCTATGAATCGCTTTGGTTCTGATAAGCCAGATTTGAGATTTGAGATGGAGATAGAAGATATCAGTGAATTATTAAGTGGTTGCGACTTTAATGTTTTTAAGGATCAACTAAGTTCAGGTGGGTTTATTAAAGCTTTAAAAGTTGAAGGAGGATCATCTTTTAGTAGAAAAGAAATAGATAATATTATTGAAGAAGTAAAGAAAAAAGGTTTAAAAGGTTTGTCATATATAGTGTTGAAGGATGGTGTAAGTCAATCTTCTTTAACTAAGTTTTTAGGAGAAGAGATGATAAATGGTATAGTGAACAAACTTTCAGCGGTTGATGGTGATATTATTTTTATAGCCACTGATAAATGGAGAGAGTTATGTTTGGCTATGGGGCACTTAAGAAATTATGTAGCTGAAAAATTAAACTTAAAAGACAATTCTTTGGCTGCCCTAGCTTGGATAGTTGACTTTCCAATGTATGAATATTCTGAAATAGAGGAGGGGAGAATAGATTTTGCTCACAACCCATTTTCAATGCCTCAGGGAGGAATGGAATCTTTGTTAAATAAAAATCCTTTAGATATTTTAGCCTATCAGTTTGATCTTGTTTTTAATGGCTTTGAAGTCTCTTCTGGAGCTATTAGAAATCATAATCCTGAATTAATGTATAAAGCTTTTGAGTTGGCGTCATATACCAAAGAGGAAGTTGATAAGAATTTTTCAGCTATGATTAATGCTTTTTCTTTTGGCGCTCCCCCTCACGGTGGTAATGCTCCTGGTATAGACAGAATACTTATGGTTTTAAATGATTGGACTTCGATTAGAGATATATATGCCTTCCCCAAAGACAGTAAGGGTAAGGATCTTATGACAGGAGCTCCTTGTGAAATTGATGAAAAATTAATCAAAGAACTTAACATTAAAATTAATAAAGAATAGCCAGGCTCATATTTAAACTATTGACATTTATTAAAAAAATTGATAATATTTTTTTAGTTCTTTAAGTATTAATTTTAAAAAAAACCAAAAATGGTTGAATTAAAAATTTCTGAATCATCAGGGAAGATGGTGATTCAAGTTATGCCCAGTGGAAGTTGCAAATGGCAAGAAGGAATGCTTTTTGAAGCTGTTACAGCAACAGGTAAAGAAGTTGAAGTTTTTGTATTCAAAAAGGATGCAGAAACATTAAAAACTCTTTTGTCTGAATATGGAGATATTCGTATTCAAGCTGACGAAGTTTTTAACTTTAAGGCCAAGGCAACAAGAATACAATTTCTTTACAAAAAAGTTCATCAATTGGTGAACGAAGCAGTATAGAAACTTTTTTCTGCCTTAATACGTGCGGTGCCAGAGAACAATCTCTGGCCTTTTTATTTTACAATAACCTCAATTATTGTTATTATATTAATATAATTAAAGATAAAAAAATGAAAAAAAACAAATTAAGAATAGCTATAGTTTCTAAGCTTTGGGAAGAAACAAGCCCAGATTCTAGAGGGGGCACAGGCTCCTCGGTTGGCTATTTAGTAAATGGATTAGTTGACAGAGGTCACCACGTAACTCTTTTTGCTACTGGAAATTCAAAAACAAAAGCTCAGGAGTTAGTTTCCGTAAGAAAGAAACATTATGCTGGAGATTATTCAGAAGTTCACGAATATGAAAACATTAGTGAGGCTTTTAATAGGGCAAAGGATTTTGATATTATTCATTGTGCTGTTGAACAAAAAAGCGTTATATTTTCTGATTTAGTTAAAACACCGTCACTTCATTCTATTAGATATGGTGAATTTTTCGATCAAGAAAAAAATCTTTTAAAAAAATATAAGCATTTAAATTATGTTGGGATTTCAAAATATGTAAAGAAGATGTTACCTTTTTTGAATTGGCAAGGAGTTGTATATAATGGAATTGATGTTGATAATTTTAAACATAAAAAAGAAAAAGGTGATTATTTATTATTCTTAGCTAGAGTAAGTCCTCAGAAAGGGATTGATGTAGCAATTAAGGCAGCTAGAAAATTAAATATGAAACTTATTATAGCTGGTAAAACATCCGATACTGATAAAGAATTTTTAGATAAACACTTCTATCCTTTCATAGATAACGAACAGATAATATATCTAGGTGAAGTTCTTGGAGAGAAAAAAAAGAATCTTTTAAAAAATGCTTTATGTTTAATACAGCCCAATAGGATAGTTGAAGCTTTTGGTAATAGCTTAGTGGAAGCTATGGCCTCTGGTGTCCCAGTTGTAGCATATAATAAAGGGGCTATAGGTGAGTTGATAAAAAATGGCAAGACTGGTTATGCCGTTGATAATTTTTCAGAAATGATTTCAGCTCTTAAGAAGGTTGATAAAATAAACAAACAAGATTGCTTAGAAAGAGTTGAGAAAATGTTTTCTGCTGATAAAATGGTTGACTCCTATATCGATCTATATTTTAAAATAATAAAAAATAATAAAAAATAATATGAGTATTCAACCACATATTTTATGTAAAAAAGGTGATGTAGCTAAAAATGTAATTTTACCAGGTGATCCAGGTAGAGTTTTGAGAATAGCTAAATTTCTTGATAATGCTAAAGAAATCTCTTTTAATCGTGAATATCGTGTAGTTACTGGTAAATACAAAGGAATACCGGTTAGCATCTGTTCTACGGGCATTGGTGGGCCTTCAACAGCTATAGCCATGGAAGAGTTAATAGCAATTGGTGCTAAAAACTTCATTAGAGTTGGATCTTGTGGTGCTAATCAAAGTGAGATA
>JBAYSI010000048.1:0-5388 GCA_041676225.1 Patescibacteria group bacterium | reverse complement strand
TAAATCACCTAAAACAAACACTGAAAAAAAATGGTATCAATTTTTTGCTGGTATTTTCTCCAGCAAATCATCCTTGAGAAACCTTTTTTTAGCGATAATAATTGGTTGTTTGCCTTTTATTTTCACTTGGTGGATTGTAGGAGTTTTTTTCCATTTTGATTCTCCCGGTTTTGTCGGAGTTGAAACTTGGAATTATTTTATTAGACTTTTCGTATCACTTTTTATTACTGTTATGTTTTTAAAGATAGCAGATAGAGTGACTGAGAAAAAAAACAAATTTACCGAAGGTGTTCCTAGTGCTTTGTTGTTAACCATTGCTATCTTTATTTTCTGGTTTTTTGGCAGTGAAAATTCGCCAAGATTAAAAGACGATAATAGAGGAGAGGTTGCAACCGAGGAAATCGCTGAGGATTTAAACCCTTATCGCGATATGACACCAGCATTTACTTTTGTTTTAGACGCTGGAGAGGAAACTGCCTTGATTAATCATAAAGTTGGCTTTAAAATGCTAACCTATGGTGATAAAAGTGATTATAAAATCATTTATCAAGGTGGTCCAACTATCAATGTTATTTCTAGGGTTCCTGTAAGGTACCCAGACTTAGATGGTAGGGACTACAAGGTAAAAATTAGATCAAATGCTGATAAACAAACAATATATGTTTATTATCAAAGATCTTAACTTCTAAGGGATGAGTAATCATCCCTTTTTTATTTGCTTTTTTATAAAAAAATTGTTATTATGTTCTTAGATTTTATTATATTTTAAAACTTAAATATGCTTAAAAAAATATTTTTATCTTTTGTAATTGTTGCTTCATTTTTTCTTTTGGTTAATTCTTCTTTAGCTGCTACGAAAGTAAATAACCCTTCGCAAGATTCCACGGTAACATTAAGTAATCCAATTGCAGCTGGTAGTTTTCAAATTGTAATTGGAAGTGTGGTTAGCCAAATATTAGGGGTAGTTGGAGCTTTGGCCTTGCTCATGTTTATATATGGAGGTTTAGTTTGGATGACAGCTGCGGGTAATGATCAGAAGATAACTCAAGGTAAAAATATTTTAATGTGGGCTGCTATTGGTCTACTTGTGATATTCTCTTCTTATGCGCTAGTAAGGTTTGTGCTTGAAACTATCGGTGCCTAGTCTATATTATTGACATTATTTTTTTTCTTGCTACAATAGTAGCATTGTTTTGTTTTTTTTGGGTCGATACCAAAGCGGTCAACTGGGGCAGACTGTAAATCTGCTGGCTTCGCCTTCGTAGGTTCGAATCCTACTCGGCCCACAAATTTATTGTAATTATTGAAAATATGTTAATTAATCCTAGCAAAATTGGTAGAAGCTTTTTAAAGATATTTCTTATTTTGTTTTTGATTTTAGGATTAGTTATGTTTTTACTAATTTTACTATAATTCTATGCCAGAATTACCAGAAGTGGAAACTATAAAAAACGGTTTAAGCCGTTTTATTTTGTTTAAAGAGATAAAACTAATTGAATTGCTGGATGAAAGATTGTTACAAAATGGAGATAGGTCTGAATTATTAAAACTAAAAAAAGATAAGTTCATTAATATTTCAAGATTGGGCAAGGCAATTGTTTTTTCTTTTCAGAAGTCTAAAAAGAAATTGGTGGTACATTTAAAGATGACAGGACAGTTAGTATATTTCTCTGACAAGAAGGCGTTATTGGTTGGTGGTCATAGTGAAAAGAACAGTAATATTTCTAATTTTAAACACATTAGGTTTAGAGTTGATTTTGATGATAATAATTATCTTGTACTAAATGATACTAGGAGATTTGCTTATTTAAAATTATTGGATTCTGAAAGTTTTAATAATTTTAGCTCCAAGATTGGCATTGACCCTTTAACTGAAATTTTTACCTTAGAAAACTTTTTAAAGCTTTTAGATGGTAAGAGAAAAAATGTTAAAGCTTTTTTATTAGATCAACAATTCGTTTCTGGTATTGGCAATATTTATGCAGATGAAGTTTTGTTTGCCTCTGGAGTAAGTCCTTTCAGGTCTGTTGATAGTTTAAATTTAGGAGAGAAAAAAGTAATATTTGCAAATATCAAGAAGATATTAGAGTTGGCGGTAGAAAAGAGAGGCACAACTTTCAGTGATTATGTTGACGTTGAGGGCAAAAGTGGCGGATTTTTGAGTCTTCTCAAGGTTTATGGCCGGGGTGGTTTGAAGTGCTTTAAGTGTAAAGACTTAATAATTAAGACTAAGTTATCTGGCAGGGGTACTCATTATTGTAAATCTTGTCAGAAATAGCACTTATTGACTTTAGCTATTTATTTGCTATAATACTTCTAGATTGCAGATTTGGCAGTTATTTTATAATTGTAATTTAAATATATGTCTCAAGACAACATGATAAAATTGGAGTGCACTGAATGTAAGATGGTTACTTATCACTCTCATAAAAATAAGAAAACTTTAAAAGCTGTAAGATTAGAGCTTAAAAAGTTCTGTAAGTTCTGTAAGAAGCACACTCCACACAAAGAAACCAAATAAATTTTTTAAAAATTAAGCAAAAAAACATGAGAAATGATTATCTCGCAAAACCATTTTTAATCATTTTATTAGTGTTGTCTCTTTTTGCTTGTTTTTTAATTTTTAAACCATTTTTAATCGAAATAGTTATTGCGGCTGTTTTGGTTTCTTTTTTTTATAAGCCTTTTAAGTTTTTTACTAAAGTTTTTAGAGGTAAGAAATGGTTAGCAGCAGCTCTGGTTTGTATTTTAGTTCTATTGATAGTTATAATACCAGTCACTAACCTTATAATATTTTCTGGAAAAAAATCTGTTACCGCCTATACAGAAACAGTTAATTTCATAAATAATGCTAGTGAGGATATAAAATCTGGTATTCTTTCTAGGACTGAAATTATAAACATAGATGAGGATAGTGTAAAAAACGCAGTATTAGAGGTAACTAAAATTATTAGAGATTGGATAACCAAGGGTGCTGGTATGATAGTTAAGGGAACGACAGGTTTCGTAGTTTCCCTAGTCTTAATAGTCTTAACTATGTTCTTTTTCTTTTTAGATGGAAGGAATATGGTTGAAAAGCTCAAGCTCTGGTCACCTCTTCCTAATAAGTATGATTCAGAGTTATTTCAAAAATTTAGAGAAATTAGCTATACAGCCGTTATTTCAACTTTTGCTACAGCTATAGTTCAGGGTTTTGTTGGGGCTGTTGGATTCTTAATAATTGGACTTCCAGCTTTTTACGCTGGTATATTGATTGCTTTTTTCTCCTTAATTCCATACATCGGATCAATGATAGTCTATGTTCCTGTTGGAATTTATTTACTTTTAATAGGAGAAGTATTTAAAGGTTTGTTTATGTTGGCTTGGGGAGTAATAATTATTGGCAATACAGATAATATTATAAGAGCTTATCTTTTGACAGGAAAATCAAAAATTAACCCAATATTTATAATATTTTCACTTATTGGGGGTTTGGCTTTGTTTGGTTTTTGGGGATTAATTATTGGCCCACTAATAATAGCCATTTCAGCAACCATTTTCCATATTTACGAGTTAGAATTTAAAAAGGAATTGGACAACTAAGTTTATTTATAATTAATTTTAATAATATTATGTTAGGAGAAAAAACAAGAAAAAATCTTGAAGAAGCTTTTGCTGGCGAATCAATGGCCAGAAATAAATATGACTATTTTGCTTCAGCTTTTAAAAAAGCTGGTTATGTGCAAATTGCTAACATCTTTGAAGAGACAGCTAAAAACGAAAAAGAACATGCTAAGCTTTGGGCAAAGCAATTAGGCTATATTCATGAAGACATGAAAGATAACCTAAGGTCAGCTATAGAGGGAGAGAATTATGAGCACTCTAGCATGTATCCTCGCATGGAAAAGGAAGCTTTAGAAGAGGGGCATGAAGATATTGCCAAATTATTTCATGAAGTGGCTGAAGTGGAAGAAGCTCACGAGGCGAGATACAAGAAGCTGCTAGAAAATATTGAGAAGGATATGGTGTTTAAGAGAAATGAGATCAATAGATGGAAATGTAATAATTGTGGTTATATTCATGAGGGAAGTGAAGCGCCAGAACTTTGTCCTGCTTGTAGTCATCCTCAAGCTCACTTTGAGATTTTTGTTGAGACATATTAATAATTAATCTTTAAATTTATGGCTAGTAGGGTTGGTAAAATTTGTATTTGTGAAATTTGTGGCAATGAAGTTGAGTTTGTTAAAGATAGCGGAGTGCCAATAATTTGTTGTGGAGAGCCGATGCAGGAAAAGAAATAATATTTTATTCAGATACTATAGGGGTGCAAAAATTTGCGCCCCTATTTCAATGGTATTGATAAAAGTAAATTTTCAATATATAATAAACCACATACTGGAACTAATAAGAAACCAGGTTATAAAGGTTGTTTATCTGTTAGATATAAAGACAGTAAAATATATAAAGAAGTTTTTATAATAATAGATAGATTTGTAGAAAAATTTAATAATGCGGGATTGGTGTAGTGGTAACATATCTCTCTCCAAAAGAGCAGACGTGGGTTCGATTCCTACATCCCGTGCCATGACATTTTCTGTGAAAGGTACCCGAAAGCCGAGTGTTTTCGATGGTTCGATACCCACAAGGGTGCAAATTTTGGTAGCACCTTGGATGGAATCGAAATTCATGGAAATCAAAAAGCACAGATTGTTATAAATCTGTGCTTTTTGTTTGAAGAGAAATTATAAGCGATAAAAAAGAATAAGTGACGGTCTTATTCTTTTTTATTTTTATTTTATTGTCCGTTTTTTATCCAGTTTTCTGCAGGAATATTGTGCCATGCTGAGCCACAACCAGTTATATCAACTATTAAAACTTTGTCGTTTGTGTCTACAATTTTTTTGAGTTCATCTCTTATAGCGTCTTGTTTCTTGTCAGTCTTAACAACCCAAACAGATTCTAATGGATGTTTCGACTGCGGAAAAGATTGAAGATATTCATAAAGTTCATCATAATCTGTCCCCGGAGAAATCAAGTCATAAGAGATTAGCATTCTGTACATGAAATCGTAAAATAAGATAGACAAGCATCGGTATCCTATCTATTTTATTTTTTTATATCCCTTATTTCTTTAAAGCCAAATTTATGATAAAATTAAGTTGTACACATATCTATCATAAATAGGGAAGGATCTCCCAAAAGGAGAAAAAGAGTCCCTCTAATAATTACAGACCCCGTCATGGTCTGTTTTTATTTGTTTACATTATAGCTCATATTCAGTCCTATAACAATACCATAAAAATTGGCTAATTTTAGGTAAATAAATTTTATAAAATGATAGAATAATTTTATTTAGTTATGAAAACCTATGAAATATAAGACATAAGAATTGACATGTTTTTTAGATAT
>JBAYSI010000047.1:0-5432 GCA_041676225.1 Patescibacteria group bacterium | reverse complement strand
TAGTATAAAAATATCAGATAATTTAAGTATTGAGTTTTTTAGAGTTAATCATTCAATACCTGACTGTTTTGCTGGAATAATATCTACTCCTATTGGAAAAGTTGTCCATACTGGAGATTTTAAAATAGATTTTTCTCCTGTTAATGATAAACCAGCCGACTTAAATAGAATAGCTCAGCTAGGATCTCAAGACATATTACTTTTAATGTCTGATTCTACCGACGCTACTCATCCTGGTTATCAGATATCTGAATCAGCTATTGGAGACGAGATGGGTAAATTATTAGAGGATATAAAAGGCAGGGTTATTATTGGTACTTTTGCATCTCAACTTAGTCGTGTTCAAAAGATATTTGATTTAGCCGCTAAGTATGGAAGAAGAATATCTCTTCAAGGAAGAAGCATGAACCAAAACGTTGAAGTGGCTCATCAAATTGGCTATCTTAAATTTGATCCAAAGATAATTGTAGAAGATAGAGACCTGCACAGAATAAAAGATGATAAGATTATAATAATTGGAACTGGAGCTCAGGGTGAAAGCAATGCTTTCTTGTCTAGAGTTGTAAACGGTGAACATAGAAGTGTAGCACTTAAAAAGGGCGACACTGTTATTTTCTCATCTTCTGTTATACCTGGAAATGAAAGAAGTATACAAAACCTAATGGATATGGTTGTAAGACAGGGTGCTAGAATTATTCATTACAAAATGATGGACATTCATGCTGGAGGTCACGCCAAGCAAGAAGACTTAAAGCTTATGATGAGATTGATTAAACCTCAATACTTCATGCCAATAGAAGCTAACCATTATATGCTTCAAGCTCATGCTGAACTAGCGGAAAAAATAGGTATACCAAAAGATAATATTTTTGTAGCTGACAACGGACAAGTTGTAGAGCTTATCAAAGGAGATAAAACAATCGGGGATAAAAAATATTCAGTATTAGGATCTTTAACCAAGGAAAAAGTTGTAACAGATTATGTTATGGTTGATGGTCTTGGCGTGGGTGATGTCTCTGATATAGTTTTAAGAGATCGTAGAATGATGGCAGAAGACGGAATGATAGTTGTAATTGCAACCATAGATGGTAGAACCGGAGCTTTGATTGGTAGTCCAGATTTAATCTCTAGAGGTTTCATATACATGAAAGAAAATAGAGATTTAATAGAGAAAACTAGAGACAAGGTTAAGAAAATAGTTAGAGATCAAAATGCCGAAACTCCAGCTGATGATGATTATATAAAAAACAAAATAAGAAATGAGATTGGTAGTTTTCTTTTTGGAGCTACAAAAAGAAGACCAATGGTCCTTCCTGTTGTTATAAAAGTGTAGATATTGACGATATTTCAATTTTGTGTTATAATGTTAGCGTAGTATAATTAATAATCTTAAAATTAATCAATAATTTTCCATTCCCAACTATTCATAGTTTGTCTGGATAGTTATTTAAACAATATGGATTTCGAAAAAAAGATTACAAGCCAAGAGGCTCAAGTTTCAAAAGAAGAGGCAGTTGAAAACAAAGATGCCTTAAAAGAAGCGGCTTCTAAGGCCTTTGAAAAAGCAGAATCAAATGAAGTTGAATTTGAAAGAGAGGGTTCTGAAATTGAGGCTTTGAAAGTTGAAGACGAAAAAAAGGCTGAAGAAGAAGTTGAAAAAGCTAGAAAGTCTATCTTTGAAAAATTTACCTCCATGTTTAAGGGAAGAGAGAAAAGTGATGAGGAAAAATATCAAGACGATGTAAATCAATTAAAAGGTTTAATCAAAAGCCTTACTCATATTAGATCTCTTGAGATAGCTGAAATTGGCGCAAGCATTGGTGGCGCTGGTATAAAAATGGAAGCTGCTAAAAGTCCAGAAATGAAAGCTAAGTTACAAGAAATTGTTGAGCTAAACAGTGAATTAGCTAAAATGCCTAAAGGACAAGGGAAAGTTGACGCTCTTTATAAGAAGAGAAGATTAATCCAAGAATTAGGTTCTATAGGTAAAAAAGAGATTGATGCTAAATATGGTAAAAACGCTGCTTAATAAGTAGAATATAAAAAAAGAAGGAGTTTATAACTCCTTCTTTTTTTTGCTTAAAGTATGGACAATAACAACTATGCTTATGCCAATAATCAAAAATATCAAAGAATAAACAAGGTTTTCATCTCCTTTTAAATTTCCAAAGGGCCATATCTTTCTTAAAGCTCCCAACATAAAACCAATTAAAATGGCTATTGATTGTTTGTAGTATTTTTTTAAAAGATAGGATAAAAGTCGCACGAAAGATAATAGACCGATAATACATCCTAAAACAAAGACTGATAAGTATATTATGTTATTTTCTAAAAAAGGATTTTTTAGAATATTTATCATGAATTCATATTTGTCCAAGATTAATAAAATAAATGAACCGCTTATTCCGGGAAGTATCATAGCGCAAATAGCTATTGCTCCGCTTATAAAAATGGTTAAATAAGTATTTGGGCTACTTATAACACCACCTCCAGATATTAGCCAGGCAATAATTACGCCGGGGATAATAAATAAATATTTAGGATCTTTATAAAACTTTTTAGGCAATATTACGAATATAGAAGCGATTATTAAACCGAAGAAAAAGCTATATAAATAAAAACTATTATTTTCCAACAAATGAGAAATAATTCTAGAAAGACTAATGATGGCGATTATAATACCAAGAAATAGTGACAACAAAAAACCTAAATCTACACTCCCAAAAGCTTTTTTAAATTTAAAACTAAAAAAGAGTTTTATAAACTTTGCATCTATACTTTTTAATTCCTGTATTATTTTTTGATATATTCCCAGAATTAAAGCCATCGTTCCACCAGAAATTCCCGGTATAATATCTACAGAACCCATAGCAAAGCCTTTTAAAAATGTTTTTAGTTTATTTTTCATATAAAACATTATAGCATTTATAAAATATCTTGACTATCAGGGGGGGGTAATGTATAATATAAAAGTAAAAACAATTAATTTAATAATTAAATAAAACAAATATCTATATATAATAAAATATATACATATACCCATCCTCTATCAAAGTAAAAGAATAGAAGATAGATACATATGCATATATACAAAAATAAACATAAATAGATATTTGAAAAAAAATTCTTTCTATGCAAAGAAAAACAAAACAAAGCGCTTTTACACTAATTGAACTATTAGTAGTAATAGCCATAATAGGAATACTAGCAACCCTAGCTATAGTAGCCCTACAACAAGCAAGACAAAATGCTAGAGACGCTAAAAGAGTAGCAGACGTAAAACAAATGTCTACAGCTCTAGAACTATTCTTCAATGACAACCAAGCCTATCCTACTACATTAGAAGAATTAACAACAGGAGGATATATGCAAATATTACCTACTGCTCCTAGCGTAGCAGATGGAACATGTACACCTGAAGAAAATGACTATAACTACACAGTAGGCACAGAAAACTCAACCTACACTCTATCTTTCTGTTCAGGTAAACAAGTATCAGACATATCACCTGGACTACTATGTATGACACCAGGAGGACTTACTACTTGTGGTCTTGGAGGAGCAGAGCCAACTTCAGGAACTTTTGTAGATAGCAGAGACGGCCAAACATATGCTTGGGTTAAAATTGGAGATCAAGTTTGGATGGCTGAGAATCTAAGATATTTGCCAAGTGTACATGGCCCAAGTACAGGATGGAGCTCAACAACTGACCCTAGGTACGCTGTTTATGGATATGAGAGTCCAAATAATTCAACAAATGAGGCTAGAGAATATACTCGTAGTGTGTCGGGAAATGTGGTAAACGTGTATGAAACTTATGGAGTTTTGTATAACAGCGCAGCATATATGCAAAATAATGGAATAGGCGGTGAAGAAGGGGTATGTCCTTCTGGCTGGCGTATACCAACTGATGCTGAGTGGCATATTTTAGAAAATAGTTTGGCTACAGATATTTGTGATCCTGAAAGGTTTTCAACTTGGGGTTGCAATCCGGCTGGGCAATCTTTGATGGGCATTGATAGTAGCTCTGGTTTTGATGCTTTGATGGGGGGCCTTCGAAATAGTGTTGGTATTTGGGACGAAATTGGCTCTAGCGCTCACTTTTCATCTTCAACGGAGGAGCCTGGTTGGGGACTTTTGAATAGATATTTGCACATCTCCAGGTCCGATATTAGTCGTGATTGGGCTAACGGAAGTACTGCATTTTCAGTTCGTTGTATAAAAGACTATTAATTCTTTCTAAAAAGTTTTTCTTTAAGGTATAATACAAAAACAGGCACATTAGTGTCTGTTTTTGTATTTGTCTTTAAGCCTGAAATGATATATAATATTAACATGAAAATCGAAAGAGATATAAGCTCTGACATAGAGCTTTTTAAAGATAATTTAAAGAGGTTAAACAAAGAACAGTTACTAGCCGTCAAGCATGAAGACGGTCCTCTTTTGGTTGTGGCTGGGGCCGGGACTGGTAAAACAACAGTTTTAATTAATCGTTTAGCATATTTAGTGCTAGAAAAGGGTGTTAAAACTGATGAAATATTTTTAGCTACTTTTACTGAAAAAGCAGCTAGTGAAATGATAGAGAGAGCCGATAAAATACTGCCATATGGTTATGTTGAATTATGGATTAATACTTTTCATTCTTTCGGAGAGAAGATACTGAGAGAGAGTGGTTTAGAAATAGGGCTTAGTTCCGACTTTAAATTGTTAGACGAAACAGCTCAATGGGTTTTTGTAAAAAAGAATTTTAAGGAATTTAATTTGGATTATTATGCGCCTGCTGGAAATCCTAATAAGTTTATTAAAGAATTATTAAAACACTTTTCTCGCCTTAAGGATGAAAACATAACACCAGATGAATATTTAGATTATTGCAATAATCTATCAGATGAAGGCAAGGACGAAGCTGAAGTTTTGGAAAATAAAAAACTGAAAGAGTTGGCTCAAGCTTTTTTTGTATATAATAAATTACTTCTGAAAAATGATTATTTAGATTTTGCTGACTTAATAAACTATACCATTAAACTATTTAAAACTAGGCCAAATATTTTAAAGAAATATCAAGAAAAGTTTAAGTATTTAATGTTGGATGAATTTCAAGATACAAACTTTTCTCAATATGAATTAATAAAAATACTGTCTGGTGATAAAGCTAATTTAATGGTTGTTGGGGATGATGATCAATCCATATATAAATTTAGGGGAGCTTCAATTTCAAATATAATGCAATTTAAAGATGATTACCCCTTGGCGAAGGAAATAGTTTTAAGTTCTAATTATAGGTCTCATCAAGATATTCTTGATTTGTCATATAGCTTCATATCTCACAATAATCCCAACAGGCTAGAAGTTAAATGAGGTATTAATAAAAAACTAAAATCATTTTTTGATTTTAAACCACAAAGTGAAGTTATCTCTGCCAAGAGTTTTTT
>JBAYSI010000046.1:0-5436 GCA_041676225.1 Patescibacteria group bacterium | reverse complement strand
TATTTAGCTGGTTTTATGTTGGCGATTTCAACTGCCTTCCCAGCCTATATAAATTCAAATTTCATAGAAACATTTGTTGCAACCAAGTATGTTGGTTTGTTTTTTGTAGCAGCTAATGTTATAACGTTTTTTGCCATGTTGTTTTTTCCTTCAATTATTAGGAAATTTAGTAACATTATCTCGGCCAAGGTGATGATGTTGATAAATATAGTTTCTTTAATGGCTTTAATGGTTAGTCCTAGTCCAGTTATATTGCTTATATTTTTTGTTTTAATGTGGGCCAGTTCCAATCTTCTTTGGATTAATATGGATATTTTTGTTGAAAGTTTTACCGAAAATGAAAGCACTGGCAAAACGAGGGCTATTTTCTTTACTTTTATGAATTTGGGCTGGATATTATCTCCAATGTTTGCCTCTATGCTCGTTATTTCTCCTGATTATTATAATTTAGTTTATTTGGCAGCTGCCTTTTTGATTTTGGTTTACTATTTCGTAGTTGTTTCTAATGAGAAAAAGGTTAGTGTCGCTGTTGAGTATGACAAATTGAATATCATTCAAACAGTTACAGATTTCTGGAAAAATTTAAATTTAAGAGGTGTTTATTTTGTTTCTTTTTTCTTGAATTTATTTTTTAGTTCAGCTGTTGTTTTTATTCCTATTTATCTTCATAACGCAATTGGTTTTGGCTGGTCAACTCTTGGTATTATGTTCTCTATAATGCTTATACCTTTTGTTCTAATAGAGATACCGGCTGGTATTATAGCTGATAAATATTTAGGAGAAAAAGAAATGACTTATGCAGGTTTGGCTATTATATTAGTCTCTCTTCTTTTGTTTTTCTTTACTAAGTCAACCAGTCCACTTGTTTGGGGGTCTATTTTGTTTTTAAGTAGAATTGGAGCGGCCCTTATTGAGGCTATGAGGGAGTCTAGATTTTTTAAAATTGTTGATGCTGAAAATGTTAGCCACATTAACTTTCTAAGGACATCCTATCCTTTGGGTTACTTGGTGGGTTCTGGTCTAGGAGTCTTTATTTTAAGTTTTTATGACATACAATATTTGTTTCTATTTTTAGCAGTTTTGTTTCTGTTTAGTTTTTATTTTGTATTTATTATTAAGGATAGTAAATAAATCTCCTCAACTGTTAACAAAAAAGACTTGCCACTATGGCAAGCCTTTTTTATTTTAAGATAGTTTTAATTTCTGCGTCTTCTAAATGCTTCCACTCTCCCTCTTTTAGGTCGCCCAATCTTATTCCAGCAAATTCAATTCTTTGTAAGCTTTCTACTTGCAAGTCAAAGTATCTAAACATTTCTCTAATCTGTCTTTTTTTTCCTTCACTTAAAGTTATTTTAAATATAGTAGTATTGTTTATAGTTTCGACTTTCTTGGCTTTGGCTAGCGTTTTCTCGCCTATATCCAACCCCCTTAGAAAGCTTTCTTTTATTTTATTTACAAAGCCTCCACTCTTCATCATATGTTTTTCTTTTATTTCAACCAAATATATTTTTTGATGTTCAAATTTTGGATGACTTAATTTAAAGTTTAAATCGCCGTCATTGGTTAAGAGTATTAAACCAGAGCTATTTTTATCAAGCCTACCAATAGATGATAATTTTTGATCTAACTTAATTAAGGAGAATATATTTTTTTCACCTAAAAAATCTTTGTTTGTGCATGTATAGCCAACAGGCTTATTCATTTTAATGTAAAGCTTTTTATTATTTCTTTTAATCTCAACATTGTCTATTTCTATTTTTTCTTCTTCACCGATTTTTTCACCTAAAGTAGCTGGCCTGTTATCAATTTTAACCCTACCAAGTCTAATTAATTCCTCGGCCTTTCTTCTTGAAAATTGAGTATGTGTAGCTATTACTTTTGTTAAGTTTTCTTTTTCCATTTTTTATTGTCTTTAAGTTGATATATTGCCAACAATGAAGCGATTAGCCAGAAGATAATGGATAGGTCGTTTTTAAAATATGGAACATCAAACATTCCGTGGATTAAAATAACTAAAACAGAAGAAAACAGTCCTAGGAATATGTATTTTTCTTTGTTGTTTTTATTTTTAATTATATGTCTAACCGACATGTATAGAAGTTTAAAAATTAAAAAAATGAAAGTTATGGCTCCAATTATTCCAATTTCTGTCCAGAAGTTTAAAAAGATGTTGTGAGGGTAGAGGTATATTTCTAGAGGTTGCCATCTTTGGGCCCTGTACTTATCATCAAAGATTACTATTTTTCTCTTGAAGTCTGGATCTGCATCTTTATTAAAGAATATTCCCTCTTGATGATAAGCTTCAACTCTTTCTTGGTAACTTGCTAGTCCAACTCCGAATATTAGTCCCTCTTTTTTTAGCATTTCCATAGTCTCCTCCCATTGCGTCAACCTTATTTGATAAGACAAACTGGAGGATAGTTTTAAGTCTATCAAATCTTTTTTAGCATAAAAAAGAAAAGAACTAGTGATAATCAAAATAGTAAGAATTAGTATTTTATATTTCTTTTTAATTAGAATAAAGACTGATATCAAAATTGATAGACTTACCGCTATTAATCCTCCTTTTGATTTTGAAAAATAGATAGCTAAAAAACTAGAAACAATACAAACAAAAAGAAATAATTGTTCAAAAAATGAAAAGAAGCTGGCCTTTTCTTTGGTCCTTTGAATAAACAAGGCAAGAGAAAGAGGAATTAATGGCCCTAAGTATAGTGCTACGGCGTTTGGATAACCAAAAAAGGATACAACTCTTCTATTTTCTTCATTGGCCCAAAATTCATTAAAAATAAATTGTCCGGTTATTTTTTGCCAAATAGCAAACAGTGAAACGATTAAAGCTGATGCTGATATAGTATAAATTATTTTTTTAATATCTCGGTCACTTCTAAAAGTGTTAACTATTATAATAAAGAGAAGTATTGGTTCTAAAAAATATGCCTTAAAAATTCCTAATGCTGATGTTAGCGAACTTGAGATAAAGACAGAAACGAAGGCCATTGTTAGTATTATTACTATCTCCCAAGAAAACGGATAGGCTTGTTTCTCCTCTCTCTTGTCTTTTAGGTTTTTAAATATTTTTTTGTAATTTTTTAAAACAAAAAACAAGGTAACAGTTAAAACCATTAATTCTAAAAGATTTGTTGGTATAGATAGGATGCTGAATCTAATCAAGTATGACGGCAAAGCAAAAAGTATAACCAGTATAGATGTTTTTAGATTCAGATGGCTTAAAAAAGCAAAGAAAAGAAAGTATAATAAAATAAGTATGTTCATATTTTTTATTTTATTATAACAATGTTTAAGGTTTTTTAAAAGTGTGCTATAATATTGGTATAGCTTATAATTAATTTTTCAATTATGGATAAAAACAAAAAGAAGATTGCCAAGCCTAAGCCTAGGGCAAAAAAGATAAAAAAAGAAGAAAATAATTATTTTTCATCTTTTAATTTTGCTTTTGATTTGATTAGGGTTTTTCTTATATTTTCAGTTTTGATTTTTTTAGTTGTTAGTTTTGTATTTGCAAGAATGCAGGCTGGAAATTTCAACACTTCAAAGGAGTTTAATTCTTTATCATCTTTTAATGATTTTAAGGTTATTGAGCTTGGTGAAAAAGCTTTTGGATCATTAAATGTCCAAGGATATTTGGAGGATTCTCCTATTTCTAGATCATCAAACTCTCAAGGGCTGTACGGAGCTGGAACATCAGGTCCTGAGTCTGTTGACTTCGTTGACGATTCTATGATTGTTATGCCTTCTCCAATTTTGTATAACTATATTTATACTGGAGATGATTTTGACACTTTTATGCAAGAAGAGCTTGTATACAGAAGGGTTAAACCATCTACTTCAGAGGCCCCGGCTACTTCTTTTATTGGTAGTTCTATTCCTTTTGTTGACTTAGGGGGTGTTAGTGATTTAAAGATGTCTAGCTTTAATTTAACACAGGATGTTGAGTTTGGTTATAATTTTAACTTTAGTCTTGAAGAGGGTTATTTCTCTCTCTATAAAAACTGGAAGAGATGGCCAAATGTTGAAAAGATTTGTGGCTCTTGGGATAATTTTTACTGTTTTGAAGAATACAGATTAAGCGAATCAGATATTTTAAGTGATTCAGAGTTATTGAAAATTAGTGGTGATTTTTTGAGAAAATATTCAATTAATTTAGAAAACTTTGGGCAGGGAGAGGTGCAAAATCAATGGTTATCTTATTATAGTAGGGCTGAGAACAAAGCTTCATATTATATACCAGAAAGTATAAATGTTATTTATCCTTTAAAGATAAATAACAGGACTGTTTACGAGGAGTATGGGAATGTTAGCGGTCTGAGTGTTGAAGTTGATATTAGAGAGAAAAAGGTTTCTGGTCTATATAATCTCTACAATCAGCAATATGAAGGATCTTATTATCAAACAGAGACTGACAAGACTTCAATTATAGAAATGGCTGAAAAGGGTGGAAATTATTATTCTTATTATAACGAAGATGAAAGTTTTGAATTTGTGGATGTTGAAATAGGAACACCCAAATTAGAAATAGTTAAAATATGGACATACGATGATATTAGTAGAGAGGGGTATGAACTTTACGTTCCTGCATATATTTTTCCTATAAACAAAAACTCATTGAACTTAGATATTTACCAAGAGAATATTGTGATCCCAGCGGTGAAAGATTTTTTTAATAGATATGACTATTTAATATCACCTAGAGTTTTGCCAGCTATGGATATTGAAATTACTAGATAAAAGAAATAAAAAAAAGAAGATGGTTTAAAAATTACCATCTTCTTTTTTTTATTTTTTATTTAAGCTCTTTCTGCGTATTCTCCGGTTTCTGTGTTAACTTTTATCATATCTCCTTCGTTTATGAAAAGAGGTACTGTTATTATAGCTCCAGTTTCTATTTCTACTTGTTTGCTAACGTTTCCAGTTGAGTTACCTTTTACTCCTGGAGGAGCGCTCACAACCTTGAAATCCATTTTAACAGGAAGACTAATAGATACAGGGTTTTCGTTAAAATATAAAACATCAACAGTTGTTTCTTCTTTTAAGAATTTTTCCTGATCTTCTATATCTTCTATTAATAAAGAAAATTGCTCAAAATTTGTGTTGTCCATGAAGTATGCATTTTCTTGATCTTTGTATAAGAAGTTAGCCTTTTTAGTTGCGGTACTAGCTTCTTCAGCCTTGTCATTTCCTTGGTAAGTTTTTTCTAGCGCGTTACCATTTATTAAATTTTTTAATTTAACCTTTAAAACAGCTCCTCCGCGACCCATTTTGTGGTGATCTGTTTTGATGACGATAAATGGTTCTCCGTTTATTTCTAAAACTTTGCCAGTTTTTATTTCGTTAAGACTCAACATATAATTATTTGTGAGTAAATCCAAGTAGAGCCATTTTTCTAGCTCTTTTAATAGCTGTTGTTAATTTTCT
>JBAYSI010000045.1:0-5485 GCA_041676225.1 Patescibacteria group bacterium | reverse complement strand
TAGAAATGAAAAAAGAATGTTACAGGAAGCAGTTGATTCTTTAATTGATAATTCAGCTAGAAATAGTAAAATGGTCGTTGCTTCAACTGGTCAAAAAAGACAGTTAAAGTCTTTAGCTGACACCTTAAAAGGAAAGCAAGGTCGTTTCCGTCAAAATTTATTAGGTAAGAGAGTTGATTATTCAGGTAGAAGTGTTATCGTTGTTAATCCGACATTGAACCTAGATGAATGTGGTTTACCAAAAATTATGGCACTTGAGCTTTTCAAACCTTTCATTATAGCTCAACTTATTAAAAAAGAAATAGTACATAACGTAAGAAGTGCTTCAAGATATATAGAACTTGGAAGTGATGAGGTTTGGGATATCTTGGGAGATATTGTTAAAGAGGCTTATGTGCTGTTAAATAGGGCTCCCACCCTTCATCGTTTGGGTATACAAGCTTTCAAACCTGTTTTAACAGAAGGTAAAGCTATCCAAATACATCCTTTAGTTTGTACTGCTTTTAATGCTGACTTTGACGGTGATCAAATGGCTGTTCATGTTCCTTTAACTAAGGAGGCAATAGCCGAAGCAAGAGATATAATGCTTTCTTCTCACAACTTATTAAAACCATCAACTGGAGACCCAATTGTTTCTCCTAACCAAGATATCGTTTGGGGTGCTTATTACATAACATTAGGAGAGTTGAAGAGTGACGAAGAAATTAATAAATATTTTTCAGATAAGACAGAGGCGTTAATTGCCTACAATAACAAGCATATTGGACTTCATGATTCTATTAAGGTTAAGTTAAATGGAAAATTAATGACAACCACTGTAGGTAGAATTATTTTTAATAACATAGTTCCAGCCAATATTCCTTATGTTAATGAAATCTTAAGTAAAAACAAAATAAAGAATATTATTAAAGATTGTTTAAGTTTTTATGGAGAGGAAGAAACTGTTAAATTTATTGATGATTTAAAGAATTTAAGTTTGAAATATATAACTAAGAGTGGTCTTTCTTGGGGTTTTGGTGACCTTCCAACACTCGGCAAGAAGGATGAATTGATTGAGATAGCAAATGGTCAAGTAGAAGAAATAAAAGAGCAATTTGAAGACGGTCTTTTAACTGATAGTGAAAGATACAGTAAAGTTATTGAAATTTGGACATCAACTAAAGAAAAGATTGCTGAAATTTGTAAAGAAGGGTTAAAAGACTCTTTGCCAGTTTTTTCTATGATTGACTCTGGTGCTAGAGGATCTTGGGCCCAACCAGTTCAGATTATTGGTATGAAAGGTTTAGTGACTTCACCTTCAGGTGCTATTATTGAGTTGCCGGTTAAAGGTAACTTAAAACAAGGTTATTCAGTATTGGAATACTTTATATCTACTCATGCGACTAGAAAAGGTTTGTCTGATACAGCCCTTAGAACAGCTAATGCTGGTTATCTAACTAGAAGGCTAGTGGATGTAGCTCAAGATGTTATCGTTACCGAAGATGATTGTGGAGATAAAAAGGGTTTTGTTATTTATAGAAAAGAGGCTGAAAAAGATAATGACAATTTCTTTAGAAAGATTTCAGGAAGATATTTGGCTAAAGACCTTGTAGATATAAAAGGTAAAACAATATTAAAGGCAGGAGATCTTTTAAGTGAGGAAGTGATTAAGGGATTAGAGTCTAGCAATATTGACGAGGCTTGTGTAAGATCAGTTCTTTCTTGTAAATTGAAAAAAGGAGTTTGTGCAAAATGTTATGGAACTGACCTAGCTTACGGTAAAGAGGTTAAACTTGGAACAACTGTTGGAATTATAGCAGCTCAATCTATTGGAGAACCAGGAACTCAGTTAACTATGAGAACTTTCCATACTGGAGGTGTTGCTGGATCTGATGATATTACTCAAGGTTTACCTAGAGTTGAAGAAATATTTGAAAATAGAACTCCTAAAAAGAAAGCACTTATGTCAGAGGTTGAGGGCAGTGTTAAAATAGAGCTAGGACAAAGAATTATTAAAGATAAAAACGGTAAGGACGTTATAGTCACAAACCCTCAAGAAAAGATTTTGAAAATAAAATACAAAGGCAAAGATACTGATAAATACTATTTTAGAGAATTGGTAAATCAGGTTAAGCTTTCAGGAAAGAAAATCCCTAAGAAAGACTTAGAGGTAAAGATTGATGTAGCTGAGGGCGATAAAGTTTCTAAGGGACAAGTTCTTTTCTCTGTTATGGACAAAAGCGTTAAAGCAGATACTTCTGGCTCAGTAAAGGTGAGCGACAAGTTTGTTTCAATATCTAAGGATGTTGAGAAGGTTCAAGAATTTACCATACCAAAAGGTGTTATGATTTGGGTTAAGGATGGTGAAACTGTTAAACCTGGAGACAGATTAACAGAGGGTAGCTTTGACTTAAAGGAACTATATAAGTTAAGAGGTCAACTTGAAACACAAAAATACATTATTAAAGAAATCCAATATGTTTATGCCTCTCAAGGACAACCATTAAGTGACAAGCATATTGAAATAATAGCTAGACAAATGTTCTCTAGACACTTTATTAAAGATGGTGGATCAACAAGTCTTTTACCTGGAGAAACCGTAGAGCATGAGGTTTTACATCAAGCTAATAAAGATTCTGACAACCCAGCTAAGGCGGAAAACCTTTTGTTAGGTATAACAAAAACATCACTTACTACTGATAGTTTCTTGTCAGCTGCATCTTTCCAAGAAACTCCTAGAGTTTTAATAGAGGCTGCAATGAGTGGCAAGATAGACTACCTAGAAGGCTTAAAGGAGAATGTTATCATTGGTTGCTTAATACCTGCGGGAACTGGTTATAAGGGTAAAAAAACCAGAGAAGTATATAAATAATTTCTTTCTATGAAGATAATAATTGCTCTTGGCAATTACGGAGAAAAATATAATAACACCAGACATAATGTTGGTTTTATGTTCTTTGATTTTCTTATTGGAAAAAGTTTTTTATGGGAATATGATAAAAGATTTAACGCTGATATCGCCTATAAAGATAATATTTATTTCATAAAACCAAGAACCTTTGTTAACAATTCAGGGTTATCTTTGAGGAAGTTTATGGACTATTATAACCTACTTCCTAAAAAACTAGGATTATTTCCCAAGAAAAACCTAGACTTAACAGACATTTTAACAGTTGTTCATGATGATTTAGATATTGATTTTGGTAGATATAAGATTTCGACAAATTCATCTAGCGCTGGCCATAATGGAGTAAAGTCAATAATAGCTCATTTGAAGACTCAAAACTTTAAAAGAGTTAGAATAGGTATAAACAATGAATACAGAAAAAAGATAGCTACAGAAAGGTTTGTTTTGCAGAGATTCAGTAGAGATGAAAACATAACTATAGAAAAGATATTTGAAGAAATAAAAAAAGACGAGATATAAAAACCTCGTCTTTTTTTATGTGGGCATAGATGGACTTGAACCATCGACCCCCGCCTTATAAGGGCGGTGCTCTAACCGACTGAGCTATATGCCCCAATTTTTCATTGGGTGGGCGTATCCCGACTCGAACGGGAGACCTCTACGATGTCAACGTAGCGCTCTAACCAACTGAGCTATACGCCCTATAATCAAAAGAGGAAAAAACAAAAACACAAATATATTTATTTGTATGAAATAATTTTAACACTATTAAAATATTTTTTCAAGACGCTTGTCTATGGTGTTTATTATTTCTTTTTCCACTATTTTTAGAGGTTTTTTAATATTTGTTTGAGCTATTTTTCTTGTTCCTGTTGGATTATATTTTTTGATTAATTCAAGAGAATTTATGTTTTTAACTGAATAAAGAATTACATTAGTGTTAAACATCTCATTGTTTTTGTTATTGTGTTGTATTATGGTTTTGTTTTCAAAGTCTTCTTTATCTTTTTCTTCTATATAGTTATTATCTAATATTAACATTTCTGTGTTTGAATAGAAGATTATAATAATTTTTGCTGTTGGAATACTAATGATAAGCTCATCTATAATGTCTTGTAGGTTTTCCTCTTGGGCTCTTGTTTCTTTAAAATCATTTTTGAATAAATTTGCCCATATTATGCTTTTGTCTTCGCTTGATTGTAGATTGTTTAAGACTCTCCCCCATAGTTTTAGAGTATTCAAACTTCTTGATCTATAAAGATTGGATACTATTTCTTCTCTTTTAGCTCCCATCTCTATCAATTCAGAAGAAATTTTTAATGTTTTTGGGGTTAAATTGTTTGTCTTGAAGCTTTTGGTTTTAAATATTATTCCAGTTAACAAGCAGGTTGAAATTTCTTCATTTAGCAAGCTTTTATCGTTATATTCTAGTAGTTTATATATTATCTCGGTGTTGGAAACAGCGTTTAAATCTATTATGTTTAATTGTCCAAACTCTTCGTTGTCTGGGCTATGATCAATATTCACTATGTTTGTTTTATAGAAAAAGTCTATATTGTTATCATAAATTCTTCCCAGTGACTCCAAATCTTTGGCATCAATTGTTATTATTAGGTCATATTTAAAGCTCTTCATGCTTGATTTAATATCTTCACTTGTGAAGAAACCGTTCTTTGGCGATATTATGAAGTTTAGTTTATCTTTTTCAAGGGTATATTTTACTTGACTAACTTGGGCGTTTTTTAAATCAATAGATACAACAAACTTCATTAAATTTTCTAATGAATTTTTAATTTCTGAAAAAGATGGTAAAAATCTGAAAGATTCTATAGGTATTTTAAAGTTGTTTTTTTGTTTTATTTCCTCTGAGCCAATTTCGACGTTTTTGCCCATCTTTTTTAGATACAAAAAAAGAGCCAGAGAGCTTGCAATAGCATCTCCGTCCCAGTCAACCGGAAAACTTATTAAAATGTTATCTGATTTTTTTATTAAGTTGAAAAACTGTTTGCTAATTTGCCTCATTTTATTGGTTTAACTAAATATTATATACATTATTTATCTTATAGTCAACACCCTCCTTATTTGACCCAAGTTCTTAATTTTGGTATTATTACTTTATAGTTTTTATATATTTTAGATATTTATGTCACTAAAAAGATACTTAATAATAATGACATTTTTAAGCCTAATACTTTGGTTGGCTTTTTCTTTTATAGCTGTAGTCATTGAGCCTGATACTGTTAATTGGATTGGAATGCTGTTTTTCTATTCAAGCCTATTTCTAGCTTTAAGCGGTACTTTTACCTTGTTAGGATTTTTTATCCGATATAGTATTTTAAAAAAGGGTTTAAGTTTGCATATAAGTAAAAAATCTTTTAGACAGTCATTTCTACTTTCATCCTTAATAGTTTCTGTTTTATTTATGCTCTCTCAGAGCCTGTTCTCTTGGTTAAACGTAATTATAATAATACTAATTTTGTCTTTTTTGGAATATATTTTTATGTCAGAAAAGTAAATTTTATATATGAAGGAAAAATTAATTAAATTAAAAGAAGAAATTGTCTCAAAAATGTCAGAAATTAAAGACTTGGGAGGATT
>JBAYSI010000044.1:0-5515 GCA_041676225.1 Patescibacteria group bacterium | reverse complement strand
TCTAATTAGATTAATTACTAAGTTAATTTAAATAAACAAACTCAATAATTAACCCAATTAAAAAAAATTTTAACGAGCTATTTACAACAAAAAACATACCATATTGGTATGCCTTTGTAAATTGCGGAGAGAGTGGGATTCGAACCCACGGTACCCTCTCGGGCACGACGGTTTTCAAGACCGTTCCATTCAACCGCTCTGGCATCTCTCCGTGTAATGTGTATAATATAAAACATTTTAAATAAAAAGGCAATATTGACTTTTTTGTATATATATGATAATTTCTAATACTGAATATTAACAATAAAAAAAGGAGGTCTCATGGGTTTCTACAAAGAAGAAGATGAAATTAACTTAATACTCTTCGAATCAAGATATTCAAAAATTTTGATTAAAAAAGTTCAAGCTAATGATTTAAAATTATTAGCATACCCCAAAAAGAGTGTTAACTCTATAGTTGGGATGGAAGAGAAAGAAGTTAAAGATTTATTCTGTTTAATTAAATTAGCAACTGAAAAAGCTAATTTAAATTTAAAGCCTAAAAACATAACAACCTTTTTCATTGAAGGAAAACTGGTTGATAATGAGGAAATCGATCAAATGCACTGCCATATAAGCATAAATGGTAGCGAAGAGATTTCAAAAATGAACTTATCAGGAATAATTCCTGATTCTAAAATAGAGACTATCAAGAATCTATTTTGAAAACCAAAAAAGCAAGTGATTAAAACTTGCTTTTTTTAATTAAACTATATTTTGTTGTCTATATTATTTCTTACTGAGATTATTAACCTTCATTACTCTTTTTATAAAATCAAAATGCTCTTTATCTACTTCGGTTTTTAATTCATAAGAATCAATCTCTTTGGCAAGCGATAACTTATTATCTGACTTGTAGCGCCTAATTTCTGTGACAGCTTCAATCGCCTTTTCAAAAGATAAAACATCATCAAGTTCAATATCGATTTCCATTTCTTTCGGCCAAGAAGATAAATGAATACTTTTTTCATTGATATCAACTTTAAAAAAATCTTGATATATTTCTTCTGTTATGAATGGTAAAAAATGGAGCATAGATTTTAATAACAGTTAAAAGAACTTGATAAAGAACGCTTTTAGCCGCCTTATCAGGTTCATCGGCATAAAGACGAGGTTTAACAAACTCTAAATAATTATCACAAAGTTTTGACCAGAAGAAATCATCTATCTCATTTCTTGCCCTTGAGTATTGGTAAGTATCCATATACTTAGTGGCTAGTCTAATTGTCTTGTTCAAACTATTTAAAATCCACTTATCTTCTGCTAATAAATCGCTACTTAAATCTTTGTCTTCATTACTTAAAAATGATAATGAAAACTTAGATGCATTAAATAATTTATTAACCAACCTAGAACCATTTTTAATTTCATTCTCACTATATCTTAAGTTCTCTCCCAAGTTGGCCCCTGTAGCCCAATAGCGCATAGCATCTGCGCCATATTTCTCAATAACTTGTTCTGGCGGAACATAATTACCTAAACGCTTTGATATTTTTTGCCCTTTTTCATCATGACCATGACCAGAAATCATTATATCCTTAAAAGGAATACTGTTAAAATGATAAAAAGATTTAACAACCGTATAGAAAAGCCAGGTTCTAATAATTTCGAAAGCTTGAGGACGAAGAGAAGCTGGATATAGCTTTTCCTGAACATCTTTTGATTCAAAAAGACTAGATGTAATTTGCGGTGATAAGGATGATGTCATCCAAGTATCCATAACATCACTTTCAGGTTCAAATTCAGTAGAATTACATTTAGAACATTTACTGATATTCGGAGATTTAGCTGTTGGATCAACTGGCAATTCACTTTCTTCGGCTAGAATCATCTCCCCACACTCTTTACAATACCAAACAGGAAAAGGAACCCCATAATATCTCTGACGAGAAATACACCAATCCCATTGCAAAGATTTAACCCAATCTATATATCTTTGCTTCATGTGAGCTGGGTGCCAAGTCATCTTCTCGGCCTGAGACAAAAGATCTTCTTTTATGTCTAATATATTGATAAAAAACTGCTTAGTCTTAATCAATTCCACTGGAGTTCCACATCTCTCATGAACGTTTACAACATGACTAATTTCATCTTGCTTAACAAGAATATTATCTTCTTTTAATTTTGCAATAATTGCCTCCCTAGCATCCTTTAACTTCATTCCAGAAAATTCTCCAGCTAAATCATTAAGTTTTCCATCTGGCTCTAATATTGATCTAGTTTCTAAATTATGTATTCTATACTTCTTGGCGTCTTCATTATCTCCCCAGGTACAAACCATCATTAATCCACTACCAAAATCAGGGTCAACACTTTCATCGCTTAAAACTGGAACTTTATGATTAGATATTGGAACTATAGCTTGCTTACCTATTAAATCCTTGTACCTTGTATCACCTGGATTAACGAACAAAGCAACGCAAGCTGAAATTAATTCTGGACGAGTAGTAGCAATTAAAAGATTATTACTGTCTTCATCTTTGAAGTTAATATAGTTCATAAAACTATCAACTTCATCATCTTCTAAATCAGCTTGAGCTATAGCTGTTTGACAAGTGGTACACCAAGCACCTGGTTCCTCTCTTTGAATTATTTTACCCTTTTTGTATAAATCAAGAAATGACCACTGAGAATTCTTTTGACAGTGTTCGTTGATAGTACTATATGTTTTTGACCAATCAACAGAGATACCGATCAAATTCCACAATTTTCTATATGTTTCAGCTCCAATTTTAGTTTCTTCAAGACACTTTTCAACAAAATCAGTTCTTGATGTATGCTTTTTATTAATATTATATTTCTTTTCGACAAATCTTTCGGTCGGTAATCCATTATCATCAAATCCCATAGGATAAAAAACTTCAAAACCTGCCATTCTTTTATAGCGCACAACAAATTCAGCTTGAGAATAGCTCATAATATGGCCGAAATGAAGATGATCAGCCGAAACATAAGGAGGTGGGGTATCAACTGAATAAAAAGGTTTCCTGCTTTCAGGATTAAATTTATATATTTCGTTTTCATCCCAGTATTTTCTCCAATGATCTTCTCTCTCTGAGAAAATATATTTATCCAACATAAAAATTAAATTAAATTTATAATAAAGATATATTACAACTATTATTCATTAAAAACAAGTATTTCAGCCTTGGTTTCTTCAACACTCCTCAGTTTTAATAATAATTCTTCCATTTTAGTGTTATCACCCTGAACAGCCAGAAGAATCATGCCTGGACAATGCTCCGTACAACTTCTTTGTACATTAACTCCCATCCTAGACATTATTAAGTGAGAATACTCTGATAATACAGCGTTTATCTTAATGGAAGAAGACTGTCTATTATTCGTAAATATAGTTATACTAGCTAATTGACTCATATTTTTATATTTTAATTATTAATCTCCCCTATTACTCTTCTTGTAGCTTGTATGCATAAGCTTTGTATACATTTTTTTGTTTTTAATATAGTCCAAGACATTTAAAACTTCTTCATTCTCGTGCGCCTTTCTAATCTTATGTCTCTTATCATCAACATATAGTCCAGCCATCCTCTTTTTAACTATTTCTCTTGAACTAGGTATAATTTGACCTCCACCACCAATACAGCCACCTGGACAAGCCATAACTTCAATATATTGATATTTATCCAAATTATCTAAAACACCAGCTATATTACCTATTCCACTAACAACAGCCACATTAAGCTTCTTACCCCCCAGGTTGAGATTAGCCTCCTTTACTCCCTCCATTCCCCTAACCTCCTTAAATTCGAGTCTAGAATGGCAAATTTTAGCCTTAGAGCTAAAACAAATAACTGAGTTAGCTGTTCTTAAAGCTGATTCCATAACACCGCCAGAAGCGCCATATATGACAGCGGCACCAGATCCATCATTTGCAAGACTATTAGTCTTTTCTTCTTTTAAATTTTTAAAATCAATGCCATTTTTCTTTATTAAAAAAGCTAATTCTCTAACAGTTAAAACATGATCAACTGGCTTCATTTTGTCTATTTTTAAATTATCCCTATTAGCTTCGTGCTTCTTAGCTGTACAAGGCATAATCGAAACAGTAATAATATCCTCTCCTTTTAAGTTAAGCTTGTTAGCCCAATATGTTTTAATTATTCCACCTAGATGTATTTGTGGTGATCTAGAAGTTGTTAAGTTTGGTATTAAGTCTGGTCTATAGAATTCAACGTATTTAACCCAGGCTGGACAACAAGAAGTTATCATAGGTAGCACAGCCTTTTTATCACCTAGTCTTTCCAAAAGCTCCTCTGCCTCAACCATTGTAGTTATGTCAGCACCGAAGTTAACATCAAAAATCTCATCAAAGCCGAGCCTCTTTAAAGAGGCTGTTATTAATCCACTAGAATTATATCCGTAAGGTAAACCAAAGGCCTCACCAATAGAAACCCTAACTGAAGGAGCAAAAAAAGCTATCACCTTTTTACCTTTTCTATTTTCCAATATCTTCTCTACTTCAGAAAAATCACACTGTTCTTGAGCTGAAGCAACCGGACAATGAAGTGTACACTGACCACAATAGATACAATCAATATTCTTATCTTTAGTAGCTTTTATTTCTTGCTTAAAGCCTTTACCATCTTTTTTAAGATAATTTATCTTCTGAATATTAGAACAAGCATCTACACAATTCTTACAATCAATACATTGAGTTCCATCTATCTCTACTGAATTAGAAAATTTATATGTTTTTCTCTTCCCTTTTCTGTCTTTGAATGTAGCAATATTTAAACTATACCTCCTAGCTAATGATAATAGCTCACAATCAAAACGAGAGGTACAATCAATACATTTTTCAATATGAGCTGAAAATATTAATTTCAAATTAGTGTTTCTAGAAACCTGAACCTTGGGAGAATTAGTATATATTTCCATGCCATCACAAGC
This sequence comes from Patescibacteria group bacterium, assembly GCA_041676225.1. Classification (GTDB taxonomy): domain Bacteria; phylum Patescibacteriota; class Patescibacteriia; order Patescibacteriales; family UBA12465. Next base: position 562 of record JBAYSI010000044.1, on the reverse strand, counting down.
AACTGTTGAGCAAGATGTACATAGCTTATTCAGACCCTTAATTTCAACTACACAAACCCTGCAATTAGCTTTAATATCTAAATCGGGGTGATGACACAAAGAAGGAATAAATATATTATTTCTACTAGCTATATCTAAAATACTCTCTCCCTCGAAGCCTTTATACTTTTTATTATCTATTTTTATTGTTATTTCTTTTTTAATCATATTTGCAAGATTTACATGTATTACAAGGGCTATATACATTTTTTAAATAGCTTAAAAAAGCATTCGGAACAGCAGAGCCAAGGGCACAAAATGATGATAAATATAAATTATCACAAAGATCCTGAACTCTTGGATCTCTTATCATGTCAATTCCTTGCTCCTCAAATAATTCATACAATCTATATGTACCCTCCCTACAAGGAGTGCAATTGCCACATGAATTATCTTTAAAAAATTTTAACCAATTTTTTATTAATTTTTCAGGATTATGATTTCTTAAGTTATGGATAGTTATTGATCCAGCTCCAGAAACACAAGAGTCCAATTGGTTCATATTTAGAACTTGACCATCAGC
>JBAYSI010000043.1:0-5623 GCA_041676225.1 Patescibacteria group bacterium | reverse complement strand
TAATATTAAATGGGCCAGAAACAGCCGATGCTAATTTCTCTTGGAGTGACTATATGGCTAAAACCAATAATGAGCTGATAGGTAATTTTGGCAATTTAGTTTTTCGTGTCCTTTCTTTTGTTAAGAGAAATTTTCCAGAGGGGATAGAATATCCCGAGAAAGTAGAGGGAGAGTTAAGTATTTTTTTAGAAAGAATAGAGAAAAGTTTTTCTGAATTAGAAGAGTTGTTAGAAGCAGGACATTTTAAAAAATCTTTAAAATTAATTTTTAAGATAATTGAAGATGGAAACAAAGTATTAAATGATATAGCTCCTTGGTCCAAAATTAAGGAAGATAAAGAAGGCGCCAAGAGCGATTTAGCTGTTTTCGTTCATATTATTAAGTCTTTAGCTGTTTTAATAGCTCCATTTTTACCAAAAACAGCCGATAAAATAAACAAAAGCTTAGGAATAGAGAGCGAGGATATTAAGTGGGGTTATCCAGAAACTGGCTTTTCTAAGATTGGAGATTTGGAGGTTTTGTATGAAAAAATAGAGCAAGAAAAAATAGACAAACAGATAAAAAAAATGGCAGCTTAAATGTTGGCAAAACATTTTTTTTATTGTATAATACAATAAGAGTTGCTTAATTATTAGATTGTATTTTATGGCTGAACAAATAAAAGAACAAGCCAATGACAGAAATGAATTGCCTGATGTTTTGCAAGAAAGTTTACAGGAGAAAATAAAAGAAAATATAGACGAGGATGCTATAAAAAAACAGCTAGAACTAGAAAAGCAAAAGGTAGTTAAAAAAGATAAATTACCAGAAATTAAAAACATTTCCAATAATAGTCCAACTGCTTTACAGTCTAGTCCAGAGAATAAAAGTGATGTTTCTCAGACAGTTAACAAAGAGCAACCTAAGGTTAGAAATATAGAAGAAGAATTAGGCATAGCTGATGATTTAGAAAAAGAAAAAATTAAAGATAGAAGAAAAACTGGAGCGGAACATAGTATAAAAGCAATAGAGCCGTTACCGATTGAAAGTCCTAGACAAAAAACAGAAGATAATAAGAAGGAGGAGGGTGGAGAAAATGAAGCTGAAGGTAAGAATTCGGGAAAAGAAGATAAACCTTCAGAGGATGAAGTTAAGAAGAAAGGTAAGTCTGATGAGCCGGCAAAAGAGGAGTTAAAAGGTGCTGCTAAGGGTGATTCTGCTGGTGGTGCTGAAATGGGATCTAGAATGGCTTTAGATCAACTTTTAAAATCAGCCTGGATAAATATATTTACAACTTTTACTTTATCAATGTTCTGGGTGTATATTCATGTTTTCCTTGGTATGATATTTCCAAAGTTCTTTTGCAAGCTTGGGCAAGAATGGGTTCCTAAAAATATAAAAATGGCTGCACCTGATCAGGCTGATAAAATAGCTAGGAGAATAGGAATAGCAGAAAAAGGCTTGACAGGTTGTTGTTGTTTTTTTCATGTAATTTTGATACTAGTTGCTTTTATAATGATTCTTTTGACACCCCCAATATCTCTTATAGTTGGAACTGTTATTGTTTGGGATTGGATATCTAGTCTTTTTTCTAGTTAATTTCTATATATATAAAAAATTAAAATGAAATTTTTTAAAAAAAACAAAAAAATAATATACACATTAATTCCTGTTTTATTACTTGGGATTTTTATTTTATTCCCAGATGTTGTTAGTGCTTCAGTCGGAACTGTCGTGGCCACTGTTTTGGGTTGGATACTTTATCCAATAATTTGGTTGATGGGTAAATTAGTTATACTTTTAATTGGTATCTTGATAGGTATTGCTCAGTATAATGAATTTATAAACTCAAACGCTGTTTCTTTCGGTTGGGCATTGGTTAGAGATTTGTGTAATATGTTTTTCATATTAATACTTCTAGTTATTGCTTTCGCTACGATTTTAAGAATAGAGTCATATAACTTAAAAACATGGTTGCCAAAATTATTAATAATGGCAGTCTTGATTAATTTTTCTAAATTGATTTGTGGAGTATTTATAGATTTCACTCAAGTGATAATGCTTACCTTTGTTAATGCTTTTAAAGATCTAGCGGGAGCTAATTTAACAGAGATGTTAGGTATTTCAAAAATATTAAGCTTTGAATCTTCAGGAACTGACGATGTTACTGGTTGGTCAATTCTAGGTTCAGTTATTTTGGCTTTAATATTCTCAGTTATCTCAGTTGTAGTAATACTTTCAATGTTGGTGATGTTAGCTATGAGGATTATTATGATTTGGATATATGTGGTTTTGTCTCCTTTAGCTTATCTTTTAGCTTCATTTCCTCAGGGGGCAACATATTCTCAAAGATGGTGGTCTGAATTTTCTAAAAACTTAATAATTGGCCCAGTTTTAGCTTTCTTTATCTGGTTATCTTTTGCTTCTTTGGGTGGCGTTGAGGGTTCAAACGATATACAGAAGATGAAGAATACAACATATGACGACCAAGGAAATGAACTGGTTGGAATGGAGGGGTCTGCTGGTCTAACCGAAGCAGGTAGTTATGATCATATGCTTAAATTTATCATATCCATAGGTATGCTTTTGGGCGGTATGATGATTGCTCAAGAAATGGGAGGCGTAGCCGGAAAGGCTCTTGGTAAGGTCTCAGGTAAATTAAATGCGGCTGTAACCAAAGGAGCTAAAAGAGTCACCGGGGTTGAGAGAGCTGAAAATGCTATTAAGTCATATAGATCACAAAAAGAAAGCAAGAGACAAGACCTTGCCCAAAGAGATGCCGGCATGTTAATGAAGGGTGAAGCAAAAATTAAGAGGGCTGTTGCTAAGCCTGTTCAAGCAGTTGCCGGAGGAGCTGGTGATTTAGCAAAAAAAGTATTCGGTGTTTCGAACTCTCAACTTAAAAGACAGGAAGACGCTATAGCTAAAAAACAGGAAACTAAGAAATCTTTACAAGAGCAAACATCTACTCTTAATAAAGAAGCTGAAAAATTAAGCGATAATAAAGAAATTCTTTTAAATGTTCAAGGGGAGGTTAAAATGATGGATGGTAAGGTTAATGATTTAAATAATGAAAGAAGCCTAGCTTTAGGTGATATTGACAAACAAATAGAAGAAGAGAGAAATAATCCAGTTAATGGAGTTGTCAACTTTAATAAGATTAACGACTTAAAAGCTGAAAAAGATAAGGTAAATCAAGATTATGACAAGAAAGTTCAAGATGTAGAATCTAGTGTAATCTCTAACTATAACAGGGCCACAGGAAAGAACGTTTCAGATGTTAATGTTGTTAAAGCCGAAATAGATAAAGACATTGACAGTGCAGAAAAGATGATAATTGCTAAAAATCAAGATATTGATAAAAATAAAGATAAAGAGGATGACATTTCAGATGAAATTAAGGAAGACGAGGAGGATCTTACTAGAAAAAGAAAAAGGGCAGAAAATGTTGGTAGGTTAGCCCCTATGGTTTTAGGTATTGCTGCCGGAACTGTTTTTGGTGGGGTTGGTGGTAGTCTTTTAGGTGGAACTTTAGCTGGATCTGCTGCTGGAGGGCTTGGGATGATGGGTAGAAAAAAACTTAAAAATGCTGGCAAGGACGCTTTAGATTTATCGTCTAATTTTAATAGCTCTCAAATAAATAAACACAAGGAAGCTTTAAAAGAGGAGAAGTCTGACGTCCTTAAGCAGAAAATGAATGATTATGGAATATCAAGTCATGAAAGGTCAGCCGCCGCTATGTTGTTAATGGAAAAAGGAAAATTAAGCCAAGAAGATGCTGAGGTTAAAAGAGACGAAATTAAAAAATCTTTTGGTGGTGACAACAGAGTGATGAATCAACTTGATTCATCTTTGAATAACGATTATCAAAAATTAACCAGGGACTTTTCTGACTTAAACGATGGAAAGAAAGACAATGAATCAGATAAAGCTTATCAAGACAGGGTTGATGGGGCTAAGACAAAAATAGTTAAAGGCGTCGTTAGCGGAACAATAAAAATAGAAAATATTGATAAAGGTTCAATGGATTTAATTATGCCAGAACTTGTCAAAACAATGTCTAACAAGAGCTTCAAAAATAAATATGATGATATGACAAAAGATAAGCAAAGAGATATGAGGGAGTCATTGAAATCATCTGGTGAATATGATTCTTTAAGGAAATTGGCCACCATTCAAGATAGTGACCTAAATAGTTTTGAAGACGAAGAACAAAAAGTTAAATTCTTGGGAGAAATTGAAATAGATGAAGTTAAAAAGATGACAAGCAAAGGGTCTAGCTTTGCTGCGGCTAGGAAGTTTATATCTACAACAAGTAATCCAGAGGTTCAAAAGCTAAGGATAGACAGCAAGACAGAAAGAGAGTTTGTTAATAATCTGAATAGCATTTTGAAGAATTCAAAGTTGAGTCTAGATGTTCCAGCCGAAAGAGCTATAATTAGAGCCTTCCAAGAAATGTCAGGTGTCAGTTTTAACAATCAAAACAATCAACAAGGTGCATCACCAACAATATAATCGTGGTAAATAAAATTTAAAATATGGACAATAAAAATGTACAATTTTTAGAAAAATTAGACAAACTTCCAGAAGAGGTTGGCTTATATTTTTCTTCAAAAGTATCAGGTGATGCAATTTATAGTATCAGTAAAGATTACAGTGTAGATTTTGATTACGTGTACGACCTTCTCCTTGATTTTGTTATTTCTGATTTTGATATAGAAAATCTTAAAAAAAACATTTCTGTAGAGATGCAAAATGAGGGAAATCAAAATAAATTTATTGCTGATTTTTTAGGAAGAATATTTTTAGCTGTCGATGATTTTATAGTTTTAAGCGTAGAAAAAGAACTTAAAAAAAGGAATGCCTCCTTGGATGGATATGTTGAATACATTAAAAGATTTGAGGAGCTTGTAGATGATAAAAATTCAGATAATTTTTATGAAGTTTTAAGTTCTTTAGATGATGATTTCGATGAAAAAGAAGAAGAGAGATTATCTTTAAATTTTTTAGAAAAAAATTTAGTAGAGATTTTGAAATTTAGTGACCCTGCTGGAGCTAGAAAAATTAATGGCTCAATTATATATTTACTTAACAACAAACAAGATGCTCAGACTAAATTTAGCAGAGCTTTTTTGTCAAACCAAGAAAAACTAACAAAGGAGTATTTAATTGTAGAAGGGAGAAAACGGATCCAACAGTTTCTAATTGGATAAAGGATTTTGTGAAAGAAAACGGGAGTGATATGTTTAACAATATTGCTCTAGCTAAGTATATTTCATCTAGTGTTAATTGTGTTAAGCTAGATAGTGATGAAAAGAGGTTGGTTAAAAAAGTTTTAAGATTGTATAGAAATTTAAACTTCTTTCCAGAATCAATGAAAGATGTTCCTTTTGTTGAATGGGAAATTATTCCGGTGGACAAAGATGATGTTGTCAGGGAGCAAAAAAAAGAAGAGATTATTTCTTCACCAGAAAAAGCCGAAGAGGAGAAGGAGATAGAAAAGGTAAGGAAGACATTAGAAGATAAAAGCTTGGAAGAATTAAACGACCTTTTAAAAAACAATCCCGATAAGAATTTAAAAAGAAAAGCAATAGAATCTGAAATAAAAAAAATAAAAAAAAATAATTAATATAAAATTATGTTC
>JBAYSI010000042.1:0-5624 GCA_041676225.1 Patescibacteria group bacterium | reverse complement strand
TGTTTTTGGACTGGTTGGTGTTAGAATTATATCACAATCAGAAAAAATTTCATCAAATTCTTTTATTATTAAATCCTTAACTGCCATAGCCTTTTTATAATAAGCGTCAAAATATCCAGCAGACAAAGCATAGGTCCCAAGCATTATTCTTCTCTTGGCCTCACTGCCAAATGACATACCCCTGTTATTAGAATATATTTCGGCTAAATTTTCAACAGAGCACCCCTTAGCTTTATAGTCACAAGAAAATCCATATCTTATGCCGTCCAAACGAGCCAAGTTGGAGCTTATCTCTGAGGGGGTTATTATATAGTATGCTGGGACAGCATATTTATTATATTCAAAAGAAACTTCTTTTATTTCAGCCCCATTTTTTCTAAATATATCGATAGCGTTAAGAATAGCATTTCTATATTTATCTTCAAGGGAATTTATAAATTCTGGCACAATAGCTATTTTAATTTTACCCAAGTCTTTTTTACTCTCTTTTAAATAATCAACGACCACTTCCTTACTTGAACTTAGATCATTTTCATCAAAGCCAGATATACAATTCAAAACTATAGCTAAATCTTCTGCGTTTTTAGTAATAGGGCCAATTACATCAGTTGATGATGTCATTGAAATTAACCCATAACGAGAGACTCTTGAATAACTAGGCTTTAAACCATTTACACCACAAAAGCTTGATGGTTGCCTTATAGATCCCCCAGTATCACTACCTAAAGCAAAAACGCAAAGTCCAGCTGAAACGGCTGCTGCGGAACCACCTGAGCTACCGCCAGGAACCCTATCTAAGTCCCATGGATTTTTAGTTGTAAAAAATGCTGAATTTTCAGTTGAAGCTCCATGAGCGAATTCATCCATGTTTGTTTTTCCTAGTAATACAGCCCCTGCATTTCTTAGTCTAGTTATGATGGTAGCGTTATATGGGGCGATATAGTTCTCTAACATTTTAGAAGCAGCTGTGGTTTTCTTACCTTTAGTTAAAATATTATCTTTTACTAAATAAGGTATTCCTAGTAGAAGTCCTTTTTCACCAGAAGCTATCCTCTTGTCAGCATCCTTAGCTTCTGCCAGCGCCTCCTTCTCAAAAACACTAATACAAGCGTTTATTTGAGGATCTATTTTCTTTATTTGCTTCAAAAAAAACTTACACAACTCCAAAGAGCTTACCTCTTTGTTTTGTAATTTTTTTGAAATATCTTCTATTGTTAGTTTGCTGAAATTCATTATAGTACTCTTTTAACTTTTATTTGATCTTCCTCGCTATCAAAAGCTTGATTAATAGAGGCAATTCTTTCATCTTCGGGACAAGGAATAAATTCATCCTCTCTCAATTGATTCTTAACTTTACCCTCTATCCCTAAAATATCAGAAGATGATATATTGAGCTTGTTTAAATGGTTAATAAAGTCCAAAATAGAAGAAAACTGAGATTGATACATCTCCATTTCATTATCACTAAGTTTTAACCTAGATAAAAAAGCTACTTTTTCTATTTCTTCTTTATTTATTTTCATATTTATCAATATTTTTTAAAAATTCTTCTTCTTTTAAAACACTAACACCTAAAGACTCTGCTTTAGAAAGTTTAGATCCGGGCTTATCCCCAACTATTAAAAAATCTAAATTACCACTAACAGATGACATTATTTTGCCACCCAGTTCCTTTATTTTAGCTTTTGCAGCCTCTCTTGTCAAACTATTTAATGATCCTGTTATTAAAAAATTCTTATTAGAAAAAAAGCTATTAGGCCTTACAACTTTTGCTTTTAGTTTTAATTTAACAGAATATTCACCTAGTTTTTCTAAAATTTTTAAATTATGTTCATCTCTGAAATAATCAAAGATGCTTTTAGATACTGCTGGCCCAAAATCATCTATTTCTTCAAAATAATTCAAGTCAAATGATTTCATAATTTTAACAAAATCAGCAACTCCTAATTCATCTTTTTCGGTCATATTAAATACTTTGTCGGAGAGAACTTGAGCTGACTCCTCACCGACATGTCTTATCCCCAAAGAATATATGAACCTATCTATGTCTATAACCCTTTTTTCATTTATTGAATTAATTAAATTATCAGCAGATTTTTCAGCAAATCTTTCCAAATTTAACAAATCGCCTTTTTTAATGTTATATAGATCAGCAAAATCATTTATTAAACCAGAAATGAGGAGTTGTTCGACTATCTTTGGACCTAAATTCTCTATATCAACAGCTTTCTTGGAAGTAAAATGGGATATCTGCCTTAAATTAACTGCATAACATCTACTATTTGAACATCTAACGGCAACTTCATTTTCCTCTCTCACCACTTCACTGTCACACATTGGACATATTTTAGGCGTATAAATTTTTTGTTCATCTCCTGATCTAAGGTTTTTTAATACCGACAAAACCTTGGGTATGACATCTCCTGCTCTTTCTATTATAACGGTGTCACCTATCATTAGATCAAGTCTTTCTATTTCATCTATATTGTGTAGAGTCGACCTACTAATTGTAGCCCCAGCCAAGCTAACTGGCTCCAGAATAGCTGTTGGAGTTAAAATACCAGTTCTCCCCAGTTGCCAAACAACATCTTTAATCTTTGTGCTAGCCTGGTCAGCTTTAAACTTATATGCCATAGAATATCTAGGAGCCTTGCCAACAACGCCTAAAATATTCCACCACTTAAACTCGTTTATCTTTACAACTATTCCATCTATATTAAAGTCTAGCTTATCCTTATTTTCTTCCCAATGTTTATGAAAATCAAAAACTTCATCTAGGTTTTTACAAAGAGTATTATAACTTAAAACCTTAAAACCTAACATTTTAACTAATAAATCAGCATCTTTACGACTTTTTAATGCATTAACCTTGTTTCCATCTTTATACAATATTATATCATAGGCATAGAAATCCAAGTCTCTTTCTGCTGATAGCGAAGAGTCTAGCTGCCTCAAAGATCCAGCTGCTCCATTCCTAGTATTGGAAAGAACTGGTCTGCCCTCTTTTTGATATTTAATATTTAATTCCTTTAATTTGCTTTTAGTCATTATTGCCTCCCCTCTCACTTCTATAAAGTCAGTGTTTAATATTTCTAATAATAATTCTGGTTTGTCGCAGATATTCTTAATTTTATCAAATTCAATAGATTTAAGTTTCAGAGGAATGCTATCTATGGTTTTAATATTTGAGCTTATATTCTCCCCAGTTTTACCATCTCCACGACTAGAAGCTTCAAAAAAATCTAAAGCTTTGTATCTTATATTAACAGCTAAGCCATCTAGCTTAGGTTCGCAATAATAGGTCCAATTAGGCTCAGTTAAAACAAAACGTTTCAATCTTTCTTGCCAAGAAAAGATATCTTCCTTAGAAAAAGCATCAAACAAAGAAAGCATTGGGCTGAAGTGAACACTTTTTTCAAATTTATCAAGAACCTTGCCCCCGACTCTTTGAGTGGGAGAATCGTCTGTTATGAATTCAGGGTTTTCTTGTTCCAATTTAAAAAGCTCATTTTTCAATGAGTCTAAAGCAGCTTCGCTGATAGTTTCCTCATCCAGAACGTGATAATTATATCTATGGAAGTCTATCTCTTTCTTCAGTTTCTCTATTCGATTTTTAACCTTCTCTTTATTCAACATTTATTTTTATTAAACTTCTAGAATTCTTAAAATGACCCAAAGAGTAATATATATTAGATCCAGAAGAATCGTCACAATACACCTTACAGTCAGTATCAGTGGAGCCAAGATTAAAATAGAAAATCGGTGAATTGGGACCTAGACAGGGGCTTTCCAGGCTATATGAGCCAATAATATTAACTTCATAAATAAATTTCTCTGAACCAGATAAAGCTACTTGATTAGCTTTCATATTCTCTACAAATTTGCTAGTTTTTGCCATGCTAGTTATCGACATATATGCTGAACCTGCAGCTACTATAAAAATTGAGGAGAGTATCATAATAGTAAGAAGCAAAGCGCTTCCCTCCATTCTATTTTTAATTATTTTTTTTATTTTAATCATAAATTATCTATTAGCACAATAACCAAAATCTGCTGGACTACCAGCTGAAACATAATCATTATAACCAACCCCACTAGCATAAAGCGTGGGAGAGGTAAAAGACCAGGTAGCATTCCAAACATTACTTGGAGTTCCATTAAAAGGCGTCGTGCTTAAATCAACCCCTATATTCCACTCTATTGGCGTTGTTGAATCTGTTGATACTATAATTGTAGCACAATATCCACCTCCCCAATCATTATCCATTCTGTAATCATATGTAACATCTCCACCTCCTCCACTAGAACGATTGGCGCAAAAACCCAACTCAGTAATTGGAGAACCAGAAACAACTTCGTCATTATATTCTAGTCCTGAGATGGACATAGTGCCAAGGTTTAAAGAATAATTCATAGCCCAGGAACTAGTTATAGTATCAACTCTAAAAGGATCAACAGAAACATCTAAGTCATAATCCCAAACTATAGGAGTAGTAGAAGCAGTACTAACTGTAAGGTCAGCACAATAAGATGCACCATTATCATCTCTTATAGTATAAGCTAATTCAATCCATTCTTCTTCAACTTCTTCAAAACGATTAGCACAAAACCCAAAACCGCTAGCTGGAGATCCGGCGACAATTGTTTCATTCCAAGAATGAAGGCCAGACATAGTTAATAAGTTATTTTCAAAAGTATAGGCCATATTCCAAGTATTAACAATAGAATCTATTCTAAAAGGATTTATAGTGCTATCTAAAAAATACTGCCATAAAATTGGTGTGGTAGAGGCAGTGCTAACGGTAAGGTCGGCGCAATAATACGTGCCATCGTCATCCCTTAAAGTATAAACCAATTCAACCCATTCATTATCACCATTTACCTCTTCTTCAACTATATTTGAATAATTCAAAGATATGCTAGTTTGAGCTGATATTTTACCACCAAAGTCATCGCCTTTAACCATGTCTAAATAAACTGTAATAATTGGTTGACCCAGAGTTATATCATCTTCAATAGAAAAAACTAAACTATCTATAGACACACCCTTAGAAGTTATATAATCACTAGTACTATCTATTGTCATTAAAATTCTACCGCCAACCAAATCAAAACTATAACAACTACCATCTTTTATAAAATCAACGTAAGTTAATCCGTCAGTATTAAAAAACTTTCCATCTGGTATACCGCACAAAACTCCATCGCCTATTTGGGCGTCTATAACACTACTCTTAAAAACTTTTAAAAAATAATTAGCGTCATCTAGCAAAACAACATCATTAGATTGAGATTTTTGATTAGAGGAAATAGTTCTAAAAATGCTAGAAAATCCTAAGAATACAAAAACCAAGATGGCCACTGAAACTAAGACCTCAAGTAAAGTAAAAGCTTTTTTGTTTTTCATTTTAATTTGATAAGTCATATATAATTGTTTCTAGTTTAAAATCATAAGCCTGTCCACGCTCAAACCATTCAACCCATGACTCAACATGAGTATAACCATTTGAATTGGGAGTAACGCTTATCATTCTTTTAAAAATTGAATCTTCTCCTCCGCTTAAATGAACAAACATCCCATTGTCTAGTTGTAGTAAAGACGTGTCTATATCTACTGTAGTCGT
>JBAYSI010000041.1:0-5645 GCA_041676225.1 Patescibacteria group bacterium | reverse complement strand
ATTCTGAGAATTTTCACATAGAAGAAGAGAGGAGACTTTTTTATGTCGCCCTAACCAGAGCTAAGGAAAGCTTGCACTTAACATGTGCTAAAGATTATGGTGGGGCTAGAGAAAAAAGACCTTCTGTGTTTATTAAAGAAGCGGGTTTAAATTTGGTAGAGTCAGAAAAGATAAACTTTGAAGAGTTGGGCTTCTTTAAAGATTTAAAAGCTTTAGACGAGCAAAACCAAGGTCAATTTTTACTTAAAAAAGAAGAATTAAAATTACCTAATTATTTTTCTTTTTCTCAATTTGCCTCTTTTTCTAGATGTCCGCTACAGTATAAATATGCACATATTTTAAAAGTTCCCGTTCCGACAGAGAAAGACAATTTAACTTTTGGTAAGTTGGTTCATAATTGCCTTTATCAATTTTTATTGGAGATACTCCAAGGTGAGAACAAAATGCAAGACAACTTATTTGAAAAACCAAGTAATTTAAGCAAGGAAAAATTGTTAAAAATATATAAAGACTCATGGAATGACGAGGGTTATGAGAGTATTGACTCTAGAGATGTATATAAAAACAAGGGAAAAAATATAATGAATCTTTTTTGGGAAAACATCGAATCTAGAGAGCTACCAAATATATATTTTTTAGAGAAAGATTTAAGACTTAAGTTTAAAGGGTATACAATTATAGGGAGAATTGATCGTATTGATAAAATGCCTGATGGTAGCTTTGAAATAATTGACTATAAAACAGGAAGCACCAAAAAGGTTCTTAGTGCGGATGAAAAAAAACAATTAATTCTATACAAAATAATAATAGAGTCTGTTTTAAATATTAAGGTATCTAAAATGACATATTATTATCTTGAAGAAGGTCATAAGCTTAGCTTTGAGGCCAAGGAAAAAGAAGTAGAGGCAACTATGAAGTGGTTAGATGACACTATCTCCGAGATAGTTAAAAAAGAATTTCTACCCAATCCCTCAAGTTTTGGTTGTGGCTTCTGTGATTTTAAAGATATTTGTGAATTTAGACAATAAATTATGGACACTCCCTTAGCTCATTTACTTCGACCTAAAAAATTAAAAGATTTTTTTGGGCAAGAGAAAATTGTAGGACCTGACTCTTGGTTGAAGTTGGCTATTTTGGAAGATCAATTAACATCTTTGGTCTTTTGGGGTCCTCCTGGTTCTGGGAAAACAACTTTAGCTCATATAGTGTCACTTGAGACCAAAACAGAATTTGTTTCATTGTCGGCTGTTAGTAGTGGAATTAAGGATTTAAAAGAAGTAATTAATAGAGCTGAAGAAAGCAGAAGGTTTAAAAAAAGAACAATTCTTTTTGTCGATGAAATTCATCGCTGGAACAAGGCCCAACAAGACGCTCTTTTACCGCATATTGAAAATGGATTATTAATATTAATTGGTGCAACAACTGAAAATCCAAGTTTTTCTTTAAATTCAGCGCTACTTTCAAGACTAAAGGTGTTAATATTAGAACCTTTATCAATTTCTGACTTGATTAAAATAATTTCTAGAGCAGAGAAAGAATTAAAGTTTAAAATAGGTAAAAAAGAAAAAGAATTAATAGCCAATTTATCTGCAGGAGACGCTAGAAGGTCTTTAAATATAGTAGAAGCTGTTTATAGGGCTAATCAGGAGGTTAATCTTGACTTAATAAAGAAGATAGCCAATAAGCCGCAATTATATTATGATAAAAATGGCGAAGAACATTATAATTTAATTTCAGCTTTACACAAATCAATTAGAGGAAGTGATGCCAAGGCTTCTCTTTATTGGCTTACTAGAATGATGGAGTCTGGAGAAGACCCATTATATATAGCTAGGAGATTTATTAGGATTGCTAGCGAAGATATAGGATTAGCTAATAATAGTGCTCTTCTTTTAGCTACATCTGCTTATGATGCATGTGCTAAGATTGGCTTACCAGAGTGTAGTGTTATTTTAGCTCATGCTTGTGTTTATTTGGCTAAATCTAAAAAGAGTATAGACGTGTATAAAGCGCACAAGCTAACTTTGGAAGAAATAAATGAAAGCGGTTCCTTGCCCGTTCCAATTCATCTTAGAAATGCACCGACAAAATTAATGAAAGATATTGGCTATGGAGCCAATTATAAATACAGCCCAGAAGAAGATGACAGTTTGCAAAAATACTTGCCAAATGGCTTAAAAAATGCTAACTTTAATAAATTAAAAATATAGTTTAATATAACATAAAAGTCTTATGGACCCCAGTTTTTTAGTGTTAATATTGTTAATTTTTTTATCAGCCTTTTTTTCCTCGGCTGAGGTTGTTTTTTTAACTTTAAATGAATCTAAAATAGATGCCATGGTTGTTTCGGGCAGAAGAAAGGCTAAGTTGGTTAAAAAATTAAAAGCAGAACCAAGGTCTCTTCTTATCACTATATTAATTGGAAACAATGTTGTAAATATTGGAGCTGCCTCTTTAGCAACTGTTGTTTTTGCTAGATATTTTGATTCAGCGGTTATTGGATTAACTACAGGTATTATGACTGTAGTTGTTTTGATTTTTGGAGAAATAGTGCCAAAATCATTTGCCTCATCAAATGCAGAGATTTTATCTAGAATTTTTGCTCCAATTATAAACCTCTTTAAGAATTTATTCCTCCCTATTGTTTGGGCCATGGAAAAAATAACCAATGCCTTTGTTGGCGGGCACAAGGTTTATAGGGTTAGTGAAGAGGAACTTAAATCTCTCGCTATGGCAGGAGTTGAACAAGGCACTATTGAGAAAAATGAAGGAATAATGATAGAGAATCTTTTTAAATTTAATGATATTACAGCTGAAGATATTATGACCCCTAGAGTTGAGATGGTTTATGTTTTAGAAAACAGTAGCATAGAAGAATCAGCAGTTAAGATAGAGGCTCATGGCAGGACAAGGTGCCTAGTTGTTAAAGATACTCCGGATAATGTTAAGGGGTTTATTCACGCCCAAGATGTTCTATTGGCTTTTAGAAATGACAGAGAAAAAGACAGTGTTGATTCTATTGTTAGGCCAATTATATTTGTTCCTAGACAAATGTTAATAAACAATATCTTGAAAGAGTTTCAAAAAAGAAAGGTTCATATAGCTGTTGTGATTGATGAATACGGAGGAACAGAGGGTGTTGTAACCTTAGAAGACATCATTGAGGAGTTGGTCGGAGAAATAATAGACGAGCATGACATTGATGATAACCTTATAAAAAGAATAGGTAAGAATGAAATTATTGTTTCAGGTAGTGCTGATTGTAGGGACGTTGATCGGTTTTTAAATATTAAAATTTCAGATGATGACTTAGATACAGTAGCTGATTTTATTTTAGAGACAATTAGAAAAATACCCACAGAAGGGACAACTATAGAAAAAGATAATTTTACTTGTATAGTCGACAAAATTGAAAACAAGGTAATAAAAGTTGTTAGGTTTATTAAAAAATAAATTTATACATATATGGATAAAAATACAGAAGAAAAGAAAATAAAAAGAGAAGATCAAGTTTTAAGTTTCTGGAAGGATAATAAAATATTTGATAAAAGCTTAAAGAAAGAAAGTCCCTTAGGTGATTATGTTTTTTATGATGGACCTCCATTTGCCACAGGGACTCCTCATTATGGCCATATCGTTGGTCAAATTATTAAGGATGTTATCCCAAGATTTTTTACCATGAAAGGATATAGAGTTGAAAGAAAGTGGGGTTGGGATTGTCATGGATTGCCAATTGAGAACATAGTTGAAAAGGAAATGGGGACTAAGACTAAAAAAGATATTGAAAATATAGGGATAGCTAAGTTTAATAGTGTTTGTCGCTCTAAGGTTCTAGAATATTCAGGTCAGTGGTACGAGACATCTGATAAGCTTGGACGTTTTGTTGATAAAAAAAATGCTTATCATACAATGGATTTAGACTATATGGAATCTGTTTGGTGGGTTTTTAAATCTATTTGGGATAAGGGACTTATCTATAAGGACTATAGATCTATGCATGTTTGTCCTCGCTGTGAGACAACCCTATCTCAATCTGAGGTTAGTGAGGGTTATCAAGATATTAAAGATTTATCATGTATAGCCAAATTTGAAATTATTGACGAAGAAAATACTTTTGTTTTGGCTTGGACCACAACTCCTTGGACATTAATAGGCAATGTTGCTTTAGCTGTTGGGTCTGATATTGATTATGTAAAAATATTACATGACGGTAGTTATTATATTTTGGCTAAAGAAAGATTAGTTGATACTCTAAAAGATAAAGAATATGAAATAGTTGAAGAATTTAAGGCCGATAAGATTATTGGTAAGAGCTACAAACCTCTTTTTGATTATTATGTAGATAATTCATCTATTGTAAATATAGAAAATGCTTGGAAAATATATCCAGCAGATTTTGTTACGACAGAAGATGGCGTCGGTGTTGTTCATATTGCTCCAGCTTTTGGTCAAGATGATATGAATTTAAGCAAAGAACATAAGCTTCCTTTAATTCAACATGTGAATATAGATGGATCATTCAAAGAAGAAGTCTCAGACTTTAAAGGGTTAAATGTGAAACCGTTAAATGATCACATGTCAACAGATATTGAGATAATAAAATATCTGGCCGGAAAAAAGATTCTTTTCTTTAAGGAAAAATACGAACATAGCTATCCTCATTGTTGGAGGTGTGACACCCCTTTAATTAATTATGCTACTAGTTCTTGGTTTGTTTCAGTTACTAAGATAAAAGAACAATTACTTAAGTCAGCTAAGGATATAAATTGGTCTCCTTCATATATAAAAGATGGTCGTTTTGGTAATTGGCTAGAAGGTGCCCGTGATTGGTCTATATCTAGACAAAGATTTTGGGCTAGCGCTATCCCTGTTTGGGAATGTGCTTGTGGAGAAAAGAAGGTCATAGGAAGTGTTAAAGAGTTAGAAGAGTTGAGTGGAGAAACTATTACTGATATTCACAAAGACATTGTTGATGAAATAACATTTAAATGCCCTGAGTGCTCTGGAGAAATGAAAAGAGTTCCTGATGTTTTAGATTGTTGGTTTGAAAGTGGTTCTATGCCTTATGCTCAATTGCATTATCCTTTTGAAAATAAAGACAAGTTTGAATCTAACTTCCCAGCTGAATTTATAGCTGAGGGTATAGATCAAACAAGAACTTGGTTCTATTATCTTCATATTATCTCTGGTGCTTTAAATTCTGTCCCAGCTTTTAAAAATGTCATTGCCAATGGTATTGTTTTAGCCGAAGATGGTAAGAAAATGAGTAAAAAATTAAAGAATTATCCAGATCCAATGTTAATTATTGGTAAGTATGGAGCTGATTCTCTTAGAGCTTACCTTCTTTCTTCCCCGGTTGTTTTAGCTGAAAATTTAAGTTTTTCAGAAAAAGGTGTTGAGGAGTCTTTAAGAAAGAATATAATGTTGGTAAACAATATATACAACTTCTACCAAATGTACGAAGAACATTTGAAAGAGGAGGATTTCAATAAATACGAAGAAAGTAAAAATGTTTTAGATGCTTGGATTTTAATTAAGATGAATAAGTTGATAAAGGAAGTAGAAGAAGGAATGCTTTCATATAATTTAAATAAAGCAATGCGTCCGATAACTGAATTTATTGATGAATTATCAACTTGGTATCT
>JBAYSI010000040.1:0-6301 GCA_041676225.1 Patescibacteria group bacterium | reverse complement strand
TGAAGAAAAAAAGAAAATAATTAAATATTCTGAATATACAAAAGAGTCTAAGAAAAAGAATGGTAATTTAGATACTCAATTGAAAATTAATTTTAGATAAGAGGCTTATGAATAGAATATCAAAGATAGATTATTACATGAACATAACAAAGGAGGTCGCTAGAAGATCTACTTGTTTTCGTGCGGCACACGGTTCAATAATTGTTAAAGATGATCAAATAATCTCTACTGGGTATAATGGAGCCCCTCGTAAAACCAAGGATTGCTTTGAGAGAGGTAACTGTCTAAGGGATGAATTGTCAATTCCTTCTGGTCAGAGATATGAGATGTGTCGAAGTGTGCACGCCGAACAAAATGCCATAGTAAATTCAGCTAGAGCAGGTGTTAGCTTGCTTGGAGGGACTATTTATCTTTATTCTGAGAAATTAGACAAAGGAAAAGACCCTAAAGCTATTGATGCTTTCCCTTGTTTTATTTGTAAAAAAATAATAATCAATTCTGGCCTAAAGGATATGGTTGTTTCAAAGTCTGATGGTAGTTATAAAGTTTACAACATAGAGGACTGGGTTAATGAATGGGCTGAAAATGACTTAATAGATGATAAAGATGTTTATTCATCTTCACCCAAAGAAAAGGGTTGTTCATGTTCTTCGTCTTGTTGTTCAAAATAAAAGAAGTTTTAAGACTTCTTTTTTGTTATTAATCATAACAAATATGAAAATATCTTTTCATGGAGCTTGCAGAGAAGTTACTGGCTCATGTATTTTAATAGAGACTAATAACTCTAAATTTCTTCTTGATTGTGGAATGTTTCAGGGAGAGTCTTTTGTTTCAAACCGTAATTTTGATGATTTTGATTTTAATCCAGCTGAAATAGATTTTGTTTTATTATCTCATGCCCATATAG
Source organism: Patescibacteria group bacterium (assembly GCA_041676225.1). Lineage (GTDB taxonomy): Bacteria > Patescibacteriota > Patescibacteriia > Patescibacteriales > UBA12465. Next base: position 5,394 of record JBAYSI010000040.1, on the reverse strand, counting down.
ATCATTGTGGTAGGCTCCCTAAGTTATATAAGCATGGTTTTAGAGGTAAAATATACTGCACAGCTGCAACTAGAGATTTGTCAGTATTAATGCTTTCTGATTCAGCTAAAATAATAGCATCAGAGGCTTTAAGTCATGGCTCTGAGCCATTTTACTCATTTGAGGATGTCGACAATGTCTCTAGATTATTTAAAGACTTACCTTACAATGAAGAGATTAGAATATCTGGAGATGTTAAAATTAGATTAAAGAACTCTGGGCACATATTAGGTTCAGCATTTTTTGAAATATGGGTCAAAGAGGGTAAATCCGAGAAGAAATTAGTTTTCTCTGGAGATCTTGGAAATTCTCCGGCTAGAATTATTAGAGACCTAGAATTTGTTGATGGAGCTGATATTGTTTTTATTGAGTCTACCTACGCTGGAATGAATCACGAATCAAGAGAAGAGGGTTTAAAAGAGATAAGAGAGGCTATTATTAGAAGTATTAATAATAATGGAACTTTAATGATACCAATTTTTGCTCTAGAAAAAGTTCAAGAGATATTATATGAATTAAATCATTTAGCTGAGAATAAAAAAATACCACACATTCCTATATTTCTTGATAGTCCGTTAGCGATTAGGGCAACTGAAATTTATGACAGATATCAATATTTATATGATAAAGAATCTATAAAATTAATTATTTCCGGTGATGAACTTTTTGAATTTCCTGGCATGGAGTATACATTAACCTCAACTCAGTCAAAAAGAATAAACAATCTAAAACCACCAAAGGTTATTTTAGCCGGAGGAGGTATGTGTGTTGGTGGTAGAATACAGCATCATTTAAAGTTTAATCTAGATGATCCTAATAGCGAAGTTCTTCTAGTCGCCTTTCAAGTTAAAGGCACCCTGGGAAGAAAGCTTATGACTGGGCATGAAAATGTTAGTATTGATAATCTTAATATTCCAGTTAGGGCTAAAATTTCTAGAATAAACTCTTATTCTGCCCATGCTGATCACGAAGATTTGATAGCATGGTTAAAAAAAATGAAAAATCCAAAGCCAAAACACATTTTTGTTATTCATGGAGAAGAGGAGGCTAATATTAAATTAAAAGAGGACGGAGTTAAGAAAATAAAAACAAATTTTATAATACCAGAATATGAACAAAAATATGAATTCTAGATCTAAGTATTTAAACTATAAATCTTTTTTAGTGTTATTAGTTTTTTCAGCAGTAATAGCGGTTTTTATTTTGTTTAAACCATTTTTTATTGAGATTATAATAGCGGCTGTTTTATCCTCTGTTTTTTATAAGGCTTATTTAAAAGTTAAGAAATTTTTATTTAATAAAAGATATTTAGCATCTTTTGTTGTTTGTTTGTCACTTCTTCTATTGGTTGTTTTGCCGATTATTAATTTAGTGATATATGCGGGCAATAGAGCTCCGATGGCATTTAACAAGGTTAATGAAATAGTTTTACAGACAGAAGTTTTGCAAGAAGGACTTTTAGAGAGATTTGATATTATTGGGTTGGAAGATTTAAACTTAAAAGAAGTTTTTTTAAATATAACCAAAGATATTAGTGATTTTTTGGTTTCTGGAGCGACTTATATAATTAAGGGTGCTACAGGCTTCATTATCTCTTTAGTTATAATGCTTCTGACTATGTTTTTCTTTTTTGCTGATGGAGAGAATATGGTTAAGAGAATTAAGGGCTGGTCTCCTTTGCCATCTAAATATAATAATGAAATAGCTAGCAGATTCAAAAATGTAAGCAGAGTTACACTTATATCCATTTTTGTAACGGCCATAGCTCAGGGCTTTATAGGGGCTTTAGGTTTTCTGGTTATTGGCTGGCCATTTATTTTTGTCTTTATTATTATGGCAGCTCTTTCTATTATACCTTACTTAGGTTCTTCGATTTTTTATATTCCAGTTTCTGTATATTTAATACTTTCAGGACAAGTGTGGGAAGGAATTTTTGTTATTATTTGGTGTTGGTTGGTTGTAAGTAATATTGATGAACTTATTAGAGCTTATATCATAAAAGGTAAGTCTAAATTAAATCCAATATTTATAATATTTTCAATAATAGGTGGAATATCAATGTTTGGTTTTTGGGGTGTTGTCATTGGTCCTTTAGTTATTGCTATCACAGATACTGTTTTAGGTATTTATGAAAAAGAGTTTAAGGATGTTTTAGAGGAATAAAAAAAAGAGCCTTGACTTAAGACTCTCTGATGAGAATGTTAACGTATTTGTACGTCAATTTTTTTTTAGGACCAAGAAAAAGTTTTAAACCTTTGTCTTCTTGAAATGCCCCAACTGCTAGAACAATTCCTCTTCTAGAATTTGTTTCTGCAACGTGCATTTCTCTTTGCAAAAGTCTTTCCCCGGTTATCTCTAATAATGTTTGTAAGAATTCTGAGGCCTCATTTATTTTAGCCTTTCTCCATCCTGGAGGTGTTTCCAAACTCTCTGTAACCCTTATTAGGTAGTAACCTGGGATTGTCCTAGTTTTAGCAACTTCTTTGTTTCCTTCTTGCAACCAAAAGGAGTTTTGCCTAAAACCGAGATTTCTCTTAGTTCTTTTAGTGTCTATAGTTTGACCTCCTGTTTTGTTTATCTGTTGCAAGATTGATAAACCATTGAGATAAACTACGAAAACTTTTTTTCCTTCTACATTATTTAAGTCTTCATCTTTGAAGTGCATTTTATCCGATGCTTGATCACTGCTCAATCTCCAAATTCTCAAAGACTCTTCTCTGCAGACAACTTCTAAAGCTATCTGCTCATTGTTTTTTGCTGTTCCCATTTTATCTTTTTTTCTGTTAAACAACTGATATGATGATACAATATTTTTACAAAAAAAGCAAGTGATAATAAAATGTTGCCTTATTTTTAAAAAATGCTATAATAAAGGCATAATAATTAATTCTTTCCGATTAGTTATTAAAATATAATTAATTTTTAACAATTGATTTTGATTAAAAACTTATTCAAAATTAATTAAAAATTATGACAAAAGCTCAATTAATGACTACTTTAGCCGAACAAACAGGCTTAAGTAAAAAAGATGTTGTTAGCTTGATGGACAAGTTAGCAGAAATGGCTTACAAAGAAGTCAAAAAAGAAGGTCAATTTGTTTTACCTGGATTTGGTAAATTAGTAAAAATTGATCGCAAAGCTAGAATGGGTAGAAATCCAGCCACAGGGGAACAAATTAAAATCCCTGCAAAAAAGGTTGTAAAATTTAGAGTAGCAAAAGCTGCTAAAGATGCTATCCTATAATACTAGGAAAGAATTATTAGAAAATGAAAAAAGAGCTTTTATAGGCTCTTTTTTCATTTGTTAAAATCTTTTAAATATTTTCCTATTCCTTGGCTATAGAATTTATTTCTTAGTTTTGTTGAACTGTGGCAAAAATTAATAAATGACGAGAATTTTATTGCGTATCTATTATCATTAACTTTATATTTAACTTTTCTAGCCTTTATAGCTCTTCTTATTGTCTTACTTTCAAGTCCAGCCAGTTTAGCTGCTTCACTAACTGATAAAAATATTTCTTTTATTTTTTTTTCTTTTTTTGTATCTTCCATATATAGTATTTTAAATTATTTTAAGCATTTTTACAAATTGGGTTTTTAAAAAAAAATATGTTATATTATCAATATGAAAAATACAAAGAACAAAGTTGAATTATTAGCCCCTGGTGGCAATCTGGCCAAAGTTAAGACAGCCTTAGCTTATGACGCTGACGCTGTTTATCTTGGTGTTCCAGATTTCTCTTTAAGGGTTAGAATTAATGATTTTAATTTAAAAACATTAAAAGAGGCGGTAGATATAATTCATGAAAAGAAGAAAAAGGTTTATGTAACTATTAATATTTTTGCTCATAATTTTCATATAGATAAAATAAAAAAATATTTATCTGAGCTAAAAAAGATAGGTCCTGATGCTTTGATTATTTCTGACCCAGGAATTATAGCTTTGGTTAAGAAGTATTATCCGAAAATTGATATTCATTTATCTACACAGGCTAATTGTACTAATTATGAAGCGGTTAAATTTTGGTATAAGCAGGGCGTTAAGAGGATTGTTTTGGGAAGAGAGGTTACTTTAAAAGAGATTAAAGAAATAAAAAAAGAGTGCCCTAAAATGGAATTAGAATATTTTATTCATGGGGCTATGTGTATGTCCTATTCTGGTCGTTGTTTTTTATCTAAAGACTTTGTTGATAGAAGTGCTAACTTAGGAGATTGTGTCCAACCTTGTCGCTGGGAGTATGATGTATTTTTAAAACCAAAAGGTCATGACAAGGAACTGGAGTTAGTTGCTGAAAAACATGGCTCTTATCTATTAAACTCTAAAGACTTATGTCTTGTTCGTAGCGTACAAGATTTGATTAAGGCGGGAATCACCAGCTTCAAGATTGAAGGTAGAGCCAAAAGTGTTTATTATTTAGCTAATATTATAGCTATTTATAAAAGAGCTATAAAAGAGCCTAAAAAGATTAGTTATTTATATAAAGAATTAAAAGAGAAAATAACAAACAGGGGATATACTGACGGTTTCTTGTTGGGAGCTAAAGCCGAGCAAAACACAGAAAATTCTCACACAGTTTCTAATTGGGAATTTTGTGGCCAAGTTTTAGACAATGTCTTTATGGATGAAAATGGCAAATATATAAACAATTTAAAAATTAAAGTTCACAATACTATAAAAGAAGGAGATAAGGTGGAAATTGTTTTGCCAGATTATGAAATAGTAAAAATTAAAGTAAATAAAATAATTGATCCGAAGTCTGGTGATCAAATAAGTGAAGCTCATGGTGGTGGTGGAGGACAAGAAGTTGTTCTGACTGTAAAAAGTGATTTTTATATCCCGGAGCTATCTGTTCTTAGAAGATTGGTTAAGTAATTATAAAAAATATGATTAGTTTTTTAAGGGGACAAATTTTAGAGAAGATGAATGGCAGTATAATTTTGTTGGTTAATAATATTGGCTATAAAGTTTATATTGGCGACTCTCTATACAATACATTAAGTCGAGGTGGTGAATTAGAAATATATACATACCAAAACATAAAAGAAGACTCCTCTGATTTATATGGTTTTAAATCCTTGGAGGAGTTAGATCTATTTGAAATATTGCTTTCTGTCTCTGGTGTTGGACCAAAATCAGCTTTAGGGGTTTTGTCTATTTCTAAGATTAGTGATATTAAAGAATCTATAGTTAAAGGAGACTCAGCCTTATTAGTTAAAGTTTCTGGTATAGGGAAAAAAACAGCTGAAAGGCTTGTATTAGAGTTAAAAGATAAGCTACTTAAAAGAGGTTCCTATGATTTAAATAGCGCAAGTTCTTCTATTGGAGATGACATAGAAGCTCTTCTAGCTCTAGGAT
>JBAYSI010000039.1:0-6818 GCA_041676225.1 Patescibacteria group bacterium | reverse complement strand
AACACAAACTCTTGAAGAGCTTGTTTAACTTCTTTATATGAAAGATCATCATATTTTATAAATGGAGCTAAATATGTATCAAAGTTAGCAAAAGCTTGAGCTCCAGCAGCTTCTCCTTGCATGGTATAAAAGAAATTGACTATTTGACCCAAAGCACTTCTAAAGTGTTTTGGTGGTTTACTTTGGATTTTAGTGTTAACGCCAGTAAAGCCTTTAATTAACAAATCTTTTAAATCCCAACCACAACAATAGGGGGCTAATAAGCCTAAATCGTGAATATGGAAATCACCCTCTATATGAGCTTTTCTGATATTTTCTGGGTATAGCTTGTTTAACCAATATTTTGCTGAAATAGCTGAAGCAATATAATTATTTAATCCCTGGACCGAAAAGCTCATATTGCTATTTTCTTTTAGTCTCCAATCTGCTCTCCCCAAATAATCCTCCATCAACTTCTCTTCGTTATTATTGTTAATTTCTCTAACCTGTCTTCTTTGATCCCTGTATAAAATATAAGCTTTGGCTGTTTTGATCAGTTTTTCTTCTATTAAAGTTTCCTCTACCATATCTTGAACTTCTTCAACAGCTGGTATGGTATTAGCATGAAACTTCTTAGAAATCTTATCTATAACTTTGTCGGCTACAGAATTAACTAGCTCTGGCTTTTCTTCTCCAGCTTCTTGCATGGCCTTCGAAATAGCTAATTCAATCTTATCTCTGTCAAAGTCAACGATTTCTCCTGACCTTTTGCGAATTTGACTTATATTTTTTTGGGACATAGTTTTAGATAATTTATTTTAGAAAATTCCTGTTAGTAAAACTTTTTAAAATAAATTATTTATTATTATTTTCTTTTTTTTAATAATTTTTCGAGCTCATCACTAAACTCTTCCAACCCCTCAAAAGACTGACAAACTGAGGCATATCTTATATATGCTATCTTGTCTACCTTCTTTAAATTCTTCATTACAATATCTCCGACGTCCTTAGAATTTATTTCATCTTTGTTTACAACCTGCAAGTCTCTTTCTATTCTATAAACTAACTTTTTAAAGTCTTCTTCGCTGACATCTCTCTTCTCTAGAGCTTTCTTTAAGCCGGATATAATTTTATCTCTATTATAACTCTCCCTACGTCCATCTCTTTTAGTTACGGTTAAATCTAAGATTTCCATTTCTTCGTGAGTCGAAAATCTAAAGTCACATTTTAGACAACTTCTTCTTCTTCTTATCAAAAACCCATCGCTAGAAACTCTAGAATCTATAACTTTAGTATCTTCAAAGTGACAAACTGGGCATTTCATATTGTTTTTTATAAATACTATATATAGTGTATTGAATTATCTTGTAACCACTATATGTTGTTGATTCAATTATAACAGAAAAAAATAAAGAGGCCAAATATAAACAACAAGCCCTAAAAATAAGGGCTTGTTGCGTAAGTACTAAAATTTAGATCACAAATTAAGAAACAACTGTGGATAACTTTTTTATTTTAAAAATCTACATTCAAATAAAAGGAATTAACGTCCTCGTTTTCATCTAAGATGTCAAGAAAATTTTTTAATTTATTTAATTCTTCCTCGGATAACTCGTTTTTATCCTTGGCTACATATTCTATTTCGGCTGATTCAATTTCCAATTCTTTGTCTTCAAGAATTTTTTTTGTTTTTTGCAAATTTTCCACCTTTGTCACAATAGTCAAGCTTTCATCATCAATTTTAAAATCTTCTATATCGACCTCTATCATTTCTAGCTCCAATTCTTCAATGTTTATATTTTTTTCTTTTACTTTATCTATTGATAAAAGAATAAGTCCTTTTTGCTCAAAATTCCACATAACCGATCCTAAGCTTCCACCAAATTTAGAAAGAGCATGCCTAACCGTTGCAGCGCTTCTATTTTTATTATCAGTTAAACACTTAATAACTATTTGAACATTGTTTGGTAAAACACCTTCGTAATATAACTCTTCCACAATATCTCCAGCTAATTCACCGGTCCCTCTCTTTATAGCTCTTTCAATATTGTCTTTTGGCATATTAATACTCTTGGCCTTGTCTACTGCCATCCTAAGAGAAGGGTTAGCCTCAAGATCACCGCCCTTTTCCCTGGCAGCTATAGTTATTGCGTTTCCTAACCTAGTGAAGATAGCTCCTCTCTTGGCGTCGGTAACTGCCTTAGCTCTTTTAATTGTCGCCCATTTTGAATGTCCTGACATATTTTTTATTTAAATTAATTATTAACCAATAATATTAAACTTCCCTTTTTTACCGTAAGCCTTTGGCCCGTAATCATGGCAATAGTTTTGAATGTGTTTTTTAAAATATTGTGGCTTTGACTCTTGAATTTTTCCTACAATATAATAAGTTAAGGCCATTATAGTAGCAAAACTAGCTTTGTTTGGCAAGGATACCTGCCAACGACTTTTTTCCTCGCCGAAGTATTTATTTTTTTCTTTGCCTAGTGTTATAACTAACTCATTCTTATCTCTAATAACAAACTTAGCATGACGAGCCTCACCGAAACTAAAAGCTCTTACTGATAACAAAGGGCCAAAAAGTTCACTTTTTTTAATATCAAGCATCTGGGTGATAAAGGTAAATTCGTCTGGCAAGACAAAAGAATATGATTTAAACTTATTAAAATTATTAAAAAATTTAATCTTTTTAATATGACTAAGGATGTTTTCTGGCTTTTCTTTTGTATAGGCTAATATCATTCCTAGGTATGTTGAGATATTATACGTATATGGCTCAGCTATTTTAGGAAAAACATATACCTCATCAGCTATTTTGCTGGCGCTAGAATCTTTACTACAAGTTAATAGTATTGTTTTTAGTTTGTATTTTTTAGCTAACTCTATTTCCCAAACAGAATCTTTTTCTCCTGAAGCAGAAATAACTACAACCTCTTTTATTATTCCTTTTTTTATAAAATCTTTATAACTCTCAATAACCTCTTTAAAATTACTCTCACTAGCTATAACTGCTTTTTGATTAGAAAATATAATCTGAGCAGTGTTATATGCATTTCCACTACCAACAACTAGTGGAAATTTTAATTTTTCTAAATTTAGTTTTGGCAACTTCTGATCAGATAAAAATTTTAAAGCCTTTAAAACTCCCTCGTTCAGATTTATTATTTTTTCCATATTTATTATTTTTTAATAATTAAAGACTTGCCTGACATTTCTTTTGGTTTTTTTATGTTAGCTATATCTAGAATTGTTGGCACTATATCAGCCAAGACACCTTTAACAAGTTTAACTGGGTAATCCAACCCAGCAATAATTAAAGGAACAGGGTTAATTGTATGAGCTGTCATCTCTTTACCAGTCTTATAGTCTATTAGTTGTTCCGCGTTTCCATGATCAGCCGTTATAAGAGCAACACCTCCCTTGTCTAAAGTTTCTTCCACGACCCTACCGACACAACGATCAACCGTTTCTATAGCTTTTATAGTCGGCTTCATCCTTGAAGAATGACCAACCATGTCGCCATTAGCATAATTTAAAATTATAAAATCATATTTATTTGATTTTATGGCTTTAACAGTATTTTCTGCTATTTCATCTGCACTCATCTCTGGTTTTAAATCAAAAGTGGCAACCAAGGGAGATGGAACAAGCTTTCTGTCTTCGTTCTTGTATGGTTTTTCTATGCCTCCATTAAAAAAGAAGGTTACGTGGGCATATTTAGTTGTCTCCGCAATTCTTATTTGCTTATAACCCTTAGAGCTGACGAATTCTCCGAATGTATTTTTTATCTTTATAGGCTTATAGGCAACCTTTATCTTCTTAAAGTTCCTGTCATACTCAGTAAGCGAAACTATTTTAAAATTAAAATAACCATTCTTTCTTTTAAACTCAGTAAAGTCTTTATCATCAGAAATAAAAGATCTGCAAATTTGTCTAGCTCTATCACCTCTGAAGTTAAAAAGTATTAAAGCATCATTTTTTTTAATATTGGCTATTGGCCTCCTTTTCTCAATTATAATACTTGGCTCAAAAAATTCATCAGACACTCCCTTCTTATATGAATCACTTAAAGCCTCTTTATAGTTTTCATATTTTTGCCCTTCAGAAAAAATTAAGGCATTGTAAGCTTTTTCTGTTCTATTCCAAACTCCGTCTCTATCCATTACATAATATCTTCCAACTATGGTGGCTATTTTGCCAACACCAATTTCCTGTATTTTTCTATTCAAAACATCTAGATATTTCTTGGCACTTCTTGGAAGAGCATCTCTACCATCTAAGACGCAGTGTATATATACCTTTTTAAGATTATTCTTTTTAGCTAATAACAATAGGGCGTAAAGATGATCGTCCAGGCTATGGACAGCTCCGTCAGATAGAAGTCCCAATAAATGCAAGTCTTTATTATTCTTCTTACAATAATTAATAACATTTAACAGTTCTTTGTTTTTAAAAAATTCACCACTGTTGATATCGTCCGTTATTCTTAGAGAACTTTGCTTTATTATTCTTCCAGCTCCAATGTTCAAATGACCAACCTCAGAGTTGCCCATTTGCCCCGCCAAAAGACCAACACTTGGACCACTAGCCCCTAGTGTGGTGTTAGGAAAATTTTTAAAATAATTATCTAGGTTTGGCTTCTTGGCTAAAATTATTGCGTTACCCTCAGTCTTTTTACTTATACCATACCCGTCCATTATGATTAAAGTGATTGGCCTCTTCATATTGTTTTAAATTGACTAAAAATCTGTAAAATGCTACTATTTTACAATATTTATATGATTAAAGTCAGAATTAAGAAATTTTTAGTAGAATTATTGCTATTAACTATAAAAACCTTGTTTTTTGTTAAAAATATACTGGTTTTTATTGTTGTATATATCATTTACAAACCATTAAAGGCTGTTTTGTCTTTTCTTTTTTTTAGATTAATTATTAATCTATACTATAAGTATATATTAATTTATAAAAAAATAAAAGAAATAAATAAAAGAAATAAGTCGAAACTGTATATAATAAAAAGAAACTACCCAATATTAGCTCTTATCATGTTTCTTACCTTAATAATGGTTAATGAGAATAATAAAAAAGACATATTTTTGGGTAAAATTCACAAAACAGTTTTAGCTCAAACAATAGTTAGTGACTTTCAAAGCCTTGAACCTGAAGAATTAATAATAGAAAGGGCTTATCAGGAAAACTCTTCTCCTTCTCCAGATTTAAAATACATAGAAACAGCTGGCTCTCTAAAAAATGTTCAAAAGGTTTCTCTTTCTGCTGAAGATAAAATTATTCTTCCATCATCTCAAAACTTAAGCAGTCCAGGTATAGCATCAACTGAAAGAGCTAAAGACGCAAGAAAAGAAATAACAGAATACATAATTCAAAACGGAGACACCATAAGTAGTATAGCTCAAGATTTTGGTATAAGTGTAAATACTATACTTTGGGAAAATAATTTAACTGCCAGATCTTTGATAAAGCCAGGCAATACTTTAAAAATACTTCCTGAAACTGGTTTAATGCATACGATCGCTAGAAACGAAACTATAAGTGGAGTAAGTAAAAAATATGACATATCATCAGAAAAAATATTAAATGCCAACAATCTTGATCCAGAAGAGGTTTTAAAGCTTGGTCAAAAAATATTTATACCAGGAGGTAAGAAAATAGTGGCAGCAGTTGCCAGTACTCCCGCCTATACAGGAACAACAATAGCTAGTTCTATTAAAACAACCCCAACAACTAATTATAGTGGGGGAAAATTATTATGGCCAACAGTTGGTCATCGTATAACTCAATATTATTCTTGGAGTCATCAAGGTTTAGATATAGCCAATAAAACAGGAACACCTCTTTACGCCTCTGAAAGTGGAACAGTCGAAAGATCTGGTTGGAATAATGGCTATGGATATAATGTTGTTATTAATCATGGAGGTGGACTAAAAACTCTTTATGCTCACGCATCAAAATTACACGTTAAAGCTGGTGATGTTGTTAGCAGGGGTGACATTGTAGCTGATATGGGTTCAACTGGTTGGTCAACTGGACCTCATATTCACTTTGAAGTAATATTAAACGGGGTAAAACAAAATCCTTTAAATTATATACAATAATTATAAAAAAATATGGGAATACTTGTAGGTTTGTTTTTAATTGGAATAGGTTCTTTAATGGTTATATACACTGAATGGCTATTAAAAAATTTTGGTAGAATTAATTGGTTTGAAAGAAATTTAGGATCAGAAGGGGGAACAAGATTGGGCTATAAATTGGTTGGTATTATATTTGTTTTTCTGGGACTATTATTAATGACTGGTTTAATGGATGGCTTCCTAGGGTTCATTCTTTCTCCTCTGATGAGAACTCAAATATAAGCTCTTGACTTATAGTTTATAATAAATTATTATATTTCTATAAATACAGGGCCTTTAGCTCAGTTGGCTAGAGCACCTGCTTTGCAAGCAGGGGGTCAAGGGTTCGAGTCCCTTAAGGTCCACAAATTAGAAGAACAGACGAAAGTCTGTTTTTTTTGACTTATTTATAGGGGTTTTATGATTCTTTTCCCTCACTAGTAAATACTCTGTCTGGGAGTTTTTTTACGATTGTGTCCATATTGTGCCCAAAGTATACTTCAACGGACGTTTTATGTTTAAGCAATTGATGCAAACAGTAATTATTATAGTTGTCAAAGTATTTAGCCAAAACGATTCTGGTTTCTCAAACCGACTCGTAATATCAGATATGAATATCTTTTTGTTTCACTATTATAAACAGAATCTAAACTAATATTCAAAAATTAAAAGAAAACTATTTAATTCTTATAATGCTTATTTTTT
>JBAYSI010000038.1:0-6979 GCA_041676225.1 Patescibacteria group bacterium | reverse complement strand
AGTTCTTCAAGAATATCAATATACGCCTCTTTCCAATCAAGTCCTAATTTTTCTGCATATTTCTTAGAGTAGGTTATGCCAAAAAAATTATCAGGAAAACTATCTTGAATGTTTTCTGGATAATAATTAGGAACTTTTAAAACGTAAAGAACAAAGGCTAAAATAATTATCAAGTATATTAAAAATTTTTTCATATAAAAATTAAAAAGCTAATAAATATAAACCAACAAAAACAAGTATAATTGAAAGTATTTTTTTAAAAACTGAAATAAAAGAAAAATCGTCTCTTATCAGGCCCGGAACAAACAATGAGGCAACAAAGCTAATTATAAACAAAAATACATATTGAATTCCTTGTAGTGCGTTGACAACAGCCACAGACCCCAAAGATATTGCATAGTTTTGAATGATAAAGGCCACAGACCCAACTCCTTGATTAAAAACAATAAAAAAACCTTTCTTTTTATTTTTACCAACAACTCCGCTATTACTGTTTTTGCTAAAAATATCTATCCTAAACTCCTTGTTAAGCAAAAAAAACAAAACAAAAACAAAAGCTCCGAGGCGGGTCCAAATAAAAGCACTAAAAAAGGGCTGTTCACTATAAGCTATTTTACTTGTTACAAAGAACAAGGAATAAAACAATGCAGAAAGTATTCCCAGAATTATCCACTTTTTACTGCTATTGTTTTTTTGAGGCTCAACAATTGTAGATATTAAAAACATGCCAAAAATTAAAAACAAAAAACCAAAAAGCTGTCTAAATGCGAATTCTTCTTTTAAAAAAAATATTGAGATAATAACTGAAAAAATTGGAATAATAGATCCAACAAAAACAGAAACCCTTAAAACTTCGCTCTCTTTTAATGCTTCAAAAAAAAGCCAAATAGCTGCGGCAAACAGAAAGCCAATAAAAATATTAAACAAAAACAAAGTTAATCCTGGCCAACTTAAAAACCATGGAGCTAATAAAAATGTTAACAAACCCAAAAAACAAACAAAAAAAACATAGACTCTGCTATTTTTCAAAACTCTATCAACAATAAGCTTATCTCCCAAATTAACAAAAGCTAAAAGAAAGTAAGCTATAATAGCAAAAAATATGTAGTCCATTTTTAAAAAATTACATTATTCTAGTTTCGTCTATTTCTTTTATCTTATTATCTAAAATTATACTCTCAATATTATAAGTGCCTTCTTGTGGAGCATTTAAAAAGCCATTCATAGCAGCTTCAGCCAACCAACCTGAGTCTATGAAGTCAAAAAGCCACTCATCAACGTTCTCTGGGTTCTTACTATCAACACCGGCCCCTATACCAAGTAACCATCTTCGATTATAATCTTCCTGAGAGCCAATTGTTTGCGACATAATAATTGGTATACCAAGACCAGCATAAAAACTTAACTCTGAGGGTTTTGTCCATAAAATATCAGTATCTCTAAGAATTAAATTAAATTCCTTGAAGTATTCAATCTTGTCCGGATTATAAACAACATTAACAAAATTATCCTTAAATAGAAAAAGTTTTTTCAACTCCTTGTTAAAATAGTCAAAAACATCCCTTCTTGACCCCGCTATTAGGTTTAATTTAACCTCTTTGTTTTTTATTTTATCCTTCAACCTCCTAGCTATAGTAATCCCAATTTCTTTTTGTGCTCCAGCACCACCAACGGCGAAAGTTAAGTTAAAAGGTTCTTTGTTTTTTTTAATTTCTTCTTGAGGACAAAGATAGCTTTCTATTAATTTTTTATATTTCTTAATATAATAAAAATTAGGATCTAAAGATGCTAGCCTTCTTTTTAAATCTTCTTTTAATATTTTTTGATCATTTCCAATGTTTTCTTTTGGAAGTGGAAATCCAGTTAAATATATATTATCTTTTTTTACGCCATACAAAATTAATCTTTCTTTAACTCTTTTGTTTGGTGCTAAATATATTGTATTGCTTTTTTCTGGGATAATAGGCGCCCAAGATCTAGAAGCGTCAGCATCACAAATAATACAATAAACTTTACCTTTATAATTGTAGTGTTCAGCAGAATAAACAACTGAAAAAAATGTTGTTAAAATTGGCAAAGGATTTTTATTTAATTTTGTTATTAAATTTTTACCCAAACCTCTTTTTACTTTTTTAAAAAAATATAATTGTTGCAAGCTGTTTTTAGATAAATCTCTTCTGGGATAAAAAGATTCTATTTTTTGGAAATAATCCATAAAAGAAAAAACAGCCTCACCTATTACTGGTATTTTTTTAAATCTAGAAATTATTTCATAATTTTTTTTATCTTTTTCCCATATACTTTTCTCCTCTTTACTAGCCTCTAAATAATTATTAGCTGTTATTAAACAACCCTCACAAGAATCTAAAAAAGGATAAGCGGCTCTTTGGTGTCCGTATCCCATGTCAACTGAAACTAGATGAAATTTATTGTTATTTTTCATTTTTTTAAAAAAAATATTGTGGACTTAATGGGATTCGAACCCATGACCTCTTGCATGCCATGCAAGCGCTCTAACCAACTGAGCTACAAGCCCTAGACCAATTTAACCAAACAGCGCTACTTTAATAATATAAACAACAGTAAACCAACAAACAGAAAAAGCAATTAAAAAACCCAAAACAAAACCAAGAACCATAGAAAAACACTCTGTGCTAATTTTAATTTCTTTTTTCATTTTTTTGATAAATTAATATTAATGTTTTAATTATAATAAAAATAAATAAAATCTTCAATCTATTTATTGTCTTATTGGCATTACAATGTATAAAAAATTAGGTTCGTCTTCTGAATATATTTTACAGGGAGAGTTGTTGTCATTAAAAATAAGAGAAACGCTCTCGCTAGAGATGTTATTTAAACCCTCCAAGACATACTTATAATTAACAAAAATTTCAACATCACCACCCAATGTGTCCGAATTAACATTTATAGAATTTTCGCCAACATTAGATGAACTTGAAAAAACTGAAACCTTTTTATCTTTAACCGAAATACCAACATCATTAATTCCGGTTTTAGAAAAAATACCAGCAACCTTTAAAGCTTTTGTTATTTCTGCTTTATTAATTTTAAGACTTATTTTTTCTTTTTCTGGTATTATCTGTTTGTAGTCTGGGTAGTTTCCTAAAATTAATCTAGATATTAAAACCGTAGAACCAAAAACAAATGAAATTTGATTTTCGTTTGTATATATTTCTATATTCTTTAAATCATCTAAACTTTCATCTTCTTTAAAATTATTTAAAATCCTCACAACCTCTTGTATTGTTTTTGAAGGAATAATAATATTTTTCACTTCGTCAACTTGATCTCCATTAAAATCAACAACTCTCTCAGCTAAACGATAACTATCAGTACCAACTATTGTTAATTTTTTATTTAAAAAAGAAAACAAAACACCAGATATTTCAATCCTGTTTTCATTATTTGAAACAGAAAAAATAACAGAACTTAATCCCTTTTTTAAGTCAAGAACATCAACTATAAATTTATTCTCACTTTTAACTTTTGGTATTATTGGAAAATCTTTTGACTCTTGTGTATTTATTTTTGTTTTATGATTTTTACAACTAACCACCAGAGAGTCATTTAAAACTTCAAAATCTATTTTATCGTCTGGTAGTAGGTTTATATATTCACTTATAATTTTTGAGTCAACTATAAATTCACCCTCGCTTTCAATTTTAGATCTTAGAAAATGACTAATACTAATTTCTAGATTGGTTGAAATTAATTCTATTCCTTCTTTTTTTACTTTAAATAAAATATTATTTAGAATTGGTAGATTTATATTTTTTGTTGTTAGGTGTCCAACAATTGAAAGTCCTTGCTTTAGATTTTCTTTTAAACTTGTAAATTTCATATTCTTTATTTTTTTAATATTTTAATATTATAAATTAATAATAGTAATAAGGGGTGTTAATAACTTTGTTTTTGGTTTGTTTTTTTAATTTTCTTTGGTGTTTTTTTAATTTTTACCTGTTTATATGTCTGTGTTCTTTTTCTGAATTTGTGTGTTAATTGTGTTTATAATTTTTAGATTTAAAAAGTTATAAACACTTTATAAAAAATTATAAACAACTAAATTTTTTTTATTAACATTTTTTTATTAAGTAAGAACAGTTTTTAAACTTTTTATTAACATTTAAAAAGATCCGTACAATAATTGTTTTATTGATATAATGTCTTGGTTTAATTTTTCGTTTTCTTCTTTCTCTTTGTTAATTTTATTAAAAGAGTGTATTGCTGTTGTATGGTCCCTTCCTCCAAGCTCTTCTCCTATTGTTGGGTAAGATGTTTTTAGCTCTTCTCTCATTAAGAACATAGAAATTTGCCTAGGAAGAACTAATTCTTTTTTTCTTTTAGCGCCCAACAAGTCTTTACCATTTATATTATAAAACTGACAAACTGTTTCTATTATATCTTTTGGTATTATTGGTTTTATTTGGTTGTTGTTTGTTAAATCATTTAAAACATTTTTAACTGTTTTAATACTTGGTTTGATGTTGTGAAATTCGTGATAAGCTATAACCTTATTCAGGGCTCCTTCCAGCTCCCTTATATTGTTTTGTATACTATTTGATATGTATTTTAAAATATCTTCTTCCAATATATAGTTTTTTTCTTTAGCTTTTTTTTCTAATATAGCTATTTTTGTTTCTATGTCTGGTTTTCCAACGTCTGCTACCATACCAGACTCAAACCTGGATATAAGTCTCTTCTCTATGGCAGGTATAGCCTTAGGAGCCCTGTCTGATGAAAGTATCACCTGCTTGTCTCCCTGTTGAAGTTCATTAAATGTATGAAAAAACTCTTCTTGGGTTCCATCTTTGCCTCCCATAAACTGAACATCGTCAACTAGTAAAAGGTCAACATTTCTGTATAGGTTTTTAAACTCTTTTGCTTTCCCGCTTTTTATAGAGTCGATATAGTTATTGGTGAATTGTTCACTGGTAGTATATAGAACCCTTTTCCCCATTTTGATAAACTCATTTCCCACCGCTTGAAGTAGGTGTGTTTTACCTAGCCCAACACCACCGTAAACAAATAGAGGGTTATATGATTTTCCTGGGTTTTTCATTATTGCGTGACAAGCTGCGCATGCAAGCTCATTGGCCTTCCCCACTATAAAACTATTAAAAGAATATTTAGGGTTTAATCCTGAGGAGTTAAGATTTTTTATTTGTCCAACAGCTGGTTTTACTTCTTCTTTTTCTACTTTTTTTGTTTCTTTTTCTATTAGATCGTTTTTAGTTTCTGTTTTTTGTAGATTTATTTGATAAGAAACTTCTGTTATTTTTTTTTCTGTTATTTTTTCTAAAGAAGCTTTAATTGATTTATAATATTTTTGTTCTAACCATCTTTTAGCAAAGTCGTTTGGAACAGAAACAACAACCTTATCATCTTCTATTTTGTGAATAAAGGTGTTTTTGAACCAGGTTATAAAATTAGCTCTTGAGATTCCTATCTCTAGCTCACCTAAGACAGCTTGCCAAATTTGATCGTTATTCATAAAGTTTTTTTAATTTCAAAAATTAATCTTATTATAGTAAAATTGAACAATTAAAACAATCATTTTTTTGTTCATTAGTTGTTTATAAGTTGTTAATAAATCTTTTAAAAGCAAAAAAAACAGATTTAATATCTGTTTTTTTGTGTAAAGTGGACGCACAAGGACTCGAACCTTGGACCCCTTCGGTGTAAACGAAGTGCTCTAGCCAACTGAGCTATGCGTCCATATTTTGTTTTTGTGAGCGAGAGAAGACTTGAACTTCCACGACCAAACGGTCACAAGCCCCTCAAGCTTGCGTGTCTACCAGTTCCACCACTCGCTCGAAAGGGCTAAGCACACTTATTTTTTTACAACCTTTTCTTTTAACTTTTTTCTGTAAGTTTCTTTTTTTAAGAAATAAAGTTTAGCTCTTCTTACTTTTGCTTCTCTTTTAACTTCAATTTTTGTTATTGTTGGTAGGTTTAAAGGAAATATTTTTTCAACACCAACACCTTCAGAAACTTTTCTAACGGTTATTGTGCCTCCTTTTTCTTTGCCATGTTTTTTAGCAATAATAATACCCTCAAAGTATTGAACTCTTTCCTTTTCTTCTCCCTTAGTGTTTAATTCTTTGATTTTTTGATAAACCCTAATTGTCATTCCAGGTTCTAATTCTTTTTCCATTTCTTTTACTTCTTCCATATTTTTATTTAACTAATATCTAATTTTATATAATAAACAAAATAGAACTTTTAAGCTCTTGGTATATAATATGTTTTTATTTAATTTTTGTCAATATCCTTTTTAATTTGATTATTAACAAAAGAAAAAACAGATTCAAAAACCTCGTCTATACTTAGTTCTGTAGTGTCTATTATATAGTCATAGTTTTTTTTATCATGAACATCTATATTGAAATATTTTTTATATCTTAAAACATCGCTTTTATGTCTTTCTTTTAGGCTGTTTATAACATCGTCTATGGTTTTTAAATCTTTGCCTTCGTTTCTGTCGTTTTCTTTTTGTAGTTCTTTAAAAATTCTTTTAGCGCCCTCTTCTATTTTAACATCAATATATATTTTAAGTGAATGAGGAATAAAGTGCCAAGATGTTCTCCCTTCTATTATAAAATTATCTTGTGTTTCTCCTAATTTTTTTTGAAACTCATCAACCTCTAAATCTGTCGCAGGGTCATATTCTCCTAATTTGTTATATTCTGCCAATGTTAAGCCTCTTTTTTTAGCAGCCTCTCTTCTTAGTCCGCCCATATAATAACGCGGCCAAGAGAGCTTCTCTGCTAATTTTTTTGCTATCGTGCTCTTTCCAGAGCCATGAAAACCGCTTATTGATATTATCATATTTTTTATATTTTATATTTTTTATATTATATTATTTTTTTGTTCTAGTAAAGTTTTTATTATTGACAAAAATTTTATCTTTTAATATAATAAAACAAAGCGAAATTTTTCGTTTTGTTTTGTTGTT
>JBAYSI010000037.1:0-7015 GCA_041676225.1 Patescibacteria group bacterium | reverse complement strand
AGATTATTTTTTCAGTTATTTTGCCAATTGTTGCTTTCTCTTTTTTTATTATTGCCGCTCCACAAGTCTCAAATGCTAGTTTATGGGACCAACAAGAATTTATAGATGGAGGTGTAGCTGACAGCTTCGGCGAAACAAAAGACAGTCCAACAGACATAAGGATT
Organism: Patescibacteria group bacterium; assembly: GCA_041676225.1. Taxonomy (GTDB): domain Bacteria; phylum Patescibacteriota; class Patescibacteriia; order Patescibacteriales; family UBA12465. Next base: position 6,851 of record JBAYSI010000037.1, on the reverse strand, counting down.
AGAATCGTTGCTATTATAAATGTAATATTAACACTTCTTGGTATCGTAACGGTTGTTTTAATTATATTTGCTGGGTTTAAATGGATGACAGCAGCTGGAAATGAGGAACAGGTAAGCAAGGCTAAGAAAACTTTAACCAGTGCAGTTATTGGATTGATTATAATTTTGGTAGCCTGGTCAATCACCTCTTTCATTCTCAGGGAGATGTATAAAGTTGGTTTTGGTCTTTGGCTTTAAATCTCTTGCCTTTTCCGTTATATTTGCTATAATAAACATATAAAGCTAATTGATAATACAATTAGCTTTAATTTTAAATATTAAGAAAAAAATATGTCAGAATTAATTAGCGCTATAAAGCAAGTTTGTGATGAGAAAAAAATAGATTATGATTTGGTTATCTCAGCCATTGAATCAGCCTTAGCTGCTGCATACAGAAAGGATTATGGAAATAAGTTGCAAAACATTAAAGTTGATTTTAACCCTGAAACAGGCGGTTCAAAGATTTATGATATAAAGACAGTAGTAGAGGATTTATCAGAAGAAGAAATATTGGAAATGGAAAGAGAAAAAGAAGAGGGGGAGAAAATGGAAAAAGAAAGAAAGGAAAGAAAGTTTGAAAAAAGAATTGAAAACACAGAAGAGGAAGCAAAAGAAGAGGAAAAAAAGTTTAACCCTAAGACAGAAATTCAATTAAAAGACGCCCTATTAGTTAAAAAAGATGCTAAAATTGGTGAAGAAATAGTTTTTGACTTAGAGGTTCCGGAGGGTTACGGTAGAATGGCAGCTCAAACAGCTAAACAAGTTATAGTTCAAAAGATAAGAGAAATAGAAAAAGAAACAGTCTTCAACGAGTTTAAAGATCAAGAAGGCGGTGTTGTCACTGGTATTATTCAAAGAATTGAGGGTCGTTTAGTTTTTGTTGATCTTGACAAGGCTATTGGTATTTTACCTATGGACGAACAGATTCCTAATGAAAATTACACTATAGGTTCTAGAATTAAGGTGTATATTAAAGAGGTTAGATCTGGTATTAGAGGAGCTGAAATTATATTATCAAGAAAATCAGAAGAGATTGTTAGACAAATTTTCATGACAGAAATTCCTGAGTTAGCTAATGGGCTAATTGAAATCAAGAGTATTGCTAGAGAAGCTGGCTCTAGATCAAAGGTCTCTATATATACAGACTCTGAGAATATTGACCCAGTTGGTTCTTGTGTTGGTCAAAGAGGTGTTAGAATACAAACAATCATCAATGAATTGGGGGGAGAAAAAATTGATATAGTTGAATTTAGCGAAGAACCTACTAGATACATAGAAAATGCATTAGCCCCAGCTAAGGCTATTAATATAGTAGTTGATGAAAAAACAAGAAGGGCAATTGTAAAAGTTGAGCCAGAAAAACTTTCTCTTGCTATTGGTAAGGCCGGACAAAATGCTAGATTAGCAGCAAAATTGACTGGCTGGAAAATTGATATAATTCCATATGAAGTTGGTAACACAGAAGAGGTTGTTGTTGAAGATGAAGAGGTTGTTGTTGAAGAGAAAAAAGAAAAAAAAGAAACAAAAAAGAAGACTACTAAAAAATAATTTTAAAAATTTATGATAATTGTAGTTGGGCACAAAAATCCAGATAGTGATTCAGCTGTTTCAGCCTTAATGATGTCTAGGTATTTAAACAAAAAGGGTATTGAGTCGGTTGCTAAAATAGCTGGAGAAGCCAACAGAGAGACAGAATATATATTTTCTTTTTTTGAAGAAAAATTACCAGAAATGATAAATGAAAATGAGGTTGGTGATAGAAATATTTTTCTAGTTGATCATAATGACCTTCTTCAGAGCGTAGCTAAGCCAGAAAATGTTTATGGAGTTTTAGATCACCACCTACTATCAGGCATTAAAACAGATTTACCAATATTTTTCAGAATAGAGCCAATTGGCAGTACTTCAAGCTTGGTCTATAAAATGATGAAAGAGTCTGGCATGGTACCAGATAAAAAAGAAGCTGGTCTTTTGTTGGCTGGTGTTATCTCTGACACACTTGATTTAAAATCACCCACCTGCACAGACGAGGATAGATCTTTTTATCAAGAGTTATCTTTAATGTCTGGCATTAATACAGAAGAACTGTCTAAAAACATGTTTGAAGCTAAGTCAGATTTTTCTGGTAAAAGCATGAATGATGTTATTTGCTCAGATTTAAAGCTTTATGATTTTGACAATAAGATTATTGGTATAGGCGTAGCTGAAACTTGTTCCTTGGCATACTTTAAAGAGAATGAGGGCGATATAATAAAGACGATGAAAGAGATAAAAAAAGATAAGGGTTTAACAGCTTTATTCTTTGGTGTTGTTGACATGATAGAGCAAAGCACATATTTCTATCCAACAGATAAAGATGAGGAGGAAATTATTTCCAAGGTATTTGAAGTTGAGAAGGAGGGAAAAGAATTTTTCTTTTTAGAGGGTGTTTCTTCTAGAAAAAAAGAAATAGCTCCACCAATTCAAAGATATTTTAATAATTAAATTTAGATAAACTATGAAAGTAGAGAGAAAAGATCTAGAAAAAGGACAAATAGAACTAACAATTGAGTTAGAGTCTGAAGAAATTAAGGACTTAATGAATAAGGCCGCAGAAAATATTTCAAAAGAGGTTAAAATAGAGGGGTTTAGACCTGGAAAGGTTCCTTTTGAAGTGTTAAAACAGAAGGTTGGCGAAACAGTTATAATGGAAGAGGCTGTTAAAATTTCTATTAATAAGAGTATATATAAAATTTTAGAGGAGAATGTTAAAGACAAAGAGCTTGTCGGACAACCAGAAGTAGATATTACCAAACTTGCCCCAGGAAACCCTATTGAATACAAAGTTAAAGTATATACCTTACCAGAGGTTGTTGTCGGTAAATATAAAGACTTTGGTTTAAAAAAAGAGGAAGTAAAATCAGTTGAAGATGAAATGGGTAAAACTATAGAAAATCTTCGCGAGATGAGAGCCAAAGAAAAGATATCAGATAAAGAAATAAAAGATGGAGACAAGACTATAGCTAGCGTTAACCTGTCTATAGATAATGTTCCAGTTGAAGATGGTCAAAACCCAGAAGTTACTGTTTTAATTGGTAAAGAATATTTTGTAGAAGGTTTCGATAAAAATTTAATTGGCCTTAAAAAGGGTGATGAAAAAGAATTTAGTTTACCTTATCCAGAGAATCACTGGAGGAAAAATTTAGCAGGTAAAATGGTTGATTTTAAGATTAAAATAAAAGAAGTTTATGAAAGGGAAATACCAGAGGCTGATGATGAATTGGCCAAAGCTTTTCAGTTTAATAGCTTGGATCATTTAAAAGAGAATTTAGAGAAAACATTAAGAACCCAGAAAGAAAAAGAAATAGATCAAAAGTTAGAAGTTGAAATGTTAGATAAGATAATTGATGGTTTTAAATTTTCTGACATTCCGGATGTTTTGATTAAAAATGAATCTTCAATAATGTTAAAGGAGGTTGAACAAAGCATTGTTTCTCAAGGAGCTAATTTTAATGACTACTTAAAAAGTATTAACAAGACTCAGCAAGAATTAATATTAGATCTTTACCCAGGCGCAGTTAAAAGAGTAAAAAGCGCTTTAGCTTTGAAAGAGATAGCAAAATTAGAAAATATTAGCATTGAAGAAAAAGATATAGACAAAGAAATTGAAAGTTTGGGAAAAAGGTATGAGGGAAACAATCAAGTGACTGAAAATCTCAAAAACCCTCACTATAGGGCTTATTTAGGTGATATGATGTTAAATCAGAAATTATTAAAGTTCTTAAAAGAGGTTAATACAAAAAATGAAAATTCTAGCGATAAACAAGAAAGCTAAATTTGATTATGAGATACTAGAAACATATGAGGCTGGGATTGTTTTGTTTGGCTATGAAGTTAAGTCAGTTAAAAGCGGTCAGGCAAACTTAAAAGCCTCGTATGTTTCTTTCAGGGTTAATGATAAAAACAATCATGAGGCCTATCTGTTAAAAACATATATTCCACTGTATAAGCCAGCTGGTAAAAGGGACGAATATGATCCAGAAAGAGAAAGAAAGGTTTTATTGAAAAAAAAAGAGCTAGATGCACTAGTTTCTAAAAAGCAAGAAAGGGGCTTGACAGTTATTCCAATTAAGTTATATACTAAAGGCAGTTTTATAAAGTTAGAGTTGGCTGTTGTTAGGGGGAAGAAGAAGTACGACAAAAGAGAAGATCTTAAAAGAAAGGATGTAGACAGGCAACTAAGAACGTTAACAAAGCAAAAAATAAGAGCATAGTTTATGGGGATGTTTTGGATTCGATAATAAGTCAATTTTTAAACATTCAAGGCGTGTTGAGTGTGCACGTAAAATATACTCAAAAAATAAGTGCAAAAAACACTATTAAGAGTGCTGCTTTCTCATGGAAAGTTCCAGCATTCGCTCCTGTTGCTTAATATAAAATAAGTAACCATCGCCCTGACAACTCCTTATAGTCAGTCAGCGGTGCAATTTATAAGGATAGAGTTTTTAGGTATCTTTCTCTAAAAACTTAAAAGTAACGAAAGATAAGTCTTTTTCTCTTTTGTTCGATTTTAAGAAAAAGGCCGAAAAACAACAATCGAACTATTCCTTGTAGTAGTGTTTCTAAAAACTTGTTAGACACGGGTTCAATTCCCGTCATCTCCACAAAAAAAACAATGCCGCGGTGGCGGAACTGGTAGACGCGCTGGACTTAAAATCCAGTGATAGCGATATCGTGGGAGTTCGATTCTCCCCCGCGGCACATATGTTTTTGCGGGTATCGTATAGTGGCTATTATGCGACCTTGCCAAGGTCGAGAGAGGGGTTCAATTCCCCTTACCCGCTCAGTAAAATCTTAAGATTAAAATTAATTTCTATAAAATGAGAAGAAAGTTTAAATTCGCTAAAGCTGACAAAAGTAAAAACGAGAAACAATTTAATTCTAACGAGAGAATTAAAGTTGAAAAAGTTTTTTTAATTAATGAAGAGGGTGAAAACGTTGGTATAATGGATACATCTAAGGCCTTAGAAATAGCTAAAGACCTTGGCTTGGATTTGGTTGAAGTTAATCCAAAAGGTGATATTTCTGTGGCTAAAATTTTAGACTTAGGACAATTTAAATACGAGCAAGACAAAAAGAAGCATAAACAGAAGGTTCTACAGAAAAAGGTTGAAATTAAAAATATTAAAATATCATTTAGAATTAGCTCACATGACTTAGATGTTAGATTAAATCAAGCAATTAAATTTCTAACAAAAGGTAATAAGGTTAAGGTTGATATAATGTTAAGGGGGAGAGAAAAACAACACTTTGACAGAGCTAGAGAGATGATGCTTGATTTTGCTGCGGTTTTGAAAGCTAAAGAAGATTTATCAGTAGAAGAAGAACAGGTCTTGACAAAACAGCCAGGAGGATATACTATGATATTAGTAAATAAGGTAAAATAATCCGAAAACAGGTTTAGGACCTGATTTTTTATCTTTTATAATATAATAAATTACAAATATGCCAAAAATAAAAACACATAAAGCAACTAGTAAAAGATTTTCCAAAACAGGAAAAGGTAATGTCCAACATAGAAAAGGAGGACAAGATCACTTTAACTCTAGAGAGTCAGGAAACACTACTAGACAAAAAAGAAGAGACATTTCTCTTACTAAGACTTTAGAAAAAACAGTTAAGAATTTAACACCATATAAATAATTATTAATTTTTTAAAACGTAAAAACATCAGTGTTTTTAGTTTATATATGATATGCCAAGAGTAAAAAGAGGAGTTATACACTCCAAAAAAAGAAGAAAGTTATTAAAACAAGTTAAAGGTTTTAAATGGGGTCGTAAGAATCTCATCAAGCTAGCTAAAACAGCTCAAACAAAGGCTGGTGCTCATGCTTTCGTTGATCGCAGAAAAAAGAAAAGAACAAACAGAGCTTTGTGGCAAATTAAGATCAATGCTTTTGTTAGAGAGTGTTCTATGTCTTATTCTAGATTTATAGATGCTTTAAAAAAGAATAATGTAGAGGTTGATAGAAAAATTCTAGCCGACTTATCTGAAAATAATAAGGAGGTTATGATGAAAATTGTTGAGAAAGTTAACCCAAAAAAATAATATGCATTGGATTAAAATAAGTCAATTAATAATTTCAATACTTTTAATTATAGTTATACTGCTACAGAACAAAGGAGCTGCTTTAGGTGGTGTTTTTGGTGGAAGTGGAACAGTTTTTTTAACCAAAAGAGGTATAGAAAAAAAACTGTTTATTCTAACTATAATTCTAGCTGTACTATTCTTCGCTAATTCATTGGCTAACTTGCTTTTGAACTAGATTAATAATTTTATTGTGCGCCTAATTAAAAAGTGGAAAAAAATAATAGGAGGTAAGAATGATTCTCGTCCAGATAAAAATCAAGTAATTGATTATGATCTTTTGGACAAGAAATTAGTTTATTCACTTTCTCCTCATAAAATACCAAGCGTGAAACAAGTAAAGTATTTAAAAAAAGTTTTAAACTCAAGAGAGAGGATTATAGTATCTGTTTCTCTGTTTGTTGTTTTTTTAACATTGGTTTTTCTAGCCTTTGATTTTTATAGAAAAAACTTAGAGATACTACCTAAATATGGAGGTTCATACACAGAGGCAATTTTAGGCTCACCTAAAAATATAAACCCTTTGTATGATCTAGTAAGAGATGCTGATAAAGATATAGGTAGGTTAGTCTATTCATCTCTTTTTAAGAGAAATGGTGACGGAGTCCTGGTTGAAGATCTGGTTGAAGAATATTCTGTTAGTGAGGATGGCAAAGAATATATTATTAAAATAAAAGAAGGTGTT
>JBAYSI010000036.1:0-7077 GCA_041676225.1 Patescibacteria group bacterium | reverse complement strand
TCTTGTTTTTGAAAGTCATCCCACCATGAATAGTGAATATCTGAATTTTGTTTTCCATATTATTTATAAAAATGATTAAAGTTTATTAAATTATCGAAAAGGGCTTTTTGCTTCAATAGTTCTCTTAGGCTTATTTCAAAATTGAATATAACTGGTTTTTATCTAAACTTTATGATGTAATTATAGCAAATTGAAGTACCTTATACAAACCTTTTGCTATTATTTAAGCATGGAAAATATCATTAAAAAAACTGAGAAAATATTAATTTTGCGTAATTACTCTCCTAGGACGCGCAAGGCATACTTGTTTCACATAAACAAATATATTAAATTTGCAAGAAATAACGGAATCAAGGACAAACAAAAGGCGATTGAAGATTTTCTACTTAATAAACATAGGCGCAATCAATCACCGCAGACAACAAACCTCGCACTAAGCGCGATTAAGTTTTTGTATGTAGAAGTACTAAAAGATCCATATAAAATAGACTTTAAATGTGCAAAAAGAAACAAAAAACTACCTGTTGTTTTATCACATGCAGAAATCCAAAGGATTATTCAAGTAACTGATAATTCAAAGTATAGGCTTATGATTGCACTCGGCTATGCTTGCGGTTTACGTGTTAGTGAGGTAATAAATCTCAAAGTAGCAGATTTAGATATTAACGAACTTATTGTACATATAAAAGGATCTAAAGGTAAAAAAGATAGAATTAGCGTGTTACCAGAAAAATTACAAGAAGATCTGCGGAACATTGTTGCTGGTAAAAAAAATAATGATATTGTCTTTATTTCCAATCGTGGAAGTAAGCTAACAACAACATCACTACAAAAAATGTTTCGTAAAAGCCTAATAAATGCCAAAATTAGCAAACCTGCAAGCTTTCATTCTCTGCGACATTCATTTGCTACTCACTTATTAGAGAACGGAACTGATATAAGGTATATACAAGAATTACTTGGGCATAGCAATATTCGGACCACGCAAATATATACCCAAGTCACAAACCCAAATATTAAAAATATTAAAAGTCCGCTATGATTTCTATTCCTTTCTAAGCGCTTCAACGGGATCCATCTTGCCAGCTTTTCTAGCTGGGAATATTCCAAAAACAACACCAAAAAAGATAGCAAATAGTATAGAGACTACAAAGGCTTTTAGTGGAACAACAAACTCCCAATCAAGGCCAAATTGATTGGCAACCAAACAAATTAAGAATGAAGCTAAAACCCCTAGAGAGATACCAAAAACAGCGCCTATCATGGTTATTAAAACTGACTCTATTAAGAATTGACTCATAATATCACTAAACTTAGCGCCGACAGCCTTTCTAAGCCCTATCTCTGAAGTTCTTTCAGAAACTATAACATACATAACATTTAGAATTCCAACCCCACCAACTATTAGGGATATAACAACTATTAGAAGTAAGAGGATTGTTATACCGTTAGTTATTGTATCTGTCATATCCAGCATTTCTTTAGTTGTAGTCACCCTAAAATCATCCCTGTCAGGGTCAGATATATTGTGATTCTCTCTAAGAATCTCTCTCATCGTCTCTGCTGTTTCTTCGGCAATAGAAGGATCTTTAACTTGATGAACTATGTACAGATAATGATCTGTTCCCATAATCTTTTTTTGCAATGTTTTAACTGGCAAGAAAAGCATATCATCAAAATTAAAACCAAAGGTAGCCCCTCTAGACTTTAAAACACCAATTACTGTATATTTAGACCTGTCTATATTAATAAATTTACCTATTGGATCCTCCTCTCCAAAAATATCTTCAGCTGCTTTAGATCCTAAAACAACAACTTGAGATAAAGAGCTCTCCTCTTCTTTTGTAAAAAAATAACCAAAATCAATTTCTGCGTTATCTATATCAATATAGCTAGAACTAACACCAAGAATCATTTTAGCTTTAGTCTTGCTTAGATATGAAACTGGTTTTTGAGTTAAAGTAGCTCCGTAGCCATCAACAATATTGTCTACTCTTTTTAAGTCTTCCAAGTCTCTTTCAACTAGCGTGGTTACCTGTGTTCCTCCAGCTAAAGAGCTAGCACTGTCCATTTCTCCTTCCATACCCTTTTTATCACTAGGAACTTTTACTTCTGTCTGTATAATATTTGTACCAAAAGATTCTATTTGTCCATTAATCAAACTTCTAATACCCTCTCCTGTAGAAAATACAATAACAATACTACTTATACCTATAAGTATACCCAAAACAGTTAGGCCAGTTCTCATTTTATTTCTGACCATTAACTTTAAAGAAATTTTTACACTTTCAAATATATTCATAAATTATTCATAACTCAAAGCCTCAACTGGCTCTAACTTGCTAGCCTTCTTGGCTGGATATAGTCCAAAAACTAAACCAACAATAGCTGAAACGGAAACACCTAAGAAAATAGAGAAAAAGCTAACCTTAAAAACCCAATCATAACCTAAATACGTAATAACTATATAGATAACAAAAGAAAGAAGAAAGCCCATAATAACACCCACTATACCTCCCACAAGAGTTAAAAAAATTGACTCCATAAGGAATTGATAAGTTATATCCTTCCTAGAAGCGCCTAATGCCTTTCTCAGACCTATCTCTCTAGTTCTTTCATTAACACTAATTAACATAATATTCATAATACCGACACCACCAACAACCAAAGAAAGACTGGCCATTAAGGCTAAGAAGTATTTTAAAGCGTCTGTTATTGTTTTAACGATAGTAAGAAGTTCTGAGGCTGTTCTAACGGTAAAATCATCAGCATCACCACTTTGATCGGTGATACCGTGATTATCTCTTAATATCAATTTGATTTCTTCAACAACCATTTCCACATCAACTGAGTCTACAGTTTTAACCGAAATACTATTAAAATAATTTATGCCTAAAATATTTTTTTGCAAAGTTTTAACTGGTATAAAGATGTTATCATCAATATTTTGAAAAAAGACTTGCCCTCTTTCATCTAAAACTCCAACAACTTCATAAGTGTTTTTTTTAACTCTAATCCTTTCTCCCACTGCCTCGAAGTCACCAAATAATTCATCCTTAACATTAGAACCAAGAACAACCAATCTACTTAAATTATTGTTTTCCTCCTCAGTAAAAAATCTACCACTAACCAAATTAAAATCATTCATATCAAAATATGAACTATTAACACCTTCTAAATTGGAGGAATAAAAGTTAGACGACCAAGAAGCAGTAGCCGAAGCACTCGCACCACCAGAAACAGAAGATATACCTATAATATCCTTATTATCCTCCAAACTCTTTAAATCTCTATCATCTAAAGATGTTACTATTATACCCATAACAGATGTTGGAGGGCCATTATCATCTGATTTACCAGGAGTTATTGATACTAAATTTGTCCCTATTCCCTCTATCTGCCCCAATATTAAACTTTGAGCTCCGGCACCAACTGCTATTATTACAATAACAGCAGAAACTCCTATTATAATGCCCAACATAGTTAAAAAACTTCTAGTTTTATTAGAAGTTAATGACTTAATAGAGCTTAAAAATGATTGTTTTAGAGACAAAAACATAAAATAACTTATTTAAGAAGATTGCCATCACTGGCGAATCTTCTTTGAGTAACTTTTTCGTCACCAACTATTAATCCGTCTTTTATCCTAATAATTCTTTTAGCGTGTTCAGCTGTAAAAGTTTCATGAGTGACTAAAATTATTGTATTACCAGCGTCATTTAATCCCTGAAGTATATCCATAACCTGGGCTCCCGACTTAGAATCAAGATTTCCAGTTGGTTCATCGGCAAATATAACAGAAGGATTATTAACCAAGGCCCTAGCTATGGCCACTCTTTGTTTTTCTCCTCCTGATATCTGATTTGTATAATAATTTAATCTATGACCAAGACCAACACTTTCTAAAACTTTAGTAGCTCGCTCCTTCATCATCTTCTTGTCTTTAGAATAGGTCAAGGGTAAGACAACATTATCTAAAACACTTGTTTTTGGTAATAAATTAAAAGCTTGAAAAACAAAACCTATTTTCTCATTCCTTAATCTTGCCAATTCATCATCACTCAAACTAGATACGTCTCTACCATCTAGCTCATAAGAACCGAAACTATGTCTATCTAACAATCCCAAAATATGCATTAAAGTTGACTTGCCAGAACCAGAAGGACCCATTATGGAAACAAATTCACCTTTTTCTATATCAAAAGAAGCCCCATGAAGAACCTTGGTAACCAAATCTCCGGAGACATACTCCTTTTTTAAATCATTAACTCTAATTAACATAAATTATTTTTTCTCTCTTATACTTATAACTATTTGATCACCCTCTTTTAGTTCATCTGAAATAATTTCTGACATAGCTTGATCACCCACCATGCCAACTTGAACATATACTTTATAGAAACTTTTATCATCTAAAACTCTAACATATTCCCCCTCGTCATCGCTCATTATAGATCTAGAGGGGACAGCGAAAATATTATCCTTCTCATTAGCTGTAATAATAACATTAGCAGTCATTCCAGATTTAACTTCTAAACCTTTAGAAATTAAATCCTCAGCGGAAAAGATTATTTTTGTTTTGTAATATATAACATCAAAAATGGAGGTAGCCGCGGGTTCAATGAAATAAACCTCACCCTCAATAAATGTATCTGATGAAAAAGCATCAAAAGTAATATTAGTCTTATTACCGACTCTTATCTTGGATATATCAGACTCAGAAACAAGTAGTTCTACTTCAAAATCATTCTCGGTTAGAATCACTATAAAAGGAACATTACCCAACACTTGCTCACCAACAGCGTAATTTATCTTAACAATCTTACCATCTATAGGAGCCTTTAGAACGTTTTCCTCTATTTGCTTATCAATTGACTCTAGGGCAGAATTAGCTTGATCAATTTGAGATTGAGCAAGTCTAACATCCTCACTTCTAGCTGGTGATTTTAACTTCTCTAATTGTAACTGATAAATCTCATAAGATTTTTTTGCAGTTTCTAATCTAGAATTAGCAGAAGAAATTTGTTGTTCACTGTTAATTCTTAATAGATTTAAAGAATTTTCAGCTGACAATATAGCATCAGATAAATTAATCTCAGCCCTACTTACAGCGTCTTGAGCGCTTGACACGTTAGTCGAGTAAGACAAAATAGCATTACTTAGAGCTAAATAAGAATTAAGGTTAGAGCTCATAGAGCTATTAACTAAAGTCTTCTGAGAATTATTAATACTCTTAAAATTATCCAATGAAGCTTGATTGAACTCTGATGATAAAATAGTTGCTTCTAAAGCTCTTGAACAATCATCCAATGTTGTAAAAACATGACTAAGGAATTCAGATAATTTATCAGCTGTAATTTTAGCTAAATCTGAACTATAGTTATTCTTAAAATATTCAATATCACGATCAAGCTGAGATATCATCGATAATGATTTGTCATACGAATTGTCCAGCCTTGTTTTATATGAAAAATCTTTAGCACTAAAAACATCTTTTATACTACTATCATTCTTTACTCTCTCAACAGAATTAAGGGCTGCCTTACCAATAGAAAGATTGTAATCTAAAGAATTGTTTAAAGAGCTAAGAGCATTATCAATTCCCTGCTGAGATGTTCTTTTTGTATTGTCTAAATTAGTTCTAGCAGAATCAACAGCTTGTTTAATAGACATTGGAACTTCTGAATTTGTAGCCTTAAGATCCCTTAGGTTTTTTTCAGCTTGATCAATACTTTCTGTAACTAATCTCTGTGACTGCTCTAAGTCTATTTTGGCTGACTCATAAGAGTTTTTTGATTGAGAAACTTGAGTCTCAAGGATTCTGATTTCATCATAAGAGGCTCCTCTTAATAATTTTTCTTTATTTGTTTGAGCAATGTTCAACGATGATAATATTTCCTGTTTTTTAATATCTAAAGATGAATAATCCAGCTCTGCCAAAACTTGGCCAGCCTCAACCTGACCGCCAACCTCAACCAACAAACTATTTAATCGACCTGCTCCTAAAAAATTTAAATTTAATTCTTTATTAGCCTTAACAGCTCCAACCTCATTGACTGTTTGCTTTAGATTTTGTCTTTGTAAGTCAGCGCTAACATATTCAACATTTTCTTTATTAAAAAAGAAAGATAAGGAAAAAATAATCGCTATGGCAATTATAATAAATATCATTATCTTTATTTTTCTTCTCTTTTTCATATATTATAATAGTAAATTAAAACTTATTAAAAAATTAATCAAAAATCAACATATCCTCTTTCTCTTCATCATCCCTCTCGTCAACAGACATAACATCCTCTCTTCTCATAACTTTCATAACCTTATTAGTAAAGGCATATATGTCAAACTCATTTTTCATAAAATAATAATTAGCCCCCAAGCCAATACTTCTCCTTTTCCCATCCTCATCACTTAAATCAGTGAATATAAAAATTTCAGCATCACTAATATTGCTATTAGATTTTATTTTTCTCATTAACTCCTGGCCATCCATTTCTGGTAGAACTATATCTAAAATAATAGAATCTGGTTTAAACTTCTCTATTTTACCTATAAGATCCTCCATATCCTCCTTTGAATCACTTAACTCAACCTCAAAATCATTTGAGACCAATATGTCTCTTAAACCATAAAGAATGCTCATATCATCCTCTATTATAAAAATTTTATTAGTTTTTTTCATAATTTTATTTGTTAATTAATTTATTTAAACTTAGTAACCCATTTTGAGCTCCATAAGAAGAAATTACTGAATAAGCATTTTTAGCAGCCAGCCTCATAGATAATTTATAATCACCATCTGTTAAAATATATAACGCTACAAAAGTAGAATTAAACGCATCTCCAACCCCAGTTGTGTCAACCGGAGTCTTGCCTCCAAAAGCTTTTTGATAATAATAATTTTCTCCATCAAAAAAATGAGCACCATTTGCCCCGTCAGTTATGACAAGCTTGCTGGGCCCATAAGATTTTATAATATTTATCAAATTCAAAATATCATTCAAATATGAATTTTTGTAATTTTTATACTTCCTGCTCTTTTTCAACAATTCTAAAGCTTCGTCCTTGTTCAGCATC
>JBAYSI010000035.1:0-7478 GCA_041676225.1 Patescibacteria group bacterium | reverse complement strand
CTTACAATCATTTCCATGACGAATGTTTTTTTAGTTAATATTTCAAATTACTGAAAATATTATACCATATTTACATCTTTTTGTCAATGGCTATAACCTCGCTAATTCTCTTAGGCACTTCTTTGTCTAGAGGACTTGGTAATATATTTGTGGTTTTTAAGTCTGTTACTGAGTTTGCTATGACTTCAGCAGCATTAATTAACATATATTTTTCAACCTGTTTTACTTTGTTATCTATTAACCCTCTAAAAATTCCAGGAAAAGCTGAAACATTATTAACCTGATTATCAAAATCACTTCTACCAGTAGCAACGATAAAAGCACCAGCTTTAAGAGCTTCTTCCGGTATTATTTCTGGCAAAGGATTAGCTAGAGCAAATATTATCGGGTCCTCTTTCATATTCTTGATCATTTCAGAAGATAAAACGTTAGCTATACTAACACCAATAAAAATATCAGCCTCAATAACTGCATCTTCTAATTTGCCCTTAATTTTTCTTGGATTACTAATTTTAACTAATTCTAATTTATCTGAGCTTAAGTTTTCCCTGCTATCACTCACAATACCAACACTGTCACAAATTATAATATCACTAAAACCATAAGCTAGTAATAGTTTTAAAATGGCTGTACCGGCAGCACCAGCTCCGTTTATAACTATCTTTTCTTTTTTATTCAGTGACCCTCTTAGCTTAATTGAGTTAATAATACCTGCCAAAACAACAACAGCTGTTATGTGTTGATCATCATGAATTACGGGAATAGATAGCTCCTCTCTCAACCTGTCCTCTATTTCGAAACAACGAGGGGCTGATATATCCTCTAAATTAATAGCAGCAAAAGAGGGTGATAAATATTTAATTGTTTTTATTATTTCTTCTGTGTCTTGAGTATCTATACAAATTGGAAAGGCATCAACACCAGCTAATTCCTTAAACAAAACAGCTTTCCCTTCCATAACTGGCAATCCAGCTTCTGGTCCAATATTACCCAGACCCAAAACTGAGCTACCATCGCTTATGACAGCTATAGTATTACCTCTAAAAGTGTGGGTGAAAGATTTATCTTTGTCAGCGTGTATCTGTCTGCAAACCTCCGCTATTCCAGGTGTGTAAGCCAAGGAAAGCTCTTCTCTGTTATTTATTTTTACCTTTGATGAAATTTCCAATTTACCCTTATTAACTCTGTGCAAATCAAGAGATTTCTTATAAACATCATCCATATTTTTAAAATTATTTAATTATAGTAAAAGAATAATAACACAAAAAATAAAAATAAAAAACCCCGTAAAAAATACGGGGAATAAAATTCTATTCGGAAACAGCTAAAAATCTAACATAACTGTCCCATCCATAAATAGACAAATCTAAACCAACTTGTCTTTGATAGTTTTGCGTCATCAAATATGGTGAATAGTATTTTGTAAAAAATCTTTTGCCATTTATACCTATAGCAACAAGAGCAAAAACTCTTTGAATATTTTGGTATTTATAGCCAAGCGTTAATAGTTCAACTATATTAGCCGGCCTATAACCTTGTTTTTTCATCTCTAAAATAATTTTAGAGCTAGGCATGGTTGATTTGAATTTAAAAATTTTCATTTTTAAAGCTCCGCTTTTAAAATTTCCATTTTTTACACCTTCGCTAATATCCAACTGTTTAATCCTCTTTATACTGGAATCTATATAATCATATTTACCCAGTTTAAGAAGATCTCTAACAGAAACAGAATAATCTATCTCTAAAAAAAATTCTTCATTATTAATAATCAATTCTTCAATTCTCTTAGAATTATAAGAATTAATAATATTAATTGCATCATCTATAGAAACTCCTTTGCTTCTAACAACCTCTAAAAATAACTCCTCTTGAAGTTTTTGATTAACCGCTATATCCATTTCTTTTTCTTTTTTTTGGTTTATACTAATGAACTATAAAAAGCATCTTACAATATAAAATATTTTATGTCAACAAAAAAAGACTAACAAGCTGTTAGTCTCCAATATTTATTCTAGCACAGCTAAGAACAAGCAATGCTTTAAATATTTTGATTCTGGGTCCATCTTTTTTACTTCAAAAACATATCCAGCCATACTGTCTTCAAAAGAAAGACAGAGAACCAAATCATCATCATCCCCTAAAACTATTAAGGGATTCTTTCTGTAAACTTTTTGATTTTGATAGGCAAAAAAGAAGCCCTCCATTTTAGTGGCCGGTTTCAAACCAAGGGTTTTCATTCTAATAGAAACCTCTAACGAGTTTAACCCGTGACCAAAATTAAGACAAGCCATGGGACGAAGACATGGAAGCCCTTTGTTTTCCAATATCGGTATCTTCACCTTACCAGTCATAACACTGTCGTTACAATAACTAAATCCACACCTATTTATAACCTGAAGTAAGGTAAGGTTTGGGTCTAACTCCACTAAATACTCCATACATCTAGCGGTAATAATCTCTTTTTCTAGTTCCATGCTATCTTCCTTTTTTAAATTGTTAATATACAAATTATCGCAAATATTATACTAAAAATTATTTTATGTCAATTGGGACTAAAGCTTTGATAAATCAAGTATATCGTTTACATTTATTTCCTTTATAAACTCTTCCATATGGCTAATAATTATTATAGCACCTTGATACTCATTTATAGCCTTAGCTATAACTGGTATATGACGGAAGTTTATATGATTAGTTGGTTCATCTAAAATAAGAATAGCTGGTTTCATCAAAACTAACCTAGCAAAAGAAAGTAGACCTTTCTGCCCCTCAGACAAAGCCCCTATTTTATTCTCCATTAAATCTCCTGTTATTAAAAAACCGGCAGCAACTGATCTCATTTCTTGTTCCCCTAAACCATCAACTAAAACCTCCATTAAAGAATCAAAAACTTTTTGATCATAATCAAGCGTTGAAAAGTCTTGACTATAATAACCGATTTTTATCTTAGAAGAAACCTCTATACCTTCCTGGCTACCACCGACTAAAGATCTCAAAAGAGTGCTCTTACCTATTCCGTTAGGACCAGAAATCAACAATCTATCTTTTCTTCCTAAAACCTTATTAACATTCTTAAAAACTGGTTCGTGGTTGTTAATAATCTTAACCTTACTTATCTTAATAATGTCACCAACAATATCTTCTTGTACTGGAATTTCAAATTCTCTAATTGTTCTATCCTCTCTCCTGACGTCAACCTTATTCTCTTCTAAATCTTCTGTTTCTTCTCTTAATTTTTGAGCTAACTTACGCATCTTACCACCCTTATTAGCAAAGAAATTAACTTTTTCTTTTCTGTCTTTTATCCTTTTCTCTAATTGAGCGTTTTTCATTTTTTCTCTCTCAACCCTTCTTCCGATTTCTTCAACTACTGAATAATAATCACCAACATAAAGTTCTGTTTTTTTAGTGAAAACATCCAAATATACAACCCCCTCTGTAAAGCAATTTAAAAAATCAGCATCATGAGATATGACAATAACTGTTTTGTCATACATTATTAAAAATGATAAAAGATGATTTATGCCTTCTTTGTCTAAATTGTTAGTAGGCTCATCAAGCAAAAGAATATCTGGATTTTGAATCAAGGAATATGCTAAAAGTAATCTAGCTTGTTGACCACCAGACAAATCTCCAACTTTTCTATCTAATGGAATCTGAAAATTAACAGCATCCAAAACTTTACTAATAGAGCTTTTAATATTATTAGGCACAACATCAAAAGCTTTTGAAAAATATTCTTCAATATTTAAATTAAAATCATCTCTGGATATTGTCTGCTTAGCAGTTCCAATAGTGGCTCCAGCTGGCATTGATATTTTACCACTCTTAGGTTTTAATTCTCCTGTTATCAATTTAAAAATAGTGCTTTTACCAGCTCCATTTTGACCCATGAGTGTTATCTTGGATCCTCTTCTAACGCTAAAATTAGCCTCATCTAAAACTGGCTTTTTGTGAACATACTCAAAAGTTAGGTCATCAAACCTTAAAACTACTTCCTCTGACATACTTTATATACTTAATTATTTTAAAAATTTTTTAGCAACAATATCTATGATTTTACCTTTTTTAGAGTTATCAAGAATGTTCTTTTTATCCAAAAAACTAACAATACGAACAATATCCTCATAATCCTCAACATCATCCTCTTTTAATAAGGCCTCATTTAAAATTAGCTCAAAATACTTTGCATTCAAATCTTCCTTATCAGGTAAAACTCCATTAAATTCCTCAGCTATTTTTTCTATTGCACTCTTCAAAACCTTTATAGATAAAAGCTCTCTAGTTTCTGGACTTTTATCCAGATTAAACTTTTCGCTTATTTCATCTACAGCCTTGTTCAACTTATTCTCAACCCTTTGAACATTAGGATTGTATTTACTATCACTTCCCTCTATGGCTCTAGCAACTGAATTTGACTTAGAATTACAAGAATTATCAATACTTGAATCCCTATTTTCAAATTTGTTCATAATATTAAAAATTATTATTATACATACCAATATATCATATATATAAAAAAATACAAATAAAAAAGCA
The DNA here is from genome assembly GCA_041676225.1 of Patescibacteria group bacterium. Classification (GTDB taxonomy): domain Bacteria; phylum Patescibacteriota; class Patescibacteriia; order Patescibacteriales; family UBA12465. The sequence goes on along the minus strand of JBAYSI010000035.1, from coordinate 2,939 downwards.
CCTTCTAGAGATGCTTTGCCCAGATTATTTAATTAAATACAACTTGCCAATCTGGTGAGCATTGTTGCATATATCATCTCCCTCAGGTATGAAGGATCCGCAGATGTTACATCTAGAGCCAAAAGCTTGGCAGATTACAGCACCCTTTTCAAGCTCTTTTTTTTCTACCTTCTCTATTTTGGGTAAGTCTTTAGGGTCAATATAATATATTTGACCAAAATAATGACCATTAGGGCATATTGAAGAATCAACTTCAAAGCCCCCCCCACAAATTGTGCATCTATTAGCGAAGTTAGTGTTACTAACTTGGACCATGCCTGGTTGTTTTATCAAACTTACTTGCATTTTTGATCCCCTCCTTCGGGATATTTTTTGTTATTATTAAAAAACTATTTTCAGATATTATAACAAAAGAACAAGATTGTCAATAGCAAGATTTTCCGGCCACATAACCAGTCGTCCAACAGAGTTGTAGATTGTATCCACCTGAGATAGCATGTAAATCCAAAACCTCCCCAGCAAAATATAGATTATCAATAATTTTTGATTTCATTGTCTTTGGGTCAACTTCTTTCAAGTTAACACCTCCAGAAGTAACCATAGCTCTCTCAAAGGAGCCAAGGGATAAAATCTTAAAATCAAAACTCTTCAATGTATTTACAATATCGAATCTCTCTTTTTTACTCAACACGCTAACCTTTTTCTCGCCATCAACACTTACCCTATTTAAAATAAAAGAAATTAATTTAGAAGATGTAAATAATTGTAAGTAATTTTTTACACTCTTATTATTACCCTTAAAATCATCTTGCATTCTTTTATCAAGTTCATCAGTATTAATATCTGGCAATAAATCAATTATCAACTTGGTGTTAGTAAAATCAGAATTACTAAGATTATTACTCAAGTTTAGAATAGCTGGACCACTCAAAGAATCTTTAGTAAAAATACAATCTCCTTTAACATCAGCTATCTTTTTACCCAGGTCAAATAATTTAACACAAACATCTCTCAAGCTAAGACCTTCTAAGAAACTAACATTATCAGAGACTCTCAAAGGAACCAGCGCTGGCCTTAAATCAGACACCTGATGCCCCAGAGACTTAATATGATCATACATAGAGCCATTAGAGCCAGTTATTGGGTATGATATTCCACCACTTGCTATTACCACTTTGTCACTTAATATTTTCTTGCCATTTTTAAGCATTATTCCATCAATTATCTTTTCTGTGATAATAAAATTTAAAAATTCAGAACTTAAAAAAACATCAACACCTAGTTCGTCTAGGTGTCTTAAAAAGAAGTCTAAAACAGAACTAGCCATGTCATCTTCTGGAAAAACCCTAGAATCATCTTCAATCTTAGTAGCTATTCCATTTTTATTTAAAAAATCAACAAAATTATAGGAATTAAATTGACTTAAAGCAGAAAACAACCAAGACCCAGAATGGGCAAAGGCCTTAACAAAATCTCTATCATCTCTAAGATTGGTTAAATTAGATCTACCACCTCCGGTCGATAAAAACTTTATACCCAATTTACTATTTTTCTCTATTAGGGCAACCTTTAGTCCATTTTGAGCAGCAGATATTGAGCTCATAATTCCAGCTGGGCCACCACCTATGATTAAAACATCGTATTTCATAAGATATGTATTATATATAAAAGCTTATCATAACGGTGTTAATTTGGCAATTTTACTTATAAATAAAAATGATGTATATTATTCTTATTATAATTAATATAAATAAAAAATATGGTAGGTATCCAAGAAATTTTTACAAAGATAAAAGAGAAACAAAAAGAACAAAAAACTATAAAAAGTTTATACAGAGATGCCCTGGCTAACTCTCAAGAATATCAAAATATTATAGATGAAATACAATCTTTAAAGGATAAAAAGAAAAAACTAGAAGAGAGTATGAAAAATGAATTAAAGTCAGAGATGGAAAAGCTTTACTCAATTAAAATAGATATAGAATCAGACAAAGAGTTGCTTAGTCAAGCAACTTTAACAAAAATATTAAAAGGAGAAGAAGTTGAAATTACCGACGAATATAACAATAAATACGAGCCAATATTCAATGTTAGGTTCAAAAAATTTTAAAACAAAGCAAAAAAAAGTAGTCGATTTTATCCGACTACTTTTTTTATACAAGGAACTAAAGCTTAATATCTCTTTTTATAACTTGAAACCTTCTGTTGATTAGTTTTTGGACTAAGAACTTTAAGTATTAAATCAAGTTTAGCGTTTATATCCTCTAAACTAACTTTTGATCTACTACTAGTTCTAGGAGAAAAACCTGAATCCTCTTTACCGGCGAAGCAATTACTACAATAAACTGGCTTGCCTCCCGTTGGTCTAAAAGGAACCTCGCAACTAACACCGCACTCATAGCATTTTGCTCTATGCATCTCTGTTTTTTTATCAGAAAAACTTCTTGGTCCGCGGACCTCTCTTTTTTGATTAAATGTTTTCATATTTTAAATTAATAGCCGCTTGTGAAATAAAGTTTTCAAAACAGCTATCTTTATTATATATTAATTATAATTAAAAACAAGGATAGAAAAATTGACAACAAAAACAACTTAATATATAATATTAATATATCAACGAAAATTGATATAACTAAAAGATTTAATTTAAAATAATATGAAAATTAAATGCTGTCAAAGAAAAGAATTTGATAAAAAATTATTCGATTTAAATGAATTTTTAAAAGCCGTTTCAGATGAAAATAGGTTGAGAATTTTATGCATATTAAAAAGTGGTCCAAGATGTGTTTGTGATATTTGGGAAAATTTAGAATTAAGTCAAAATTTAGTATCACATCACTTAAAAGCTCTAAAAGATTTTGGTTTATTAAATTCTCGGAAAAAAGGATTAAAAGTTTTTTATTCACTTAAAAATAAGACTATAGATAAATATTTATATT
>JBAYSI010000034.1:0-7575 GCA_041676225.1 Patescibacteria group bacterium | reverse complement strand
GAATTTGTTCCTAAAGCTGACTCACTTGGGTCAAGTGGCACAATGGACTTGCTTTGGCCTGTTCTTGGGATATTGGTTGCCGCTGGAGTTGTGGCTATTATTGCCTACAAGATATTCTTTAATTAGAATTCTCTTAATTAAAAATATTTGTTACCTTGCTGTAATTATCAACAAGGATTTTGTTAATCATATTTTTCAATTTTATGACACTATATAATCATAGCGATAAAAATAAAAGAAAAACCTGGTTTCTTCTGTCATCTTTCCTAATATTTGTTATTGGGGTTGCTTATGTATTCTCAATAGCTATGGGGGATCCAGTTATTGTATATGTAGCCGTATTTTTCAGTATTTTTTCTGCTATTATTAGTTATTGGTTTAGTGATAAAATAGTTTTATCTATGAGCAATGCTCATGAGATAAAGTTTGAAGATAATAAAGAATTATTTAGAATGGTGGAAAACTTATGTATATCAGTTGGTATACCAATGCCAAGAATATACATGATTAAAGACCCCGCTCCGAATGCCTTTGCTACTGGAAGAAATCCTAAAAATGGAGTCATAGCCTTAACAACAGGTCTTTTGGATAGACTAGAAAAAAGTGAGGTTGAAGCTGTCATTGCCCATGAGCTTTCTCATATCAGAAATTATGATATATTAATTGCAACACTAGCGACCATACTGGTTGGCTTTATTGTTATTCTTTCTGATTTTTTTGTTAGAATGGCGTTTTATCGTAGCGGAAGATCTTCTTCTGATAATGATAACGGTGGAAAGCTTAAGTTAATAATGATTATAGTAGCTATTGCTTTTTCAATTCTAGCACCTATCTTTGCATACATGCTACAATTTGCTATATCAAGAAAGAGGGAGTTTTTGGCTGATGCTGATGCTGCTTTAATGACTAGATATCCAGATGCCCTAGCTAGTGCTTTAGAGAAAATTTCTGTTGATCCTAGAGAGGTTAAGTCTGTTAACAGGGCTACTGCTCATTTATACATTTCTGCCCCATTAAAAGGGAAGAAAGGAGCTTTCTTTGCCAAGGCTTTTATGACCCACCCACCAATAGAAGAAAGGGTAAAAGCGCTAAGAGGTATGAAAATTTAAATTTTATAAATTAATAATAAAAAAGTTTTATGAACACGAAAATCATAGGAACAGTTGGTCCTAAGTCAGAAAATTACGAAACCCTAAAAATTATGGTTTTAGACGGTTTAAGGGTGGTGCGTCTTAATTTTTCTCATGCTAGTTATGAGCAATATGATAGAGTAAAAGGAATGCTAGATAAGATAACAGAAGAAACAGGTATTCGAGTTAAAATGTTGTTTGATTTACAAGGACCTAGAATTAGAGTTGGTAAATTATCTCACGAAATAACAATGAATGAAGGCGATGTATACACCTTAGCGTATAACAAAGGAAGTGTTGATAACATGGAAATACCAATTGATGATGCTGAATTAATACAAGATTTAAAAATTGGTGAGCCAGTATATTTAGACAGTGGTTCAATAGAGCTAAGGGTGACTGAAATTGATCTTCTAAAAGGAAGCTTTTCAGTTAAAGTGGAAAGAGGCGGTCTTCTTCTGTCAAGAAAGGGTATCAATGTCCCAAAAACTGTTTTAAATAGACCAGTATTAACAGCTAAGGACCTTTTGGATATTGAGTTTGCTAAAAAAGTTAAACCAGAATATGTAGCTATTTCTTTTGTTCAAAATCACAAAGATATAATTGAATTAAGAAGTCTTTTGGATAATGACAATATTAAAATAATATCAAAAATTGAAAGAGCTATAGCTCTTGAAGATATTGATAATATAATCAGAGAATCAGATGCTATTATGGTTGCCAGAGGTGATTTAGGTATTGAAATACCAATGGAAGACGTGCCTTTTGTACAAAAAAATCTAATTAGGCACTCACATTGGCATAATAAGCCAGTTATAGTTGCTACTCAGATGATGGCATCTATGATTGACCATGCTAAGCCAACTAGAGCTGAGGTTAGCGATATAGCTAATGCTATATTTGATGGAGCTGATGCTTTAATGCTTTCTGATGAGACTGCTATGGGTAATTATCCAATAGAAGCTATTAGAACTATGGCCAGAATTATAGATAGAACTAATGATTACTTTAGTAATCGTAACTATTTTGAGAAAAAGGACATAATATATAAAAAATAGAAAATATGACAAGTAGAGATATTTATCAAAAAGCGGTTGAGCTTGGCTTAAATTCTGATTTAAGAGGCAAGGATTTAGTTTTGAAAAACCTAAAAAGAGTAAAGGCTAAATTTGATAAGCTAAGTGAAAATGATAAGGAGTTTTTTGATGAAGAAAAATTAAGCAATCCATATAGTGATACCAGGATTTTAGTTGATAACAATAAAGGAGAAATTAAAAAAGTGTTAGTAGGCATTGATATGGAAGGAGCTGAGATTTTAATGGCCAAAGAATTAGGTGTTGACCTTGTAATATCTCATCACCCAGAAGGAGAGGCTTTAGCTGACTTGCATAGCGTGATGGATCTTCAAGCTGAAGTTTTGGCTATGTATGGAATTCCAATAAACATAGCTGAGTCAGTTATAAAACCTAGAATAAGCGAGGTTAACAGGGGTGTTTCACCTGCAAATCATTATCGATTTGTTGATATGGCCAGAATTCTAGGTATCGATTATATGTGTACTCATACTGTGGCTGATAATTTAGGAGCAAGATACTTGTTTGATAAAATTGAAGAAAAAAAAGATGAGCTTGTTTATGTTGAGGATGTTTTGAATCTTCTAGAAAATATTGAGGAGTTTAAAATAGCTAAAAAGAAAAAAACAGGTCCACTTCTTTTTGCTGGCAGTCCTGAAAATCATTGTGGTAAGATAATAGTTAGTGAGTTTACCGGGGGAACATCAGGTTCGAAGGATATTTACGAAAAACTATCTCAATATGGTATTGGTACTATAATTGGCATGCATATGCACGAGGAACACAGAAAAGAAGCAGAGAAGAATCACATAAATGTTGTAATAGCTGGGCATATGGCTTCAGATTCTTTAGGGATGAATATCCTCTTAGACGAACTAGAGAAGAGTGGAGTAGAGATTATTCCAACTTCTGGCCTTATAAGGGTTAAAAGGTAACTCTTGTTGTATTTTAGCATTTTTTATGCTAAAATATATTTAGTTTAATGGGTGTAAACCTTATATTTTGGTGTTTGTAATTATAATAAAATGGGTTTTGATATAGTAGAAAAATTTAAAGATAAAAAGTTAAAAGAGAGAATAAAAAATAGAGATCAAGAAGCTTTTGAGATTCTTTACGAACAAAACGCTGATCATATCTATAGGTTTATATTTTTTAAAATTGGCAAAAAGGAAGAGGCAGCTGATTTGTCTTCTTTGGCTTTTTTAAAAACTTGGGAACATATACAGAAGAAGTCTTTAAAAGAAAAAGATACGCTTAGAGCCTTGCTTTACAAAATAGCTAGAAATATAGTTATAGATCATTATAGGGAGAATAAAAAAGATAATCTTTCCTTAGATGATGAAAACAACAGAATTGATATAGTGGATGAAAGTAGTGATATAGAGAGGGACGCCTCTAACCAGTTTGACTATGAAGTTCTTTCAAATAAGATGATGGAACTTAAAAACGAATACAGAGAGGTTCTCGTTATGAGGTATGTAAACGATTTAAGTTTGGACGAAATATCTCAAATAAGTGGCAAGAAAAAGATAAATGTTAGGGTATTATTACATAGAGCCACCAAGGCGTTAAAAGAAATAATGAACGAAAAATAATAGATAAGTCCAGAGAATTCTGGACTTATCTGTATATAGACCAATAATAACAGGTGTTTAGTGTTACTTTAGTGTAACACTTTTGTGTTTTTTACGTATACTATAGTGTATGAGCGAAAAAGATTTATTAAAACAATTAAAAAGTCTAAAGAGTATTAAATTAGACACAGAAACAAAAGAGTCAAACAAAAAAGTTTTAATGACTCAGATTTCTAATACTCTTGTAAAAAATGACAATATTAAGACTTTTAATAGTTTTTCTTTTTATTTTAAAAACATTTTATCGATGACTTCTAAGCCAGCCATGATTTTGGGTGGTCTTTTTATGTTTCTTTTTACATCACTTCTTTTAAGTAGTGGTTTGTATAAAGACTCAAAACCAACTGACTCATTATACATAGCTAGAGTTATTAGCGAAAAGGCTAAGCTGAACACAACTTTCAGTCAGGAAGCAAGAGAAAGGATGGCCTTGGAATTTGCTAGCAAGCATGCCAGTGACATAGCTTCTGTTTTAATGGATCCAGAGTTTAACAGAGAGGAAAACAAAGATACAGTTGAAAAACTTACTGCTAGTTTTAAGGTGGAAATATCAAAAGTTAGAAATAATATTTCACAAGATGCCGGTAGCGGTTTAATAATAGAGGAAGAAGAAGAAACTTCCGTTTTTAGTGCTAGTATGTTAAAAGAGGATAATGGTGTTGAAATACATATCCCAGAAAAGGAGGTTGAGGAGGTGGATGTAACAATTTTAGAAGATTCAGATATTTCTAGCTCTAGTATTAAGAGTTTAGAGGATCAAATAGAGGAGCTTTCTGAGAATGATAATATTGATAAGATTGAAGAAATAGAAAGATTGTTTGAGGAGGGCAAATATTCTGAAGTTATTTTAATACTTGAAGATATTAAAAGCAATAAATAGTAGAAGTTAAAAGTTTTGTAATGCTTTGTTATGAAACTCTTAATCTCTATTATTAGAGATTCGCCGTGGCCAGCAAGGTCGATTCCCGAGGGGGAAGGTGCGGATGTTAAAAACCAAATATTTCTTTGAAAGTTTTTTAAAGAACTTGAGAGAAAGGTTAACCAATAGGAATCAAAATAGATCGGTTAAGCTTTTCTCCGCACGCTTATTATTATAAGCTTGCTGGAGTTGTGGAAAATTATCCTGCTGTTTCATGCTTATGGCAAAATTAATTTTTCCCTTTAAATTCACTTATAACAATAAGTGTGCGGGGGAGCGGGATCCTGATCGATTTATTAAAATTTTTAATAAGTCAACCAAATTTCAAGTAATTTATAAAGAAAACCGAAAAAGAAATACTAAATTATGTTTTTAGATAATTGTATCTTTATATACAAATCTAAGAATATTTCTTACAAATTATTATGAAAAGATTCAAAAAAATCTTTACATCTGCTGTCATGTTTATGACCGTTGTAGTTATGAGTGGTTTAACTGCTCCTGTTGCTACAAAGGCTGCTGCACAAGCTGGTGACTTAATCAAAAAAGATGGTCTTTCAGCTGTGTACTACTTGGGAGAAGATGGAAAAAGATATGTATTCCCTAACGAATCTACTTACAAATCATGGTACAGTGACTTCTCTGGTGTTGTTACTGTTTCTTCTGATGAGTTAGCTAGCTACCCATTGGGAGCTAACGTTGTAGTTCGTCCTGGTACAAAATTAGTAAAAATTACTACAGATCCTAAAGTATACGCTGTTGAGGCTAATGGTACTTTAAGATGGGTTCAAACAGAAGCTGACGCTATTGCTTTATACGGTGCTAATTGGGCATCTCGTGTAATCGACGTAGCTGATTCTTTCTTCACTAACTATACTATCGGAACTCCTTTGGCTTCTAACGAAGTTCCACAAGGTTCTTTAGTACAAAAAACTGGTGAAAGTTCAATCTATTACTACGATGGTACTGACTATCGTATGATAGAAGACGAAGTTGCTTTCTTAGCAAACAGATTCCAATTTGAGAACGTTTTAACAGTTGACAGTTTCACTGCTGGTGGTTCAACAATCACAGGTTCTGAAACTTCTATCATTAAAACTTCACAAGGTGGTCAAGTTACAGGATGGCAACCAGGTCAAGGAACAGGTGTTACAGTTGCTTTAAACTCAATGACTCCTGCTGCTCAATCAGTTCCATCAACTGTTGGAAGAATTCCTTTCACAAAAGTTAACGTTACAGCTTCTGCTGACGGTGCTACTCACTTAGAGTCAATCACTGTTAAAAGAACTGGTTTAACTGGTGAATGGACAACTTTCAAAGTTTGGGCTGAAAAAGACGGAGTAGCTGTTACTTCAAAGAGATCATTAACTACTAGTGATGATGCTGTTTTGACTTTTGCTCCAGTTTTAGTTATCCCTGCTGGTCAAACTGCTACTTTAGAAATTTTAGCTGAAGTAGCTGGTGTTACTGGTAATGGTGCTTTAGAAATTGCTTCTGCTTCTGCTGTTTCAGCAGCTGGTGCTACAGTTTCTGGTTCATTCCCAATAACAGGTAACTTAATGAGTTTCACAACTTACAAGGTTACTGCTTTAGAATTTGCAACTTCAACAATTTCTAATACAACTGTAAAAGTTGGTGACGAAGATGTTGAATTAGCTAAATTCGATATTGACATTACACAAGGTTCATCTACTCGTGACGTTGTTTTCAAGACATTAACATTAAGAAATAATGGTGTTGAAGATTTAGCAAGCGTTGTAATGAACTTACATTTAGAAAATGCTGGTGAAAAAGTTTCTGAGAATGCAACTTTCAATGGTCGTTACGCTACCTTCACTTTATTAGGTAACGGAATGGACTTATTAAAAGATGATGGTTCTTATGAATTTGTTGTTAAAGGTGACATTATTGGAAAAGACAATAGTGGAACAGACAGCATTCAATTAAGATTAAACAAGAAAGACGAGCTTTATGCTTATGAAAAAGCTACAGGCTTTGGTGTTACTTACTTACATAATGACGGCTTAGAATTCTCTGCTGTTAAAATTGAGTCTGGTGCAGTTGACTTATCAAAGAAATCAACATCACCTTCAACTCAAGATGTTATTAAGAATACAAAGAACGTTACTGCTTTAGTTGCTAACGTAAAAGCTGACGAAGCTATTTCTGCTGACAGCTTTAAAGTTTACTACAACGGTTATGAAAACTCTTTCCAAAACGTTAAAGTTTTCTTAAACGGTGCTTTGCTTGGATCATTTGATTTAGCTACTAACGCTACATCTGGTGTTGAAAAGAGTGAATTAATCGAGTCTTCATTGAACTTGAATAAAGGTAACAATGAAATCAAGGTTACTGTAGATGTTAAGACTAATGCTTCTACAACAGAAGATTTTGCAGTTACTATTAAGAGTGACTTCTTAACAGCTGGTTCTCCAGAATATGTAAGCAATGGACTTTCTGTTTCAGATATTAATGGAACAGCTTCTGGTTCAAAAATTACAGTTTCTGGTGGAGGTATGACTATTGCTAAAAATGATGGTTATGCTGATGGTAGAAAAGCTGTAGAAGGAACAACTGATGTTTCTTTAGCTAAATTTGCTGTAAAGGCAACTAATGACAACATTAAGTTAACAAACATCGTTTTAGGCGGTAATAGTTCTGCTACTGGAGCAACAACATCTGAATCTCATGTTTACGACATGAAGTTATTTGTTGATGGTGTTCAAATTGGAACAACTAGAAACTTAACAGCTTCTGGTGCTACTTTTGCTTCATTAAACTACAACATCGCTAAAAACAAAACAAAAGTTATTGAATTG
>JBAYSI010000033.1:0-7769 GCA_041676225.1 Patescibacteria group bacterium | reverse complement strand
TATAATGTTTTAAGTGGAGAATGTTCAGCCTCGGAGGCAATAATAAAAACAAAACAAAGTAATTACTACATAATGCCAGCAACGATAGGTTTGTCAGGAGCTTCTGTTGAGCTGGTTGATTTAGATAATAGAGAATTTAGATTACAAGAAGCTTTAAACGACGTTAAAGACATGTTTGATTATATAATAATCGATGGGCCACCATCTTTGGGGCTTTTAACTATAAATTCTTTAGTTGCTTCAGATAACGTTATTATTCCTCTTCAAAGTGAATATTATGCTTTAGAAGGATTAGGTCAATTACTTGAAACAGTTTCATTAATACAGAATAACTTAAAGCCAAGCTTAGGAATTATGGGTGTTGTTATTACTATGTTCGATAAAAGAAACAGACTCTCTTCATTGGTTAGGGATGAGCTGTACAAGTTTTTTCCCAATAAGGTTTTTAAGGCCATTATTCCTAGAAGTGTTCGTTTAGCTGAAGCTCCTAGCTATGGTATGAGTATTTTGCAATATGATCCAAAATCTTCAGGTGCTAAAAATTATGAACTTTTAGCTAAAGAAGTTATAGAGAGACAATAAAATTAATTATTATAATAAAAATATGGTCAAAAAAGGATTAGGCAGAGGGTTAGACTCTCTAATACCTAAAAAGGTTAACATCACAGAACCCACTAACTTTTCTCTATCTGAAGATAATTCTTTAGAGGTTAGTAGTGAGAATAAAATAATAATGATTAGCCCTAATGATATAGTAGCCAATCCTTATCAGCCAAGAAAACATTTTGATCCAATAGCCTTAAACGATTTAATAGAGTCGATAAAGGAGCATGGAATAATTCAGCCCTTAGTTGTTAGTAAAAAGGGTAATAAATATGAATTAATTGCTGGAGAAAGAAGATTCAGAAGTTCTGTAGAGTTAAATTTAGATAAGGTTCCTGTAATTGTCAGAGAGGTTAGTGACCAAAAGAAGTTGGAAATAGCTTTAATTGAAAACTTGCAAAGAGAAAACCTTGACCCAATTGAGTCAGCTATAGCATATAATCAATTAGTGAATGAATTTAATTTAACTCAAGAAGAGCTAGCCAAAAAGGTTGGCAAATCTAGATCTTCTGTGGCTAATATCTTGAGATTTTTAAATTTACCAGAAGAAATTAAGGAGGCTTTATCAAAAAAACAAATAACAGAAGCTCATGCCAAGTATTTACTGGGACTTAATGGGGAAGTCAAGCAATTAAATGTTTTTAAAAAGATAATGTACAATAATTTATCAGTTAGAGATACTGATAAATTAATAAAAAGTTACGGAGGAACTAAAAAAACTAAGATAGCTGTAGGAGAAAATGATGAATTGTATAAAAATAGTATAGAGAAAAAACTAAACACAAGAGTTGAGATAAAAAGAACTAAAAATGGTGGAGTTATATCCATTAACTTCTATTCAGAAGAAGATTTAGAGGAAATAGTAAAAAAAATAAAATAAATTATGTCTTTTGTTCACCTTCATAACCATACGCACTATTCCTTGTTGGATGGTCTAACTAATATTGATGATTTTATAGCCAAGGCTAAGAGTCAAGGATCTACAGCCTTGGCTATAACCGATCATGGTGTTATGTATGGAGCTATAGAATTCTATAAAAAATGCAAAAAAGCCGGTATAAAGCCAATTATAGGGGTTGAATTATATTTGGCCCCTAATTCTAGGCATGACAAGAACACAAAGAGTGATGCTAGAAATTTTCATATATTGCTTTTGGCAAAAAACAATATTGGTTATAAAAACTTAATTAAGCTAGTCTCACTAGCTCACTTAGAGGGTTTTTATTACAAACCAAGAATTGATTGGGAATTATTAGAGCAATATCATGAAGGTATAATTGCCTCTACTGCTTGCTTGGGTGGTGAGATTCCATCATATATTTTATCTGGTAACCTTGATAAGGCAAAAGAAAGGATTTTAGATTATAACAATCTTTTTGGTCAAGATAATTTTTATCTAGAAATGATGGACCATCCTGAGTTGGAAGGTCAAGAAATAGTAAACAAGCAATTAATTAAATTTTCCAAAGAGCTTGGTATTCCTTTGATAGTTACCAATGATGTTCACTATTTAAACAAGAATGATGATGAGGCTCAAGATATTTTACTTTGTTTACAAAACAAGAAAAAGAGAGAGGATACAGATAGAATGAAAATGATTGGGCATGGGGATTATTCCTGAAGAGATCCTAAAGAGTTGATTGATGTTTTCAGAGAAGTTCCAGAAGCTATTTCTAATACCGTTAAAATAGCTGAAATGTGTAATGTTGAAATCGAATTAGGGGAAGTTCATTTACCTCATTTTGAGGTTCCAGAAAACCACGATCAATCTTCGTACTTAAAAAAAATATGTGAAGATGGTTTAAAAGATCGTTTTCCAAATTTAAACTCTGAAGAGTTGAAAGAATATGAAGAGAGAATGAATTTTGAATTAGATGTAATAAGCGGTATGGGCTGGCCATCATATTTCTTGATTGTTGCAGATTTTGTTAATTGGGCTAAGGACAATAATATTGTTGTTGGACCTGGCAGAGGAAGCGCGGCTGGTTCTTTAGTTTGTTATTTAACGGGCATTACTAATTTAGATCCAATAAAATATGAATTACTTTTTGAAAGATTTTTAAATCCAGAAAGAGTTTCTATGCCTGATATTGATTTAGATTTTGCTGATACAAGGAGGGATGAGGTTATTCAATATGTTGAAAATAAATATGGTAAAGATAATGTTTCTCAGATTATAACATTTGGAACCATGGCAGCTAGAGCTGCTATTAGAGATGTCGGTAGAGTGTTGGACGAACCTTACGACTATTGTGATAAGTTAGCCAAGATGATACCGATGAACTACAAGATAAAAGATGCCTTGGAAAATATCGGGGAACTAAAAGATATATATAAAAAAGAAGCCGCCGCTAAGAGAATATTAGATTACGCTAAAAAATTAGAAGGTGTTTCTAGACATGCATCAACTCATGCTTGTGGTGTTTTAATAACTAAGGAAAGTTTAACCAACTACACTCCAGTTCAATACGCCTCCTCTTCTGATAAGAGTATTGTTTCTCAGTATTCATTACATCCAGTTGAAGATTTAGGTTTATTAAAAATGGACTTCTTAGGTCTTAAAAACTTAACAGTCATTGAATCAACTATTAAAATAGTTAAAAATACTAGAGGCGTAGAAATAGACATAGATGATATACCACTTGAGGATAAAAAAACTTTTGATATTTTTAAAAAGGGCCAAACAACTGGGGTTTTTCAGTTTGAGTCTGGTGGAATGAAAAGGTATTTAAAAGATTTAAAACCTAGTGAGTTTGAAGATATTATAGCCATGGTAGCTCTTTATAGGCCGGGTCCTATGGAATGGATACCCGACTATATTAAGGGTAAGCATGGTCAGAAAAGTGCTTATATACATCCCAAGTTGGAACCAATACTTAAAAAGACGCATGGAGTTGCTATTTATCAAGAGCAAGTCATGCAAATCTCTAGAGAGTTAGCTGGCTTTACTAAGGGTGAGGCTGATACTTTAAGAAAGGCCATGGGTAAAAAAATCCCTGAACTTTTAGCTGAGCAAAAAGAGAAGTTTATTATCGGTTGTGTTAATAATAAGATAGCTAAAAATTTAGCTGAGAAAATATTTGCATTTATTGAGCCATTTGCTGGTTATGGATTTAATAGGTCTCATGCTGCCTGCTATGCTTTAATAGCCTATCAAACAGCATATCTAAAGGCTCATTATCCTGCAGAATTCATGGCAGCGCTACTTAGCGCTGATCAAAATGACACTGATAGAATCTCTATAGAAATGGAAGAATGTAGACGCATGGGAATAGAGATAATGCCACCAGATATTAATGAATCATTTGCTACCTTTACTGTTATTACTAGCGGAACAAAAGATAACAAGGCCGTTAACAGTAAAGAGAACGCGAAGATGATACGTTTTGGCTTGAATGCGGTAAAAAATGTAGGAAGTCATATCGTAGAGGAAATAATAAAAGAAAGAAAAGAGGGTGGTAAATTTGCAGATATTTTTGATGTTTTAGAAAGAGTTAATGATAAAGATTTGAATAAAAAATCATTAGAAAGTTTAATAAAGTGTGGGGCTTTCGACAATTTTGAAGACAGGGAATTACTCTTGGGTAGTTTAGATTCTTTATTAAACTTTAACAAAGAATCATTTAAAGATAAAAACAATCCTCAGGTTAGCTTGTTTTTTAAATCTCCCGAGAGCTCAGTATTTGCTAGGCCTAAATTAGAAAAAAGACAGCATATAAGTGATCACGATAAGTTGCAATGGGAAAAAGAACTTCTTGGTCTTTATGTCTCTGAGCATCCCTTTAATTCGTTTAAAAAGAAAATGCCAGAAGGTTTTGTCTTTTTGAGCTCTTTATCTGAAAGAAAAAATGAGCATGTTGTTACTGCTGGAGTTGTTTCATCGGTTAAAAAAATAATCACCAAAAACAATGAGAATATGTTGTTTGTTAAAATTGAGGATGGTACTGGATTTACTGAAGTTTTGGTCTTTCCAAAGGTTTTAAAGGAAAACCTAGATATATGGAACGATGGACAAGTTGTGATGCTTAACGCCAATGTTTCTGACAAAGATGGTGAAATTAAATTATTATTAAACAGAGCAATAGCTGTAGATTTAAATAATGTAAAAGATTCTTTTAAGATACTTTCCGGATTAGAAATTAAGGCTAGGAGAAATTTTAATAACAACAATGGGGGAAGTGGTTACGTGGCTGTTAATTCTAATAAAGAGAAATCATTGGGTCTAGTTTTAAAGAAGCCAATATCTCAAGATGAGATGAATAAGCTAAAGGAAATTTTGCTTTCTTATCCTGGAAGTGACGGTGTTTTTATTAAAATAAATTCTAACAATGGAGAAAGAATATTTAAACTAGATATAAAAATTGATAAATCAGAGGAGCTTATAACTGAGCTTTCGAATAATTTTTCTTCCTTCTTAAATGTTGTTTAAATTCTTTTAAAATGTTATTATTGTATTATATATAATTAATTTTTTTGATTATGCCATTAAAAAATCCACCAATAAGCCCAACCGAGAAAAATAAAAGCAAAAAGAAGGTTGCGGATAGTTTAAAAAAAGATAATATTGAAGAAGTAAAAGTAGATAGTAACAGTTTAGACTCTAGAGAGGAGTTTTTTAAATTGATGGCCGAAAAAATAAAAGACAAAGAAATTGACAAGTCAAGTCAACCCAGTGTTGATATATCTGAAGAAATTAAACCTGTCGAAGATGAACAAGATGCAGGTCAGTCAGTTGTTGATTATGAGACATTTGACGAGGTTGAAATTAAAAAAGATTACAAACCAAAATCAAGTAATCATTATAGAAAGATGATTTATAGGTTTTCTTTTTTAACATTAGTTTTGCTTGCTGCTGTTGCCTATTTTTCATTTTTGAAGTTAGAAATAATTATTAAATCAGAAAAAAATACCCTTGAAAGTAATTTAAGTTTTTATACATATTCTGATAATAGTCAAATTGAAATGGACAGAGCTATTAAGGCTAGTATTTCTAGAGTAGAACTAGAAGAGAGTAGCGTTTTTCAGGCGACCGGTGAAGAGAATTTGGGCGGTGAAATAGTTGGAAAGGTTACTATAAAAAATGAATATTCAAAAAATCAACCATTAGTAGCAACAACTAGAATTTTAAGCTCTGGTGATAAACTTTTTAGAATAAAAGACACGGTTAATGTCCCAGCTGGATCATCTATTGAAGTTGATATTTATGCTGATACAGTTTCCGAGGAAATGGCTATAGGTCCAGATAAATTTATAATTCCTGGTCTGTGGGCGGGTTTACAGGATAAAATATATGCAGAGAGTTTTGAGACTTTTGAGTTTAAGAAGTCTAGTAGTAAATTTATTAGTTCTGAAGATATAGAGCTTGCTAAAGAATATTTAAATCAAAAATTGGTAGAACAGGCCAAATCTAAGGCTCAAAATATTGGAAATAATGGTAGGCAATATGTGGTTGATTTAAATAGCAGTACAAGTGTGATAACTCAAGATAAAAAAGTTGGTGATGAAGCTCAAGAGTTTGAGATGAAAATTAAAAATTTAGTGACAATTATAAGCTTTGAGACAGATGATATTGTAAGCTTGGCCAAGCAAAGGCTTGCCCTTGAAACAAATCAAGCTCCAGCTGAAATCTTAGTAGATTCTCTCGAGTATGAGCTGGTTAATTTTAACTCATCAAAAAACCTAGCAGAGCTAAAGCTTAACTTTTCTGCCAGAGCATCATCTGTTTCTGACAGTATTATCAATAAACAGCACTTAACAAATTTAAATCAGAAGCAAATAGAGGCATATCTAAGTAATATAGAGGATATAGATTCTTATGAGTTAAAATTCTCTCCAAGCTTTATAAAGATGTCACCTTTACTTGTTAGTAAGATTTTTATCGAATATAAATAAACTTATTCATAGATGATTAGTTTGATTAACAACAGAAGTAGGTTTGAGATTGATAATTTAAACAGGAAATTGATACACATAATATCATCTTTTGTAATAATTTTATTTCCTTATTTCCTTAATATCTGGCAAATAATAACTATAAGCGTCCTTTTTTCTTTTATATTTTTAATTTCAAAAATAAAAGGATTTTTGCCTATAATTAACAGGGTGAAGAGAGTTAGTTGGGGGGAGATTTTTTACCCTCTAGGAGTTATGATTTCCGCCATCTTATTTTTACCGCAAAACGACATAAAAGCTTTTCAGTTTGGTGTTTTAATATTAGGTCTTTCAGATGCTATGGCTAATATAATTGGTGATATGTTTGGCTCTATTAAGGTAGAATTTCCTTGGAGTAAAAAAAGTCTAGAGGGGTCTCTAGCTTTTTTTATAACTTCTTTAGTTTTGTTCGCAATATTTACTAGTAGTAGTTTTTTCCTTGGAAACATTTTTTTAATATTATTGGCCTCTTTTCTGCTTACTGTTAGTGAGTTTTTCCTGTTCTTTGGTGTGGATAATTTAATTCTACCAAGTTTAGCAGCTTATCTTTTTTTGTATATATCCTAAATTATTTCGCTCAACTTGTTTGAGAGTTCAATAGCCTTTTTAAGGCTATTTTGATGTATATTTCTTCCCACAGCAAAACCTCTGGCGCCAGATATTTTTATTTGATTTTTGCTTAAATCTATAAAATCCTTGTTACTTATTTTTCCTCCTCCAGAAAATATTATACCACTATTTCCAGCAGCTAAAGTTATTTCTTTAGCTTTTTTAGCTTCTTCTTTTCCTTTTTTAAAAGGATAGTTTAGTTTTATAAAGTCAGCACCTAGGCACAACCCAAGTCCAGCTGCTCCAGTGATTAAATCTTTATCTTTTTCATTTTTAACATTTTTACCTCTAGGATATATCCATAAAACTGCGATTAAACCATTTTTATGAGCTTCATTTATTATTTGAGAAGCCTCTTTTAGCATTTCTACTTCATATTCACTTCCTAGATATATAGTATACCCAACTCCTAATATTTTTAATTTTGATTCATTCTTAAAATCAACAACATCTTTAACACTCCACAGGGCTGGACTAAATGGATCTTTTGTTTTTACTATATTACTTTTTCCGTTCAATTTAATTAAGTAGGGAATATTCTTGTATTTTCTTCCATATCTAGACACTAAACCTAAGTGAGCGGCAAATACACCGACTTTAGAGGAGTCGGCAATTTTAAAAAGATG
>JBAYSI010000032.1:0-7929 GCA_041676225.1 Patescibacteria group bacterium | reverse complement strand
TCTGCTGGATATTTTGACGCTTATTATAAAAAGGCTATGGCAGTTAAGGATTTAATAATAAAAGAATTTGATGAAATTTTTTCTGATTGTGATATAATTCTAACACCAACCAGTCCAAAAACAGCTTTTAAGATAGGTGAAAAAGTTAATGATCCAGTTCAGATGTATTTGGAGGATATATTTGTCACAGCGCCTTCATTTGCTGGACTACCAGCCGCATCTATTCCTGTTGGTCTTGTTGATAATTTGCCTTTTGGTATGCAGATTATTGCTAACAAATTTAGAGAAGATTTAGTTTTAAGAGCTGCTAGATTGTTTCAAGAAAAAACAGATTTTAATAAAAATTTACCTAATTTATAATAATAAAATTATGATGTCTTTAATGATGAGAAATAAGAAATATTTACTGATTGTTGTTTTGATTATTTTTTTAATAATATCATTAACTATTGTATTTTTTAAAAAAAATAAAAAAGAAAACAGTTTAATAGCTGAAGACATTCAGGCTGTGATTAGTTCTGGTAATTTTATTTCAGAAAATATTAGGGGAGTAGATGAAAGTGATTATGTTTTGGGAGAAAAAAAGGCAAAAGTTAGTATGATTATTTATGAAGATGTTTCAAATTATTTTTCTGCAGACTTAAACAAGACAATAGAGTTAATAAGAGATACTTTTCCTAGGCAAGTTAAAATAGCTTTCAGACCTTATGCTAACAAGTCTTTTCCTTTTTCTATTGATTCTAACCTTTTCACTCTTTGTGCTGGTGAACAAGATAAATTTTTCGAAGCTAGAAATCTTTTAATATCCAAAGCAGAAGAAAACAGTATTTCAAAAGAAAATTTTGATTTATATATAGAAGAGTTAGGTCTTGATATGGGCCAGATTAATAATTGCTTGAAAGACGAGAATAAGTTAAAAGAATTAGAAGGCATGGTAATAGAGGCTGAGTCTTTTGAAGTTTTTGGTTCTCCAACTATATTTATTGGCTCAGAGAAGATTGGCGGAGCTAGACCTTTTGAAAACTATGTTGATAATGAGAACAAAGAAAGAGATGGTCTAAAAACTATTATTAATAGACATCTAGAATATTAGGAGGGTTCGCATAGTGGTCTAGTGCGCTCGCTTGGAAAGCGAGTAAACCTTAACCGGTTTCAGGAGTTCGAATCTCCTACCCTCCGCGAACGATAAAAGGCGCCAAAAGGCGTCTTTTAAAGTACTTTATCTAAAATTTATCCTCAATTTATAATAAAGTTATAGAAATATAATGTTAATTATGCTATGCTTATATTATGAAAAATAAAATAAAATTATTTCAAAAACAAAAAGTTCGAGCTATTTGGGATGAGAATCTAGAAGAATGGTTTTTTTCTGTTATTGATGTCGTTAAAATATTAACCAATCAGTCCAATTATCAAACAGCAAGAAAATATTGGAATAAGTTAGCAGAAAGGCTTAAAAATGAAGGCTCTCAAGTGGTGACAAAATGTCACCGGTTGAAATTATTAGCTCTAGATGGAAAAATGAGAGAAACAGATGTCGCTAGCACAAAAACTGTTTTTCGTTTAATTCAGTCAATACCATCTCCCAAGGCCGAACCTTTTAAATTGTGGCTAGCTGAAGTTGGTAATGATCGAGTTAATGAATCTCAAGACCCAGAATTATCTATAGACAGAGCTATGATTTCTTATAGGAGTTTGGGTTATAGTGAAGAATGGATTAATACCAGACTACAGTCAATTCAGTTTCGCAAAGAGCTTACTGATGAATGGAAAAGATCCGGAGTCAAAGAGGGTTCAGAGTTTGCTATTTTAACAAATATTATGACCAAAGAGTGGGCCGGGAAAACGATTAAAGAATATAAGAAATTTAAAGGTTTGAAGAAGGAGGGTTTACGAGATAATATGACTAGCTTGGAATTAGCTTTGAATATATTAGCAGAAACATCAACTACAGAATTAAGCAAGGTATTAAAACCAAACAACATAGATAAAAATAAAAATATTGCTGAGCGTGGAGGAAAAATAGCTGGAGATGCTCGTAAAAATATTGAAGCACAAACCAGAAAATCAGTTATTAGCTCAAAAAATTCTAAAAACTTAAGATTAAAAAAATAAAGTATTGACTCGAATGCCTAAAGTCTAGTATTGAAAAATCTTCAAAATTTTCCTTATAATATTGTTATATGGGGGCGGTACTTAACTCGAGTAGCTCGCAGTAAGACGAGAATAAGGTTAAGCCTTATTCTTTGGTATCTAAAAGTTTCAAGACCGGATAAGGAGTAAGCAAAAATATTATTCAGTAATGCTATTTTTTTTGCTAATATTTGTATAAATAGTAATTGTTTCAAACTAAGTTATTATATATTAAACAGAGACCACTTGATTAATCTGCTATTTATTGATATAATCTGCTATATGGTGTATATCATTAATTATAAGCAATTTTATGAACGATAATACTATAAAGTTTGATAATCGTATTAAAATCCTCGAACCACACATCGTGGCTCTTTTGGCTGAAATTGATGGAATTAGGGGTGAGTTTAAATCTGGTTTGCGGATGACGCCTCAAGCAATAACTAATCTTAAAAAATCAACCCTAGTCACTTCGGCCGGTGCCTCGACTCGTATTGAAGGATCTAAATTAAGTGATAAGGAGGTTCAGAAGATTATGCAGGGTTTGGCGGTTTCTAAGTTTGCTGACAGAGATTCACAAGAAGTGCAGGGATATCTTGAAACTTTACAAAACGTTTTTGATAGTTATCAAACCTTGCCACTCAGAGAAAGAACAATTCAGTCATTGCATAAAGAACTTCTTAAATACTCTACAAAAGACGAGCAGCAACGTGGTCAGTATAAGAAAAAAGAAAATGCCGTTGGCGTAATGGGTCCAGATGGGCAAGTGGTTAAAGTAATATTTGAAACGACTCCAGCTTATTTGGCGCCGATAGAAATGCAGGCACTGGTAGAATGGACGGCGGAAGCATTTGAGAAAAATCGTTTTCATTCTTTACTAATTATCGCCAATTTTATTATTGAATTTTTAAAGATTCATCCCTTTGAAGATGGTAACGGACGTCTTTCTCGCGTGCTCACTAATCTTCTTTTACTCCGCCACGGCTATCAGTTTATTCAATATGTCTCACATGAGCAATTAGTTGAGAAGCGAAAAGATGAATATTATATTGCTCTACGTAAATCACAGGAAACTTTTAAGACTGATAGTGATACCATTTTTCCTTGGCTTAACTTTTTTCTCGCTGTGATCAAAGAGCAGGCGACCAAGGCCTTAGTTTACCTGGAAGAAGAAAAAGTTGAAGACACTCTTTCGCCTAAACAATATGAAGTTTGGCATTATATCTCTGGGGTGGGTGAGGCTAGTCCAAGCGATATAGTTAAGGCCACCGGCGTACTTATGCCAACTGTGCGTCAATCTTTATCTCGTTTAATGGAGTTGAAAAAGATAAAGCCAATCGGCCGAGGGAGGGGTACAAGGTATATAAAGATTTAGCTTATCCAATAAAACTGATCTGTACCCCAAAAAGTAGACACAAAATATCCACCAAATAGAGCGCGGATCAATTTACAAAATAGTAATAAAATGCTATCCTTGTTTTATAGATATTAATTAAAAAAATATGCCTAGCTTTGAGGATTTTTCAAAAAGAAAAGAAGAAGAGCCTTGGATTAAAAGCCTTGATGAGTTGTCTGAAACCATGAAAAATGTTTTATCTGAGTGGCTTAAAATAACTAATATTGATGAGCATGGTTTAAGATTAAGGGAGGTGGAAATTCTTAAGGCTTTGCAGACCCTAAAGATAACCGAGGAATGGAAGGTCCAGAATGTTGACTTAGCTGTAAATCTTATTCAAGTTGCTGACACGAAAACATTAATAGATGAAATAAAAAAAATGTTTTTCTTGAATTCAGTTCCTGAGAGTACAATTTCCGCTAGACAAATTCTTAATAAGATAAAATTCATACAAAATAGGGAAAATTAGTATTTATTTATTTTCAAAATCATTCCAACCACTTCCCACTATTTCCGCCAAGAATATTTAGTATTGGAAGCCCCGAAAGCCTAGTTTGTGCTAGGTTTTTTGTTTTTTAGCTATTTTTATGTTAATGTTTTTTAATAAGATTATATTAAAAGTATAACCATTAATATTATGATTGATAAAATTAAATATTTAAAAGATTCGGCTGGGGATATAATGGTGTCTAATGTACCTATTGTTGTTGGTGAGAAGAGTGTTTTGGAGGTAGAGAAGATTTTGAACGATGATATAAATAAATTTTCTACGATTAATTATATATATATCATTGATCATAACGAGATGCTTATCGGTGCTATATCAATTAAAGATCTTTATGGCTCACCAAAGGATATGAGGGTTAAAGATTTGATTAGTGCTGAGCTGATAAGCGTTTTGCCAAACACGGACAAGGAAAAAGTTGCCATGTTGGCGATTGAAAAAAGTTTAAAAGCTGTTCCAGTTGTTGATGACCATGGATTTTTGTTGGGTGTTGTTTCTAGTGACGATATTTTAAGAATATTACATGAGGAGTCAATGGAAAATTTACTTCGCTTAGGTGGTGTAGTGCAAGACGCTCCTTATGAGGTTAATATTTTTTCAACATCTTTATCAAGGTCTCTTAGAAATAGGTTGCCTTGGTTAATAGTTGGTCTATTAGGAGGCCTGCTGGCCGCCTTTGTCGTCTCTTCTTTTGAGAGTGTTTTGAATAAAAATATAATATTAGCTTCTTTTATCCCTCTTGTTGTTTATATGTCTGCAGCTGTTGGATCTCAAATGCAGGCCTTTATTATTAGAGACTTAGCTTTTGATAAAAATGATTTTAATTTTTCAAAATATCTACTAAAACATACAAGAGTTGTTTTAGTTATGTCGGTTATTATTTCTATCCTACTATATTTAATGGTTTTGTTTTTATACAATGCAAGCTCTATTGGTATTGTGCTGGCTATCTCTTTATTCTTTGCTATTATCACCTCTATTTTTACTGGCCTAGTTATACCTTACCTGTTTTACAAGATGAAACTTGATCCAGCTGATGCTTCTGGCCCTATAGCCACAATATTACAAGACATATTGAGTGTTTTAGTCTATCTATTGGTCGCATATATAATGCTATAAAAAAAATGAACAAACAAGAAATTGCCTGGGAGAGAGAATACAAAAATCCTAAACTAGTTAGCAAAAAAGAAGAACCTCAAGCTGATACTTTGAGATTTTTTAAATTCTTAAAAAAAGAACAGGGTGTTTTATTAGAAAATCTGAATGTATTAGATTTGGGTTGCGGAACTGGAAGAAATTCCAATTATTTAGCCGGACGAGACAACGATGTTGTTGGTATTGAGTTTTCTAAATTTGCCCTTAACTTAGCGAGAGAAAGAGCTAGGGAGAATAATTTAAAGGTTAAATATATCTTAGGAGACATTGGTAAAGAATATGAGATAAAAGATTCTTCCATAGATTTAGTGCTTGATATTACATCGTCCAACTCCCTAGATGAAAAAGGTAGAGAAGTATATCTAAAAGAAGTTTTTAGAGTTCTAAAGCCAGGAGGATATTTTTTTGTTAGGGCCTTGGCTAAGGAAGGGAATAAAAATGTTAAAAATCTTTTAAAACAAAGCCCGGGGAGGGAAAAAGATACATATATTTTAAAAGAGATAGGCCTAACAGAAAGAGTTTTTACTAGAAAGGATTTTATTGACCTATATTCAAAATATTTTGAAATACTTAAAATGGATAAAAAAACTAATTACTCTAAATTTAACGGGAGGGTTTACAAGAGAGATTATTTGATTGTCTATTTAAAGAAGAATTGATTGTGTATATTGACTAAATTCAATAAAAGTTATATCATTTAATTACCTGCAGGACAATTACGCTTTTTGCGTAATTTTTGCTTTTTAAACTATAAACAATAAAAAAAGTATGGACATAAGAAACATTGCAATTATTGCTCACGTTGATCATGGTAAGACAACCCTAACTGATGCATTAATGAAACAGACCGGAATGATATCTGGTGATATTAGTATGGATAGTAATGATTTAGAAAAAGAAAGAGGTATTACAATTTATTCTAAAAATACATCTGTTTTCTATAAAGACACAAAGATAAACATTGTTGATACTCCAGGGCATGCTGATTTTAGTTCTGAGGTTGAGCGTATTTTAAGATCTATTGATTGCGTTTTGCTTTTAGTTGATGCTCAAGAAGGCCCTATGCCTCAAACTAAATTTGTTTTAAAGAAATCTTTAGAGCTAGGGTTAAAACCAATTGTTGTTATTAATAAAATAGATAAGCCAGCTGCTAGATGCGAAGAGGTTGTTGAAATGGTTTATGAACTATTTTTAGATTTAGGTGCAAATGATGAGCAGCTAAATTTTTCTGTTGTTTATGCTATTGCTAGAGAGGGAATAGCTAAGATTAATTTAAGTGACGAATCCCCTGATTTAAGTCCTTTACTTGATTTAATATTAGAAAGGGTTGAAATAGCTTCAAATCCAGAGAAAGAAAATCAACAATTAAGTGTTCAGCCTTTTAACTTGGCTTATGACAACTTTTTGGGTAGACTAGCTATTTGTAGGGTGTATAGTGGTATAATTAAAGACAGTCAAAATGTTGTAGTTAAAACAATTAACGGAGAAACAAGAAACAGAAAAATAACAAAATTATTTACATTTGAAGGAACAAAAAGAAAAGAAGTTTCTGAGGCTAGAGCTGGCGATATTATTATACTTGCTGGTTTACCAGAAATATATATAGGTGAGACAATATGTGAGAGTCCTGAACAAGAAGTTTTGCCAGCGATTAAAATAGATGAACCAACTATATCTCTTGATTTCTTAGTTAATAATTCTCCTTTTGCTGGTAGAGAGGGTAAATACGTTACTAATAGACAGATAAAGGAAAGATTAGAAAAAGAACTTGAGGTTAATGTTGGCTTAAAAGTTGATTTTTCTGATGCTAGTTATTACAAGGTTTTTGGAAGAGGTGAATTACACGTTGCTATACTTCTAGAAAATTTAAGAAGAGAAGGTTACGAAGTTCAAGTTTCCCAACCTAAGGTTATTATTAAGAAAATAGATGGAGTCGATCATGAACCTTTCGAAGAATTAACTATTGATGTCCCGGAGTCAATGTCTGGTACTGTTATTGAAAAAGTTTCTAAGAGAAAGGGCAGAATGACTGACATTAAAACAAGCAATGGTCAGTCTCGCCTGATATTTGAAATACCAACTAGAGGTCTTTTGGGGTACAGAAATGAATTTGTAGTTGATACAAAAGGAGAGGGAATTTTGTGTACACATTTTTTAGACTTTAAACCTCACGTTGGAAACATTGAGAAAAGTGAACTTGGTTCAATGATTTCAATGATTAGCGGTAAGGCTTTAGCTTATGCTTTATGGAATCTACAAGAGAGAGGTGTTTTGTATATAGGTCCTAACGTTGAAGTTTATGAAGGTATGGTTATTGGCAATGTAGCTAAAGGTAATGATATGAGCGTTAACCCTATTAAAGGTAAACAACTAACCAATGTTCGTGCCTCTGGTTCAGACGACGCCATTAAATTAACACCTCATTTAGAGTTGAATTTAGAGATAGGACTTAGTATAATGAACGAGGATGAATATTTGGAAGTAACACCAAAAGGTATTAGACTTCGTAAGAAGTATTTAACTGAGGTTGAAAGAAACAGAGCTAAGAAAAAGGATTAATTGTATTTTTTTAATAATTAAATAAATTCTTTCTATGCAAAGAAAAACAAAAAGTGCTTTTACACTAATTGAACTATTAGTAGTAATAGCCATAATAGGAATACTAGCAACTCTAGCTATAGTAGCCCTACAACAAGCAAGACAAAATGCTAGAGATGCTAAAAGAGTAGCAGACGTA
>JBAYSI010000031.1:0-7981 GCA_041676225.1 Patescibacteria group bacterium | reverse complement strand
TTAATTTGTATAAACCTTTTTCCTCAGCTTCTTCAATACTGACTATTGTAACTGGAAAATTAGGATCAACAAAATTTTCATTAATAAATTTTTCAGCTTTAACTTTTGCCTCGTCTAAAGAGATGACGTCTGATGTTTTTTGAATTGGTTTAAATATTAATAGTCCAGCAATCATTAAAACGACCGCTACTAATAATATAAAAATAGGCTGCTTGTTCTTTAATTTAGAACAACAACAATCCCCGTCCTTACAAGACTCTTTTTCTTTCTTTTCCATAGAAATAAATAATTAATTATAAATATAAATTACTGATCAAATAATAACAAAAAAAAACAAAAAAAACAATACTATTTTTCAGAGACTCCGTGAATTTTTTTATTCTTTTTAACTGAAACTCTGACCGGAGTACCAAAAAAATCAAAACTTTCTCTCAATCTGTTCTCTAAGAACCTTAAATATGAATCATGTAAATCTTCCTGAGATCCAATTTTGACCTCAAATTTTGGTGGATTTGTCCATGTTTGTTTTAAACTAAATATTCTAGGATGCTTAACTCCTCTTCCTTTTGTAGGTTTGTGTTTTTTAATCATTTTTGTTAAAAACCTATCTAATGCAGAGTCATTTATTTTAATTTTTCTAGCTTCATCTATTCTTAAAACTAAATCAAAAATTTTATGAACCTTTTCTCCGTTTAAAGCAGATGTAAACAATATTGGAGCCCAAACAATAAAGGGCAAATCCATGTTTATTTCTTTTGTCCAATACTTAGTAGATCTGTCTTCTATTAAATCCCACTTATTAGCAATAATTATAAAGCTCTTACCTTGGTTAACAATTTCCTCAACTAATTTTGAATCTTGCTTAGTAAGTCTTTCATTTATGTCTAAAACCAAGAGTATAACATCTGCCTCTCTTAAAGATTTTAAAGATTTAATTATACCATATTTTTCCAGTCCAGCAGATTTAGTCCCTCTCTTGTTTATACCAGCAGTATCTATTAAATTAATCTTTCTGTCTTTATAAATAATCTCTGTATTTTGAGGCTCTCTTGTTGTATGTGGAATTTCACTAACAACAACTCTCTCATAACCCAATAAAGAATTAAGTAAAGATGACTTGCCCACATTAGGTTTCCCAATTATACACAAATTTATCTTTTCCTCGTCTTCTTTTTTATCGGCCAACTTAACGTCCTTGTTATTTTTTTTCAAGAAATCAACACTAAGGTCCAATAAGTCTCCAGTTCCAGATCCGGTTAAAGCAGATATTAAAACAGGCTCATTTAAGGCTAGTTTATTAAATTCAAAACTTTCTGAAGCTTGTTTAAAATTGTCCACCTTATTAACAATCAATATTGTTTTTTTCTGGTAATCTCTTTTTTTTAAAAAGTTAACAATATTTTTATCTTCTGCCAAAAGCCCGGCCTTATTATCAACAACAAAATAAAGTAAATCAGCCTTTTTAATTAACTCGTAAACTTGTTTTTGAATTTTTTGCTCTATTCTTTCTACTCCAGAATCAGCTATGTCCATTTTTCTTTTCAGAACATAAGAATCAACAACTCCGGCAGTGTCCAGCATTTGGAAATCAAAACCCCTCCAGTTCATTTCGTTTATATTATAATCTCTGGTTGTGTTCTCCATGGGAGAAATTAAAGCCTGGTTCTTTTCAATTAAACGATTAAAAAGAGTCGATTTCCCAACATTTGTTCTGCCTATTATAGCTATTAATGGTAATTTTTTATTAGTCATAAATTTAAAATCCTATTCTATTCACATTTTCTCCTAAAATAATTAAAAAGTCTGGAATTTCATCAGTTTCTATAATTTCGTTCTTTATTTCCTCGGACAACCAAAGAGGGACATCAAAATAAACATCAGCCCTTAAAAATTCTTTTAAATATTTTAAAGACTCATTCTTCGCTCCATATGTTAAATCATATATAACACTCTTTGTAAAGTCTCTACGACTACAATTACTAACTCTCAATACTTCAAAATTTTTATTTTCAAGATCAATCGCTGTTTGACTAGCAAGACCATTTATCCATGTTCCATTTTTCAACTCAATGTTTGCAGTCTCTTCATTTGTTTCATTTACAAATACTGGTTTTTCTTCGCTCTTAAAAAAATTATTTATTAAATATTTTATTTCTGTAAAATCTCCACCTTTTGGTGATAATATATATGCACCAGCATCACTTCTTCCAGCGACCAGAAGTCCTTTTGGACCATCACTTAAAACGTAACTGGATATATTATCACTGCTTGTGTCTTTAAACATTTGCCAAAGCTTTATAGCTTCACCAATCTTAAGGTTAAAACTCAAGCCAGAACTTAGCTCATTTATCACTCCGGATATAAAGCTAGGTTTAAAGAAGTTCTCTTTGCTCAAAAGCTTATCTTTAAAGGACTGTAGTATTATTTGTTGCCTTCTTGCTCTAGCAAAGTCTGAACCCTCAACACCCAAGGCATGTCTAGATCTGGCATACTTCAAAGCTAAAGTTCCGTCCATTGTCTGCCTTCCTTTTTCAATATATAAATGCTCAAAACGAGAATAATAATCTTCATTATCTTCTCTTCCTGCTATTGGATATCTATAGTCACTCAAAGTGTTTTCCACTTCTACATCAAGACCTCCCACTAAATCAACTAAATTTACAAAAGTTTCAAAATCAACCCTTATATAATAATGAATTGGGACGTCTAAAATGTCACTTAAAGCTTGTGAAATAGCCTGTCCGCCACTGCCCTCTTTTTTTGCTTCAGCAAAAGCATTTATGGCATTTATTTTCTGCCAGCCCATACCCTCAACAGAAATACTTAAATCTCTAGGTATTGAAAGTAGCGCGACTTCTTTGGTCGATGGTTTTAAACTGGCCAACATAACAGTGTCAGTTAAATAACCTCCTTCATGCTTTTTGCCCCCCATACCTAAAAGAAGTATATTGATCCTATCTTGATCCTCTCCTCTTAACTTGTTATCAGAGCTTTCAACCAGTCCAGAAAGTCGTCCTAAAAATGGTATTTTACCAACCCATGATTCCGAACTATCTCCAGAAATTAAAACGGTAGCAGTGAATAAAAAAAGAAAAGCAAAAACAAAACCTAAGACTTTTAATCCAAGTTTTCTTTTTTTAGGAATAGAAGATTCATCTTCATCAAAAATATAGCCTTCTTCCTCCCTAAGTTCGTCTTTAATTTTTTCCTTAAAATCTATCATAAAAAACTAAAAAAATGCCAATATTAAACTAAATTGGCTTGCCTTTATTATAGTTAATTAATTTCTTTTTTACAAGGTCTTTCAATTTACTTTTTAAAGTGTTATAATAGTCTTGAAAAAACTTTGCTTTTTATCAAGTTTTGGAACAAAAATTTTCGGCTTTTTCCTTCTTGGAACCTTGGTTTCAAGAATAAAAGTTGAGGCAAATTTATTTAAAAAAATATTTAAATGGGGATAGTTTCTCTATTTTAATAAGATTTAAATAACCCTGTGTAAATAGGGACTCGTATAGAGTTTGCCAAAATCTTGATAAAGTTAAAGCAAAGTTTTTTTATTTCACAAAAAAACTACAAATTAGTCAATAAAACCAAAAAGGATAAAGACGCCGTCTCACTTCTTAATATATAATTATCAAGACTAACAACCTTGGTCTTTTTTATTTTAGCTATATCTATTTCCTTTTTATCAAATCCTCCTTCTGGTCCAATAATAATACTTATACTTTTATTGATTTCTTCATTTTTCAAGGAAGTGCCAGAAAAATCGCCAATAAAAACATCTCCCTCGGCTAAAGTCCATATATCTGTAAAATTAATAGGACTAACTATTTCTGGTATACTAATTCTTCCGCATTGTTCGGATGCTTCTATGGCTATTCTTTTTAATCTTTCTAAATTAATGTCCTTTTTTTCACTTCTCTTCGCTACAACTGGAACTATTTTACTAACACCAAGTTCAGTGGCCTTTTGAATAACCCAATCCATTTTGTCTCTCTTTATAATTGACTGAAAGAGAATAACATCTCTTTTTATTTTAAAATTATTTTTAACTTTTTCTTGAAAGTCAAAAATAATTGACCTTTTATCAATTTCTCTCACTATATAGACACACTCTGTCTGATTAAAAAAAGAAATTAAGTCGCCTTTTTTTATTCTCAATACATTTTTTAGCTGATGAAAAATTGGACCATCTCTTAGCTCAATAATCTCATCTTCTAAAAAATTTTCTAAATAAAATCTGTTTAATCTCATAAATTTTTATTCAACTGTAACTGATTTAGCTAAATTTCTAGGTTGATCAACATTGCACCCCTTTAAAACTGCTATATGATAAGCTAAAAGTTGCAATGGGATTGTTGTAAGTAAAGGACTTAAAAATTCACCTGTTTTAGGAATCTCAATTATTTCATCTGCTAATTCCTTTATTCTTTCATCACCTTCATTTATAATTGCTATTATCTTTCCCTTTCTGGCTTTTATTTCACAAATATTACTAATAACCTTTTCATAAACGTGGTCTTGGGGGGCTATGACAACGACAGGCATATCTTCATCAATTAAAGCGATTGGTCCATGTTTCATCTCGGCTGCTGGATAACCTTCAGCATGAATATATGAAATTTCTTTAAGCTTTAACGATCCCTCTAAGGCAACCGGAAAGTTTATTCCTCTACCTAAGAATATACAGTTTTTAACATCTTTATATTTTTCAGCTATTTTATATATCTCGTCATTTTTAAGTAAAACTCTTTCCACTAGATTACTAACCCCTTCTAGTTCGCACAAAATCGTATTCATTTTTTCTTTGGTTATTTCGCCTCTAAGCTTTGCAACGGCTAGAGTCATTAAAATCAAAACTGAAACCTGAGCAGTAAATGCCTTGGTTGAGGCCACCCCTATTTCTGGACCGGCATGAGTATACGCACCAGCATGACTAAGCCTAGGAATTGAAGATCCTATTACGTTACATATACCAAAAACTGTAGCTCCTTTTTCTTTGGCTAATTCCATGGCAGCTAAAGTATCAGCCGTTTCACCACTTTGAGAAATAGCCAAGAATAAATCATCTGAATAAATGACGGGCTCTCTGTATCTAAATTCAGATGCGTACTCAACATTAACTGGAATTTTGGCTATAGCTTCAAAAAGATATTTGGCCACCAACCCAGCGTGCCAACTAGTTCCACACGCTATAATGTTTATTCTGTTAATTTTTTTCAATTTATCACTATAGTCCTGAACACTTCTCATCTCAACTGAAGATTCTTTTAAATTTATTCTTCCTCTTATTGAATCAAAAATAGATCTTGCTTGCTCGTTAATTTCTTTTATCATGAAATGTGGATATCCGCCCTTTTCAATTTGATCTAAGTTTATTTCTAATTTTTCTATAAAAGGCGTTTTCTTAACATTGTGAATTGTTTTTATATTGAGCTCGTTGTTTTCAATAATTGCTATTTCTCCATCTTTTAAATAAACAACATTGTTGGTATATTCAATTATGGGGGTGGCGTCACTGGCTAAAAAGAACTCTCCGAACTCCTTACCAATACCTACAACTAGGGGACTACCATTTTTAGCAGCTATTAATTTTTTTGGATTATTTTTATCTAAAACAACTATAGCATAAGCTCCAGCCACACTATTTAAAGCCAGTCTCACGGCTTCATCTGTTTCTATTTTTTCATTTTTCTTAATGTCCTCTATTAGATACACCAAAACCTCCGTATCGGTGTCGCTTAAAAAATTATATCCACGAGAAATTAATTCTTGTTTTAAAGCCCCATAATTTTCAATTATACCATTGTGAATTATAGCTAAGTCACTAGAAGGAGAAACGTGAGGATGAGCATTTTTGTCATTAGGCTCACCATGAGTTGCCCACCTAGTATGAGCTATGCCAACACTTCCAGAGGTATCTAAATTTTCTTTCAAAATCATTTCCTCTAAATTACTAACCTTCCCCTTGGTTTTAAAAACGTTTAACCCATTATTTATTATGGCGACTCCAGCGCTATCATAACCCCTATATTCTAATCTTTTTAAACCTTTAATTAATATTGGGTAAACATCTTTGGATCCAATATATGAAACTATCCCACACATATTTTTTTATTTAAAAATTAAAATTTTCTACTATCACAAGCCCAATGTAGCACAGCCTGTCTCTGTCTTGGTCTGCAAGCTAAATCTCCTCGACGACAATTGTTTATTATTTGGACTATATGTCTTTTAATTGCTTTCCACCTTCTAATTTGCCTTTTATCCTCTTCTTCAATTCTCCTCCCCATATAGTAACGGCAATACCACTGAAACCAGCCCCTTGGATCTTCTTTATATATCCAGCCTTTTTCTCTCCAAACTTTTAAGGGTTGGCTAGCTGAAATCATAAAAAAATTAAGCTTAGCATTATGTTTTTCTGGAGAAAACTTTGCTTTTTTAAACCAGGATGATGGGAATTCTTTAACGCAATCAGTCATATATTTACCACCAAAAACTCCCAACTCTAACATTTCCTTAGGGGTTAACTCTGGTTTAAAATCTTCAGCAAAATTTTTACCAACAGGTTCGGTTAAATAATATCGGTAATTTTTTTGCATCTTGTCATTAACTATAACTATTTTTTTCATATGTCGGAATGCCCGGAATCGAACCGGGGCTACATGCACCCCATGCACGCGTACTACCATTATACTACACTCCGCTTTTTATACCACCCCAAAAAAAATATAAGATAATTAAGGCTATATTAAATTATTTTTCCAAATTTATGGAATATGACTCCATAAATTAATAAACTTATTACAGAAAGGTTTAAATGGGGTTGTGTTGATGCTCATCTTATGCGTGGTCACAACACACGTCTCAGCCTTGTTTTATATATAAATTATTTTTTAAAAACTGCATAACGCCTGTTATCTGAATAGGTTAGGTTAAGTTTTGTTTTTTTGGCTATAAAATTCATTGTTTTTAAAGTAAAGAAAGATATATGGCTTTTGTCCCCTATATAACGCCAAGACTTAAACTTATCGTCGTTGTTGGGATGAAACAGGGTCATAACACACAAGAAACCGCCGTCAACTAACAAGTCTTTAAATTTTAAAAAATAGTCTAGAGGATTCTTCAAGTGTTCGACCACTTCTGTTGAAACAATTAAATCATACTTTTTATTTTTATACACCTTCTCCGGAGAATAAAAAGGATCATAAATATCAACCGAAAAATTGTAGTCCCTTTCTAATATCATAGCCAAAACAGGAGATGGCCCACTACCAAAATCTAAAACATTTTTAGGATTTGCACAATTCGGGATTATAGCTTTCTCTATAAAGTCCTTGAAATAAGCGACATAGCGAGGATCGTCTATTGAGTTATTGTGCCTGTTATATATGCGCAGCTCTTCTTCGGGGGTAATTAAACGTTTCTCATCCTTGAAAATAAAGTCACAATCAAGACACTCAAAATACTTTATTTTGAATTTTTCATGAAAGATTTCTCTTGTTTTTGCTCCACAAATTTTGCAAAGATTTTCTGTGTTCACTTTTATAGTTTAATAAAAATTTTTAGTATTTATATTTTTAACGATAGCTTCTGGATAGCGATTTTTAAAGGCTTTATTATGTTTATCACTATTATACTTAATTTCTATACCTATTATTTTTCCTTCTTTTTCTAACACCAAATCAATCTCTGCCCCCTGCTTGCTTCTCCAGTAATAAAAATTGAAGCTATCGTCTAAATAATCATTCTGCTTAATCATTTCACTAATAATAAAATTTTCAAATAAAGCCCCTTTGTCAATTCTTAAGTCAATATCTGAAAAATTATTAATAATGGCATTTCTTACTCCGGTGTCATAAAAAAACACTTTAGGCGATTTTGATATCTCGTCCCTCTTATTTTTAGAGTATGGATAAAGTCTAAACAAAACAAAACTCTGTTCAAATATTTCTATATATCTTTTTATAGTTCTTTGATC
>JBAYSI010000030.1:0-8329 GCA_041676225.1 Patescibacteria group bacterium | reverse complement strand
TGACTTTATGAGCAAAAATGAAGACAAAATAGAAAAGGTTTCAAAAAGGTTGGCCAAGTTGTCTTATATTAAAGGAGAAAAAATTGATAGTGCTAGACATAAACATATATTAATTAAAGCTATTAAGGGCATGGCTAGTGCTGGCGCCTTCTATTCAGCTGGTAGCTTGATAGCCGAGCTTACTGACTCCTCATCTGCGATTGAAGATTTGAACATTGAAGATAATACTAATCTTGTTACTCAGGATAAGGTTAATGAAGTTCTTGATAATATATCCAAAATTGAAGAGAGAGTAGATAGTTTTGAGTCCAGCGATACAGTTATTGATGATTTTGAGGTTATTCCTAAGAATATTGTTGATAATCCTGAGATTGTTTCTGAGAATATTGTTAATGAATCTGAGATTATTCCAGAGTCTGCTATTGAAAATGGATATAAAGGATTAGAGGATGTTGGCAGAATTGAAAAAACAGTCATACTTGAAAAAGGTGATGGTGTTTCAAAAATTTTTGACGGCAGAATGAACAACGAGTATAAAGTTAATTTTGTTGATTCTAAAACTGGAGAGATTGAGACAGGGGCAGCCTTTAGCAGGGTTGTTCATCCTGGTGATGAAATTGTTCTTGCTGAAAATGGTGAAGTTTATGTTATTTGTAAAAATGGAA
The DNA here is from genome assembly GCA_041676225.1 of Patescibacteria group bacterium. Lineage (GTDB taxonomy): Bacteria > Patescibacteriota > Patescibacteriia > Patescibacteriales > UBA12465. Next base: position 7,664 of record JBAYSI010000030.1, on the reverse strand, counting down.
TTAATGAAAATCCTTTGTATAACAGTCTTGAGGTTGAGGCAGATACAAACACTGTTAGCGAAGTAAAGGCTGAAGAAGTAAGCGAAGACTTAGAGCCTAAAAGAGAATATTCTGAAGAAAATATAGATAATAATGAAGAAGAATACTTAGATGACGATGAAGAGTATTTAGAAGACGAAGAAGAGATTGATAATTATGAAGAAGAAGTATCTTTAGATGTTGAAAATGACAGTGAGATTAATGTTTCAGTTGATGAAGATGATATAATTGTAGACAAAAAAGAAGACATCCCTACAAACAAAGAGATTTTAATTGAGGACGGTGGAGAAGAAAATATTTCAACTGACATTCAGGAAAATATAACCGAAAAAGAAGACACCTTTGACTCCAAAATAGATGCTTTAGTTGATGATTCTTCTGATATTGAAACTTTTGTAGATTTAATTGGCGAGGATTTTATAAAAGATAATAATCTAAAGCTTTCAGCCGTTTCTAGTGACTTTATGGACTACAAGTCAATTGAGGTTAAAAATGCTGCCGGTGATTCTATGGAATTCTGCTTCTATAAAGATGAAGGTGATTTTAGGTTAGATATTAATCACTTTAAAAATGACGAGCATTTGAATACTGATAGAACCATCATTAGAGATGAATCATCCGTTGAGATTATTAAAAAGTCTATTGAGCAATTCTTAGTGGAATAATCTATTTAAAATATATTTTAAAATCAATAAAGAGCTTTTGAGGGCTCTTTATTGATTTTAGGCTATTTTTTTGTTAAAGTTTTTCTATGAACTTAATGAAATCAATAAAAAATATATACAAAAAGGACAAGTTTTTAATACCTGTTATTTTTGTTTCCATAATTTTCTTTTTTATTTCTTCGATTTTGCCTAATTATCAAAGAAATCAAGACTTTTTAAAGTTTTTTTCTCCAGATGAAAATGCTAATTTTGTCTTCACTAAACTCTATTCAAGCGGTAGCGATCTTTTTATATTTGAAAAATATAATTTAATAGCAGAAGATATAGTAACCCCTAGAAGTTATGTAAGTAATAATGGTTATATTAAGCCGGTTAGTTTTTTGGGCATGACTATTTATTATGGTTTTCTTGCTAAAATATTTGGTTCTGGCATTATTCCTTTTTTAACTCCTTTTTTTGCTTCTTTAGCTTTGGTTTTTTATTATTTACTTATAAGAAAGCTTTTTGATAATAAAAATGCTTTCTTATCTTTTTTTATATTATTTTCTTTTCCTGTCCTAGTTTATTACTCTGCCAGGAGTATGTTTCATAATGTTCTTTTTCTTTCTTTGTTTGTAATAGGTTTATATTTCCTGGTTAGTTTATTTGAAAAAAAACCATTTTCTGAAGAGCAGGGAGTAAAACGACTTTTTAGTTTTGATTTTCTTTACTCATCACTGTCTGGTCTTTTCTTTGGTATGGCTATAGCTGTTAGGTCATCTGAGATAATATGGATGTTTTTATCAGCATTTGTTTTGTTTGTTTTAAAAATTAAAAAAGTGAGCATATTGAGACTGGTTGTCTTTTTAGCTTTCGTTTTATTACCTCTTATTCCTATTTTTTATAATAACCAAATGCTTTATGGCTCTCCCTTTTTCGGTGGTTATAATGAGATGAATAGGTCTATAGAGAGTATAAGTTATGCTAGTGGAGAAGTTGTTAAGTCTGTGTTTTCTTTGAGTCTTAGTAATATCAAGGAATTAACCAAGGTTATATTTAACACCATTTTTTATTTTGGTTTTTACCCCAATCAGTCTATTGATATGTTTGGTAAATATTTTGTTAAGATGTTTTGGTACTTGTTTTGGCCAGGTGTTTTTGGTTTTTTAGCGTTCTTTATATTTTCAGGTAAAAAGAAATTTAAAAAAATATCTCCGTATATAATTTCGTGGATGGTTGCCTCTATATTCCTAGTCCTTTATTATGGATCATGGAAGTTCGTTGACAACCCAGATCCTAATAGATTTACTATAGGTAACTCATATACTAGATATTGGCTACCTATTTATATAGGGGCGATACCATTTGTATCATTTTTGATTATTAAACTTTCTAAGATTTTTTATTTTATCAAAAGGAAGTCTTTGCGTAAGTGTTTTTCATCTCTGTTTATAGTTGTTTTAATTTCTTCTATAATGTTTATATCTTTCAAATATGTGTATAGTGGGTCTGAAGAGGGTTTGAAGCATTATTTTTCTAAACTTGATAAAGCCAAGTTTGAGACAGAGGAAATTATTAAACTAACAGAAAGTAACGCTGTTATTATAACCGAATATCACGACAAATTCATATTCCCAGAAAGGAAGGTTGTTGTTGGTAGATTTAATGACGACAACATGAATAGAAATTATTTTAATTTAACTAAATATATTCCTGTCTATTATTATAATTTTACTTTTCCCGAGAAAGATATGGATTATTTAAATTCAAGAAGGCTGAAAGATTTTAATTTGCAAATAGAGTTAATTAGTAATATAAACGAAACTTTTTCTTTGTACAGGATATTTCCTTTAGAAGAAATCACTATTGATTATGACCTATAATATATTTACGATTGGTTGTCAGATGAACAAAGCTGATAGTGAGAGATTGTCTACATATCTAGAGAGTCTTGGCTTTAAATATCAAGAAGACATAGCCAAGTCTGATTTTGCTGTTTTTGTTACCTGTGGGGTTAGACAGTCAGCTGAGGATAGAGTTCATGGTTTAATCAATACAATACTAAAAAAGAACAAGAAGATAATTATTGCTGTAACTGGTTGTTTAAGCGAGAGAGAAGACTTGCATATTAGTTTTGGCAGTAGAGTCAAGATATGGTTCAACATATCCGACATGGAAGACTTAGAGATGTATCTTTCTGAGTATTTTCCAGGAATTGAAAGTATTAAAAGAAGCAAAAAAAATTATTTAAAAATAGAGGCGAATTATTCATCTAGTTTTTCAGCATTTGTGCCAATAGGGAATGGCTGTGATAATTTCTGCTCATACTGTGTAGTTCCTTATGCCAGAGGAAGAGAGGTGTATAGGCCAGCTCATGAAATTGTTTCTGAGGTTAAGTATTTAATTGATAAGGGGTATAAAGAGATCAATTTAATAGCTCAGAATGTTAATAGCTATAAATCTGTTAACAATTCAATTTTATCTAAAAAATTTAATTTTAAATCAAAAAATAAAAGTGTTGATTTCGCAGATCTATTAAGTATTATTGATAAAATTGATGGAAATTTTTGGATTAGATTTTCATCTAGTCATCCCAAAGATGTTAGTATTAAGTTAATAAAAGTATTAAAAAATTCAGAGCATGTTTGTGAGCATTTTCATTTAGCTGTTCAGTCTGGTGATAATGATATTTTAGAGGCTATGAATAGAAAGTATAAAGTGGATGATTATACAGAAAAAGTTGATAAGATCAGATCGGCGTTAGACTATAAAAATGGTTTACCAGCTTCAATAACCACTGATATTATAGTTGGTTTTCCGGGTGAAAAGATTAAAAATTTTAATAATAGTAAAAAATTAATCAAAAAGATTAATTTTGATATGATATATATTTCAAGATATAGTCCTAGGAAGGGGACTGTGTCTTTTGATTATACTGACAATGTATCTTCAGATGAGAAAGCTAGAAGAGATAAAGAATTAGAAGATATTTTAAGAAAGTCCGCCCTGAAGAATAATAAGAGATATTTGGATAAAGAAGTTGATGTTTTAATAGACGGGATAGATAGAAGGGGAAATCTGGTTGGAAGAACCAGGACCTGGAAGCTTGTTAGGGTTAAAGATAAGAGTGTTTGCTCTAAATCTTTGGTTGGTCAGTTTGTTAGAATAAAGATAAAGAATGTTTATGAGTTTGAAATGGATGGTGAAATTATTAATAAAAAAAAAGATAAGGTTGTTGTTATTCTGGGACCGACAGCTAGTGGGAAGACTTCTTTGGCGGTTAAATTAGCCTGTAAATATAATGGAGAGATTATTAGTGCTGATAGTAGACAAGTTTATAGAGGTATGGATATTGGCACCGGAAAAGACCTAGGAGAGTATTTTGTAAAGGGTAAGCAAATCAATTATCATCTAATTGACGTGGTTGATCCTAAAGATATTTTTTCTTTAGCTGATTTTCAGAGAATGTCATATTCTGCTATTAATGATATATCCTCAAGGGATAAATTAGCTTTTTTAGTTGGCGGTAGCGGATTATATTTAGAAGCTGTAGTTGATAATTATCTACTTTCTGAATCAAAACCATCGTTTATTAAAAGAGATGAATACGAGAGTTTTAGCTTAAAAGAGCTACATAAAAGGATTAAAAAGATAAATAAAGACTTTTTTGTTAAAATAAATAATAGTGATTTGAACAATAAGAGAAGATTAGCTAGATATTTAGAAGTCTTAGAAGGAGATGACTCTTTTAAGGCTAAAAAGGGTGATAGACTTTATGATTTTCTTGTTATTGGACTTAATCCTGAAAGAGAAATTATTAAAGAAAAAATATATAAAAGACTTCTAGTTAGATTAAATGAAGAGGGGATGATTGAGGAGGTTGAAAGACTTTTAAGTGAAGGGGTCAGTCATCAGAGACTTGAAAGTTTTGGTTTGGAATATAAATATATTTCAATGTATTTACAAAAAAAAATAAGTGAGCAAAAGTTAATTGATCACTTATTTATAGCTATTTGTAGATTTTCTAAAAAGCAAATGTCTTGGTTTAGACGCTGGGAGAAGAATGGCGTTGATATAAAGTGGATAAAAGATGTAAAGGATGCTGAGAAATTGATTAATAAATTTTTAGCTCAGTAATAAAAAATAAAAATAATTTTAGTTGTCTTCACACAAGTTGTCTGCCCCCGTTGGATAAAAACAGTTTATTCCTAATGATAATTTATCAGAACTTTTTTCTAGGCACATTTTTAATATGTATGAATCATTACTATCTATTCTTTCATAATAATATTCTTTAATTAAGCATTCCTCGCTTGGTGGTAGGGGATTCTTTGATATGTTAGCTTTGTATAGTTTATTTGTTCTTTCTCCTATTAAACTTTCACCAAAAATTATTTCAGCTGGATAAGAACCTTCATTTCGATAATATTCTTCAAGTATTATTTGTAGTTCTTTCATGTCAACAACTCTTTTTGCATCCCTACTATTTCTTCTAACTTCTTTCAATGAAGCACTCACTATTGTATATATTAAAACAATTATAAGAGTGACAACTATAACTTCTGATAAAGTGAAAGCTTTATTTTTTTTATTTATTTTTAGCTTCATATTTTATTATTTCTATTATTTTTGCAGGCTTATATTTTGCTTTTGTCTCGGCCATTGTTTTTCCTATGAAAAATTGCAATAGAGATTCTTTACCTTCTTTGTATTGATTAAACTGTTCTTTGTTCTCTTCTATTATTTTTTTAATTACATTTTCTAAGTCTAAATTACCTTCATCATCCTTTTGTTCTAGATCCAATTCTTTCATTATATTGCTAGGATCTCCACCATTATCAAATATTATTTTTAATATTTTTTGTCCTGCACTTGAGTTTAGTTTTTCTTGATAAACGAGAGAAACTAGTTCAGCAAAATTTTCAGCAGTTATCTTAACTTCTTTTATGTCTATTTTTTTTTCATTCATTAGTTTGAATAATTCACTGCTCATCCAGTTAGCTGCCATTTTTGTTAATTTTGATCTCTGGTTGCCCCAAGATTGGCCCAGGGATTTTGTCCATTCTTTTAACTCGGATATTACCATTTCAAACCAGTTAGCTATATGTTTGTCAGCTATTAAAATTTCAGCTATATCTGGTGATATGCTATATTCTTCAATAAATCTTTTTTTCTTTTTGTGAGGTAGTTCACCTATCTTTGTTTTTAGTTCGTTTATTAAATCTTCTTCTATTGTTACCGGTAATATATCTGGCTCAGGGAAGTATCTATAATCAGAACTACTTTCTTTTATTCTTTGTCTAAATGTCTCACCAGTTGCATCATTACATCCTCTAGTTTCTGGTAGAACTTTTTCTCCTGAATCTAATAGATCCATTTGTCTTTTAATTTCAAAACCAACAGCCCTTTCTAGTGATTTAAATGAGTTTATGTTTTTTACTTCGACTTTAGGGTTTAACTCTTCGTCATTTTTACTAACTATTCTTCCTTTTGTATCTCTGTACCAAGAATCTTTTTTCTGTAAACTTAAGTTAAGTTCACACCTCATTTCACCTTTTTCCATATTGGCGTCACTAATATCAAGATATCTTAGTATCTGTTGATATGTTTGGCAAAAGGCTTTTGCTGTAGCAGAGTCACTTATCATTGGCTCTGTAACTAGCTCAATTAGAGGTACTCCAGATCTATTGTAGTCTATTAGTGTATAGCTTTTACCTTTTGGGTGGTTTAATTTACCAGTATCTTCTTCTAGGTGTATTCTGGTTATTTCTATCTTTTGCTTATTAACTTCTAGGGCACCTTGATAGGCAAATGGTAAGTCATACTGAGATATTTGATATCCTTTTGGTAAATCTGGATAGAAGTAATTTTTTCTATCAAATTTACTTATTTTATTTATTTTACAATCCAAAGCTAGGCCAAGAAGAATTATCTTTTCTATAGCCTTCCTATTTGTTTTTGGTAGTGTACCAGGATGACCTAAACATACTGGACAAGTATTTTTGTTTGGTTTAGAATTCGAAGGATCATTTTTGCAAGAGCAGAACATTTTGCTCTCAGTTTTTACTTCAGCATGTATTTCTAAACCTATAATGACATCATATTTCATAGTTAAATTTTGAACACATTAGAAAAGAAATCTGATAATGGCTCATCTTTTTTATCTAAGTCTTCTTCTAAATATTGAAGTAGGTAAGATCTAATAGGTATTGGATTCTCATTTTCAAGAGGTACAATCAATCTATGACTTAAAGGATTTTTAAATTCAAAATATATTTTTTTTATATTTTCTTCTGGTTTGTATATTATATAGAAAACGGAGATGGAGTCAAAAGTGTATAGTTTATCTCCTAGTGATATTCCTTCATTTTTAATTTCTACATTTATTTTCTTTACCTCTTCATTGTCATAGAAAATTATCAAGGATACAGACAAGATTATAATTAGGGCAAAGAGATAGTTATTTACAATTATTGCATAAGCTATGAAAGACAAGGCAATAATTGTTGCTGCTATATACCACCTTCTACTTCTTTGGTGTTTAATTATGTTATCTATTTCCCAAATAATTTTTTCTCTAGACATATAATTGACATTATTTATTATATTTTATAATATATCTGTATTATATCATATAATATTGTTTTTAACAATTTCAAAAGGAGAGGTGGCTGAGCGGTTGAAAGCGGCACACTGCTAATGTGTTATACGAGCTTTTACTCGTATCGGGGGTTCGAATCCCCCCCTCTCCGCAACATCGTGCTAGCACGAGGTACTAAGAAATAGAGCTTTTTGAAAGCTCTGTTTTTAGTTGGAAAAACGCTGCTTTTCTTTAGAATAAGTCATTTGACAACTTATGTCATTTTGATATTTATATAAAAGTAAGTTAGAATCAATTTATATTTTCATTATAAGTGTAAAATATGATATATTATAAATGTAGTATTTTTTTATAAATATAATATTATGTTTTGTTCAAAT
>JBAYSI010000029.1:0-8505 GCA_041676225.1 Patescibacteria group bacterium | reverse complement strand
TCAACCTCTATATCAGTCGCTCCATAGCAATATTTTTCTGGAGTACTAGTACTTAATGTTTCATTGTTTAACTTAGCCGTCCCGACATTTAGATTCTCAGCCATCCAACATTGACTTCCGATGGCAACAATATCATACTCTTGCCCAGCATAAAAGATGCTTGTTTCATCATCACAAGCATTAGGAATTAAGCTTTCACAATTCTTAACCAGTCCTCCAGGAGTCATACACATTGTGCCTGGTAATATCCCTGACACTTGCTTACCAGTACAAAAAGATATTTCATATGAATTTAAATTAGCACTGGGTATATATAAATAGGCATTTTCATTTTCATCACAGGTTCCATCTGCAGGCACTGGAGCAGATGGTATTATGTACATAAAATTAGTGTTAGTTAGGCTAGAAAATATAGATCCACTACTCCACTCTTCTTCTGTAGGGTATCTACCATTCTCATTCATAAATAACTCTAAGGCAGTTTGAACTTGCTTCATGTCAGCTACTCTTCTAACATCACGAGCACTAGAACGAGCCTGACTCAAAGCAACAACTGCGATAGTGGTTAACAACCCCAAAATACCAATTACTACTAACAACTCAATTAGAGTGAAGGCTTTTTTGTTTTTCATATTATTCCTCATTAACACTATTTAAATCATTTAAAAATTTATCTACAGCATTTTGATAAGATTTATCAACATCTAAAATCATTAAAGCATGTAATCTAGCTGTCTCATAATCTCCAATATTCTGATGACTTAGAGCTGAATTAGAAAGCCAAGAAGCGTTACTTGAGTTATTAGCTATTAAAACTTTATACATGATAGAAAGCGATTCCCAGTCATTTCTTTCATAAAAATATTTTTCAAACTTAGAAACAAAATCTTCCATTCCTAAATAAATTAACCCTCCATTATTTATACATTTAGGAAACACATCCAAGAAACTATCAATATTCTCATCTGTAAAATATAAATCACTTAACTGGCAAAAAGGGTCTGGCATTTTTGTGTTTATACTGCTAGCTTCTACTAAAAGGCTAATAGCCTCCTCTTTTTTATTAAAACTTAATAATAAATTTGACTTATATGAATAAAGAGGAACTCTTTGAGGGCTAGATTCAATAGCTAGGTTCATATAGTTTAAAGCTATCATGTTATAGTCAGATGCTTTCTCGTTTTCTCTATAATGCAGATAGAACTTAGAGGCTGTCTCATAAATTCTAGAGGCTTTAAAAAGAGTCATGCTATCAGAAGGATTGTAATCCACATTAGCATCAACAAATTCTATAGATAAAAGAATAATTCTCTCTAAGTCTTCTTTTGATGTGTCCTCTAAAAGAAGTGGGAAGAAATTAACAACATTATCAGCACAAGTTCCTCTAGCATCTCTTATTAAGAAGGAATTTAACTCTTTCATCTCGCTATACATATTATAAGCTTTGACTAAATCTTTATTATGAAAAGCTATGTATCCCTCTATAGCTAAGTTAGATGTTTTTATAGCTCTAACATTAACATTAAAGATAAAGAATGAAGCTATAATTAAAAATACAATAAACAGGGTCGATTCTTTAACCTTCCTACTCCCTTTAGCCATCTCTTCACCCCCACTATTTGCCACATTCAAGAAATGAGCAAAAGCTATAATTATCATTATAAAGATATATGTAGCAAAAGAATCAAAAACAGCTAGGTTCTGAATAAAATATGCCGCTAATAGACCGGAAAGTATTGAAAGTTCAACAACTCCTAGCCCTTTATACGAATCATCATTTTCTTTATTCTTCACATAAGCCTTAACGAAAGAAACAAAAACAAAAACCATTAACGCTAAGTATGCTAAAAGACCGACTATACCAGTAGTCGTCCCAATGTCAATTAAATTATTATGAGCTCTATCAAAATATGTTTGAGACCTGTCGAAGTCATAAAACTTAGCATCAAAATATTTATCAAATATTAAAGCATAGTTACCATGACCAACACCAAAAATTAAATTAACTGGATGATCTATTAAATACTTACCAGCGGCTTTCCATGAAATCAATCTAGTATTCAAGGTTACGTTTTCACTATTAAAATCTCTAAGAGCAGCTCCAATATAGTTATTGTCAAAAGCTTTATGATCTCTAAAAGCAAAAAGCATAACAATAGCGACAACAAAAACAGATAAAGCTGAAAGTCCGATTACTTTAATTTTTCTATTCTTAGAGAAGATTGAAAAGATAAACAAGGAAACAAAAATTCCCACAGCTAGTCCAGCATGGGAGCCAGATATGTCCGCCTTAATTAAACCAAAAATAAAGAAAGGAAAAGCTGAAATATATAAAAGTTTTAACCACCAATCCTTAACCCTATTAAGCATTAAAGAATTTAGAAACAAAGCGAAAAGCATAATAGCTGCTAAATATGCCCTGTTACCTAAAATGCTTTGACTATGCTTTTCGCCCAAAGAACCAAATAGAAAGAAAACAATAAGCAAGCAAACAACCAGTAAGACATTAAATAATTGGTAATAATCTTTTTTAGTTCTAAAAACACTAATAATAATAAAGAATAGGGCTAGGAAATGTAGCAAACCGAAAAGACCAAGCATTCTCTCCATATCACCCCAGAAACTTAAATTAAAATCAACGCTAACAAATAGAGATAAAACTATGGCCAGAAAATATGAAACCAAACCAATAAGAACTAAAGATTTTTTTGGCCTATACTTTGGATACTTAATTATAAATACAAAATAAAATACTAGTAGAATCTCAATTAAAATATTAAAAATTAATTGTTTTGAAGATACATAAGGAAAGTACATGTTTGATATGACAACAAAAATAGTAGCCAATGAAGCAAATACTCCGATTTTTAAAATTGAACGAAAAGTTTTTTCAGACATAAAATATTTGATTTATTATTCTAGTTTTTGCTATAATATAAATATATGAATAACAAAAAATTAAAACAGTTTTGTTTGTTGTTTTTTGATTTAATATTACTATTTCTATCATTAAAATTAACAGTAATACTTAGATATCAAGGACAATTAACAGAAAGCATTCAAAGGGAGCATTTTCAAGTTTTTACTCCAATTTTTTTGATTTGGCTAATCGTCTTCTATATTAATAGTTTATACGATTTTAAAAAAATTATCAATAAAAATAAGGTTTTGGAAAGATTAGGAAAATCAATCCTAATATCATTAATAGTCTCCATGGTCCTTTTCTATATCCTCCCCCAAACCCAGATAACACCAAAAACTAATTTAATAATATTTTCCCTACTCGCCTTTACCTTCATTAGTCTTTGGAGAATTATCTTCATGTCCATTAACAAGAAGTATATACCAGGTTCAAATATAGCCATTATTGGATACAATGAGATAATAATGAAAACTATTAGAATCATCAAAAAGAATCCACAAATAGGTTATAATATAAAATTTATTTTAAGTGAAAAAAATCATATACTACTAGACATAGCCGAAGTTTATGGTTTTAAAATAATAGAAGATAGTCATCAATTATCAAGAGCAATTAAAGACTACAAGATAGACAGTTTAATACTTGAAAAAGATGTTAGTGAGATGAAAGACTTACAAAAAACACTTTTCAATCTACTACCAACTGGTATTAACTATTACAACCTAATTAATTTCTACGAAGAAATTAGTGGACAAATACCTTTGGAGATTTTAAACAAGGCTTGGTTCTTAGAGAATTTAAACTTAGCTGAGAAAAGAAATTTTGAAAGAGTAAAGAGATTAGTAGATCTAGCGCTGGCTTCCCTATCACTGTTTATAGTTATTCCAATATCTTTAATAGTCTCAATATTAATTAAATTAACTAGCAAGGGTCCAATATTTTTTAAGCAATTAAGATGCGGGAAAAATGGCAAAGAATTCTATCTACACAAATTCAGAAGCATGAGAGTCCAAGGCAATAATCTAGCTCCAACAGAAAAAGATGACCCAAGAATAACCAAGCTTGGAAAGATACTAAGGAAAACTAGAGTAGATGAATTACCACAAATATTTAATGTTTTAAAAGGTGATATGAGTTTTGTTGGCCCTAGACCAGAAAGGCCAGAGTTAATAAAAGAATTATCAGCCAACATCCCTTTCTATAACGCTAGAAATTTAGTCAAACCAGGTATAACTGGTTGGGACCAAATATCTGGAGAATATCACTCCCCTTCGCTTGAAGATACATATAAAAAATTACAATACGATCTTTTCTATATAAAGAACAGATCCATATATCTAGATGTAACTATAATACTTAAAACTATAAAAACTGCTCTAGGGCATGAAGGTAGATAAATAAATATGAAAAAAGCATTAATAACTGGCATCACTGGTCAAGATGGCTCATACTTGGCTGAGCTACTTTTAGAAAAAGGTTACGAAGTCCACGGAATAATTAGAAGATCATCTTCTTTTAACACTAAAAGAATAGATCACCTATACAATAATAAAGATTTAAAATTCTTCCTTCATTTCGGTGATATTACTGACTCTAGTAATATTTCTAGGTTATTAGAAAAAATACAGCCAAATGAAATATACAATCTAGCGGCCCAAAGTCATGTTAGGGTTAGTTTCGATATTCCAGAATACACAGCTGAAACAGCAGGACTTGGAACTCTTAGAATTCTAGACGCCATAAAAGATAATAATATCAAAACTAGATTCTACCAAGCATCCTCTTCTGAGATGTTCGGTAAAGTTCAAGAGATACCACAAACAGAAAATACTCCCTTCTATCCAAGGTCACCCTATGGTGTAGCCAAACTCTATGCTCACTGGATAACAAAAAACTACAGAGAAAGCTACAACATATTTGCAGTATCTGGCATTCTCTTTAACCACGAATCACCTCGAAGGGGTTCAACTTTTGTTACCAAGAAAATAACAGAAGGTCTAGCTAATATACAAAAGGGTAAACAAGATAAACTATATTTAGGCAATTTAGATGCTAAACGTGACTGGGGCTATGCCAAAGACTATGTATATGGCATGTGGCTAATGTTGCAACAAGACAAACCAGATGATTATGTTCTAGCTACTGGAGAATTACGTAGTGTTAGAGAATTCGTTGAATTAGCTGCTAAACATCTAGATATGGACCTGGTTTGGGAGGGAGAAGGTTTAAATGAAAAAGGAATTGATAAAAACACAAATAAAACAATTATTGAAATAAATCCTAAATACTTTAGACCGGCTGAGGTTGATCTTCTTCTAGGAGATCCAAAAAAAGCTAAAAGAGAGTTAAAATGGGAGCCAAAAGTTAAATTTGAAGACTTAGTAAAGATAATGATAGAAGCTGAATATGATGGAGAAAAATAGTAAAATATGTGTACTTGGTGGAACTGGCTTAGTTGGTAGTTCAATTATAAGGCAACTCAAAAAACAGGGGTATACTAATATCCTGGCACCAAGTAGCAAAGAATTGAATCTCTTAGATAAAGAGCAGGTAGACAGCTACCATAAAAATGAACAACCAGAGTTCATTTTTATGGTTGCAGGGCTAGTCGGTGGAATATATGGAAACATGAAAAGACCAGCTGACTTTCTCTATTATAATTCAATGATGATTTTAAACCTTTTAGAGGCAATAAAGGGACATAGCCCTAGAACAAAAATTTTGTACACAGGATCAACCTGTATCTACCCCAAAGAAAATCCTCAACCAATAAACGAAGATAGATTCATGGCTGGTAAATTAGAGGAAACCAATAAAGGATATGCGGTAGCTAAAGGGCTAGGAATTGTCGCTTGTCAGTTGTATAGAAAACAATACGATATTAATGCCATATCAGTAATGCCAACTAATATGTATGGCCCTAATGATACCTACGACCTAGAAAATGGTCACATGATCCCCTCACTTATAAAGAAATTCATAGAAGCTAAAAGGAATAACACATCACTAAGCTTCTGGGGTACTGGGACGCCAAGAAGAGAAGCTCTCTTTGTTGATGATGCAGCTGATGCCTGTATACATCTAATGAACACCTATAATGAAGGAGAAATAGTTAATATTGGTACTGGCTTTGATTATTCCATTAAAGAATTCATAGCTATATTAGAAGAAGTAATAGACTACAGAGCAGAGATACACTGGGATGCAAGTAAGCCAGATGGAACAAAGGAAAAAAGAACTGATATCACCAAACTTAAAACAATAATGCCAGACTTCAACCCTAGATCCTTTAAAGAAGGAGTGTTAGAGACTATAAAAGCTGATTTTAAGGAGTAAACAAAGAGAAGCTAAAAAGAAAAAAGAGAAACCTATTGAAGGTTTCTCTTTTTTTATTGTTAAGGAATTATCATCCATACTTTTGTCGACAAAAAAACCGATGTTTTCCACAGGCTCTCTAATATTTTTGTATTAATTTTTGTCCTTAACCACTAAAATTAAGATAAACCATTTTTTTGAATCATTGAAATTATATAAATCTCTAAATTAATTAAGTTTAAATAATAATAAATGAGACCAGTGAGTATATGGTTTGAAATAATTTTAGTGAATTGGCACCGACTTCCAGGTTCCATCTCTAATTTTGTAACTAATTTGAACTAGCTCTAAATGTTTTTGACATTTTTGGCAGAAAAGAGGATCAGTATTAGTCATATCCTTAATCCTATCTCTCCAACTCATAATTTTAGGATCGAAGGCTAAATATACTCTTCCATATAAATAAATTAATCTTTCAGCCAATATTTTTAACATTTTCCATTTTAAGATATTAGCGTACATACCATAATATCTAATCATATTAAACCTATTCTCTGGTATATGTCTAATTAAAGCACCGATAAATTTATCAATACTTAATTCTATCTTTTTTTCTTCTTTACATAGTTTATCGGTATATTGAAACCTAATCAGTGAATTTTCTGGTTCATAAGCGCTAATTTTAGCCTCAGATAAACAAGGTCTCTTAGCATAACGACCAACATAAGAAACAGTGTGACGAGCATTATCTAATTTCTCTCCTATCCATAGATATCATTCTTTTTCCCATAGTTTGTTTTGTACTTCATAAAATATATCTGTTTTAAATTCTTTCCTCCAAATTGTTTTCAAAGTAGGGTTGATATATATTTTACCTGATAAATATTCCTTCCTCAATTTAGCTAATAATATAGTTTTAAACCTAGATTTTAAACTAAGTGCAGGAATAAAGCTATATTCCTTAAATTGACCACTTCTTAAACCTACTCCGCCCAAAGAATAAAGAGCATGAATATGACAATTAAAATTAAGTTTTGAGCCAAAAGTATGTAATACTGTTACTACCCCTGGAAGAAGATAAACCGAACTAGCCCAATCAGTTATTGCCTGACCGCAAGATTGATGTAGTAACGATAATAGGTGTCTATTTTCTAAAAACAATAACCTAATTTCCCAGGGAATAGAAAAAACTAAATGTTTATGAGGAATATTGAATAATCTAGTCTGAGCTTTCTCTATCCATTCATCATTTTTTACTTTGCCACAACTATTACAGAATCTAGATTTACAAGTATGAGCTACAAACTTTTTATCCCTGCACTCTGGACAAACATAGGTATTATATCCTATAATATCTTTATCACCACAGGAAACTACTTTTTTAACATTTTCCACTACTACCGGTCTAATTAATCTTTTGTTTTTTTCATAAAACCCATCCCAATTTTCTTGGAAGATTTGTTTGATTGTATATCTTGATGTCTTTATGGTTTCGATCATAGAGAAAATATATTAGTCTATATTTTCAAGTATACAATCAAATGAGTTTTTCAGGAAGACAAAAAAGCCAGCACTTTGTGCTGGCCTATTTTATATACAATGCTTTCCTTAATTTTGTAAACAGCGAACAGAAAAACCATCAGCTAAACCATTATAGTTGTGATAAACTGAAGAATTAGAAGAATTCAGGTTGCGGATCCAAGCACGAGACCCACCGATGGACGACGACCAGAGGTAAGAACTAGAACCAAGAGAGCTAAACGAACCATCGGCATTACGGTAGCCGGCTGGTATACTATTAAAACCACTATCATTAAAATCAATATGATTTCTCAAATTTCCATCATTCCATAAATCATAACTTCCTGCTAGTTTAGATCCAGCCGGATCACAACCAAAGTTCCTACGTGAAGGGTCACAAGTTCCTGTCGCTAAAGAATTTTCTAGAGCATGCCACTGAGCATCAGATGGTATGTGCCAACCTTCAGGACAAATTCCTTGAGCATCTTCAGCTGTTACATATTGCATCATTTCATTCCATTGATATAAACCGCCATAAATATCACAATTAGACTCTAGGTTTTCATAACAATATTTTTCTATAGTAGAGTTATTAATTTGGTCATTTACTCCATTAATCATATTGCCAACATTTAGATTCTCGGCCATCCAAGTTTGATCTCCAATTTTTACCCAGGCATATTCTTGACCATCTCTTGCATCGACAAAAGTACCAGAAGTTGCCTCTGCGCCACCTGAACAATTAG
>JBAYSI010000028.1:0-8782 GCA_041676225.1 Patescibacteria group bacterium | reverse complement strand
TCTTGGGTGTGATTGAAGCGCTAAAAACAAAACAAAAGGCCAGTATAATTATAATGCCTTTTTTATATGAATATCTTTTATGTTTTTTTGGGGACATAAATTTATATATAAAATATTTAATTAGTAAAAAGAAACTCTAAATAGAATCTAACAATGACTCTTTGTATATATTTAAAAGGTCTTCGTCACTTATTGAATCTAAATCCTCTTTTGAAATTCCAGCTTCTAAAAGTTCAACTCTTAACTCTTCTGGTGATATATTAAAAAGATCTGAGAAAGCTTCGCTGTCAACATCTTCTTTTTGATAATCAACTATACCAATCTCATCTTCACCTAGTTCTGCTTCTAAAAGATTGTATAATTCGTCTAAGTTATCGGGAGTAGAATCATCAACAGAATTTTCAGCGACAGGAGAAGCTATGAAAGAAGAACAATCTCTACCCTCAAAACAGTTTGGGTCTGTTTTATATGAAATTTCTTCGTAATCAGTTAAGCCGTCACCATCAGTATCTTCTAGGTATGGAGATGTTCCGTATATAAAAAGCTCATACCAATCTAAGATGCCATCACCATCTGTATCTATTAATTTTAAATTGTCATTATCTTCTCTTATTGCATTTTTATCATTATCTACATTACAAGAACCATCAGCACAATTATTATTAACAACCTCTTTCTTTTCTCCCCCCTTAATATCAAAAGGTTTTCTTATACTATTCTTTATACTAAGTGATGATACAAAAATAATAGCAAGACTAAAAACAGTCAAAAACAAAAGACTTTTTCTTTTTTCCTTGTCTTGAAAAATGCTTTTTTTATTATCATTCATAATCAAATAATATAATATTTTTTATAAAAAAGCAAATAATTTATCATACAGACTTAGCCAATTTTTAATAGACAACTGCTCAGCTCTACACTTTAAATCCAAACTTAAAGAAGCTAAAGCTTCTTCCACTACTTTTTGCTCAACACTTAAAGCAGCTGAAAGGTTATTTTTCAACATCTTACGCTTAGAACCAAAACCATATTTCAATAATTTAAAAAATTTTTTCTCATCCTGATAATTATTAAAAACCTTGTCTTTTCTTGGTCTTATCTTAATAATGGCGCTCTCAACTTTAGGTGTTGGATAGAAAAATTCTTTAGGAACGTCAGCTACAAATTCAACATCAGCATAAAACTGAACAGAAATTGAAAGCAAGCTCATTTTTGGTTCTTTGGATAAAATACGACTAACGACCTCTTTCTGTAAAAGAACAACCATTAACTCTGGCTTATTAGCCATAGTCAAAAATTTTCTCAAAAATATTGAAGTTATATTATATGGCAAATTTGTAACTATCTTGTATGGCCCCAACTTAGAAATGTTATCACCCTTAATTTTTAAAACATCATTATTAAAAATTTTAACATTATCAACATTTTTAGATATCTTAAGTATGTTTAAAACCTCTGCTAATTTATTATCAAGCTCAACAGCTAAAACTTTTTTAACTATCTTTGCCAATTTAAAAGTTAAAATACCTAGACCAGGGCCAACTTCTAATACAGTATCCTTATCACTTAATTCAGAGCTTGATATTACTAAGTCATATGTCTCTTCATCAATTAAAAAATTCTGGCCCTTTGATTTATCGGGACCTATCTCGTACATTTTGCAAAGATCTAAAGTTTGTTGAAGTAAGTTCATTTATTGCTTAATAACTATGCTTAGTAATTTGTTCTTTATGAAGATAATTTTTATAATATCTTTTCCCTCTATCCATCTTTTAACCAACTCACTATTTTTAGCCAGTTCAACGACAAAGCTTTCTTCGCTATCGAAATCAACCTCTAAAGTATCTCTAAGTTTGCCATTAATTTGGACTGCTATTTTTACTTTTTCATCTTTAATTAAGTCCTCACTATATTCTGGCCAAGAACTTTTAAAAATACTACCAATACCTCCCATTAAAGAAAAAAGTTCTTCACTTAAATGTGGGGTAAAAGGACTTAAAAGTTTAGCAAAAATATTGACAAGCTCTTTATTTATTTTTTCTTTAACAGATAAGTGATTTAAAAGAATCATTAATTGAGAAATAGCTGTATGAAATGAAATATTTTCTATATCCTCGCCAACCTTTTTAATTGTCTTGTGCAATATATTCAAGGTTTCCTTGTCAGATTCATCCTCTGTTATCTCTTTTTCTGTTAAATTCCAAACCTTATTAACAAAACGACTAATACCATTAATACCAGATGTTGCCCAAGCAGATGTGTCACCGTATGGACCCATAAACATTATGTATAATCTCATAACGTCGGCTCCATACTCAGAAATGACGTCATCAGGATTAATAACATTGCCCCATCTCTTGCTCATTTTCCTTCCGTCTTCTGCCAATATGAGTCCATGCTGAACTCTTCTTTTATATGGCTCTGAAACTGGAACAATACCTTTGTTGCACAACGCTTTATTCCAAAACCTAGAGTAAAGCAAATGAACTGTTGTGTGTTCTGCTCCACCAAAATATATATCAACTGGCATGAATTTTTTTAAATTTTCAGCTGAAGCTAATTCTTCTTGATTTTTTGGATCAATATATCTTAAAAAATACCAAGAAGATCCGGCCCATTGAGGCATAGTATTCGTTTCTCTTTTAGCATCACCACCACACTTAGGACACTTAACATTAACCCAAGAATTAATATTAGCTAGTGGTGATTCTCCATTACCACTAGGTTCATAATTTTCCACCTCTGGTAAAACTAAAGGTAAATCACTCTTTTCTAGAGGAACATTGCCACAAGAAGAACATTTAATTATTGGTATTGGTTCACCCCAGTATCTCTGACGAGAAAATAGCCAATCTCTTAACTTGTAGTTTATTTTTCTTTGAACAAAGCCCTTGCCCTCTCCAAACTCTATCATCCTACTCCTAGCCTGACTTGAATTCATACCTGTAAACTCTAGGGAGTTTAAAAGGTGTCCATCTTCGGTGTAACAAGATATTGAATTATCGATGTCTTTTTCTTTTGTAATAACTGTCTTTATCTCCAAATCATACTTCTTAGCAAATTCAAAATCTCTTTCATCATGAGCTGGCACAGCCATTACAGCTCCAGTGCCATAGGAAGCTAAAACATAATCAGCTATAAAAATATCAACCTCTTCATTATTAAAAGGGTTAATCGCTTTAACACCTTCAATTTTGACACCACTTTTATCTTTATTTAAATCTGTTCTTTCTAAATCTGACTTGTTTTTTATTTTTTCTAAATATTCATTTAATTCGTCCTTATTCTCTATCTTATATTCTAATTGTAATAATATCTTACTTTCAGGAGCAATGACAACATAGGTACAACCGAAAATAGTATCTATCCTGGTTGTAAAAACTCGTATTTTAATATCAGAATCTTTAACAGAAAAATCAATCTCAGCCCCCTCTGACTTTCCTATCCAATTTTTTTGGCTTGTTTTAATATATTCTGGCCAATTAAGGTCATTTAAGTCAGTTATTAACTCTTCGGCATAATCAGTAATTTTTAAAAACCACTGTTTCATGTTTTTTTGTTCAACCAAAGAATCACATCTTTCACATTTCCCATCAACAACCTCTTCGTTAGCTAATCCAGTCTTACAAGATGGACACCAATTTATTGGAGCTTCTTTTTCATAGGCAAGACCCATTTCAAATAGTTGTAAAAATATCCATTGAGTCCATTTGTAATAGTTAGGATCTGTTGTATCTATTTCTCTACTCCAATCAAAGGAAGGACCAAAGCTTTTTATTTGTCTTCTAAAATTATTGATATTTTCTTGAGTAAATATTCCTGGATGTTTTTTGTTTTTTATAGCAAAATTTTCAGCTGGTAAACCAAAAGCATCCCAACCCATAGAGTTTAAAACATTGTATCCTTTAAGTCTTTTAAATCTGGCAAAAACATCTACAGCAGTTTGTCCTTTTACATGACCGACATGAAGACCTGCTCCAGAGGGATAAGGAAACTCTACTAAAGTATAGAATTTCTCTTTAGAGTCATCTTCCTCCACTTTATACGTTTCGTCTTTGTCCCAAAAATCTTGCCATTTTTTTTCTATTTCTTTAAAATTGTACATAATTTTTATCTTTATATTTTTTTCTTATTCCTCCTCCATCCTTATAGCTTTAACTGGACATTCCTTAGCACAAAGACCACAACCCTTACAATAATCATAATTAACATGCGCCTTAATCTGCCCATTAACTGGCTTTAAAAAAGCTGCACTATCTGGACAAATTTTAGAACAAATACCACAAGCTATACATTTTTCTTTATCAATAATTGGTTTGTATGACCTCCAAGAACCTGTTTTGTTCTCTAGAGAAGAATTTGGTTTTACTATCATATATTTATTATTTTAATTTATATACTCTTTTAATAGCTTCAATGTTTTTTTCAACGACATCTTTTCTCTTGTCAGAAAATTTTTCTTTAATAGCTTTTAATGCTGATTCTAATTTTAAAACATTTGGCACTCTAGATAACAGTCCGAGCATTGCTGTGTTTACAATATTTCTACCAAAAATTTCAAGAGCAATGCTAGTTGCATCTGCTACAAAAATATTTTCAATCTTAAAACCACTTGGTATTTTTTTAAGTTCTTTTAATTTAAGAAAAATATTCTCAACACTGTCTTTAGAGTTTATTAGAATAATACTGTCATTTTTTATACCAAAAAAAATATCAACCTTGTCAATCAAAGTATCATCCTGAATTATTAATATATCTGGACTATATACATGTTCTCTGCTTAATATTTCTTCATCTGAGAATCTAACAAAGGACATAATTGGTGCCCCGCTTCTTTCAACTCCAAAATTAGGGAAAGCTTGAACATTTTTTCCATCATTAAAAAAGGCTATAGCTAAAATTTCTGAAGCAGCTACAACACCTTGTCCGCCTCTGCCATGTATCCTTATCTCCTTCATATTTTTAAAGTTTAATTATTATCATCAACTAAGTATTTATCAAAAAAATCTGAGAACAGAGAAAAAGGAACGAAACCTTCTTGAAGTTTCTCCCCTTTTAAAAACCAAGTTGGAGTCCCTTGTATACCTAAAGCTTCACCATCAACTCTATTTTTATATACATCATTATAATGCTTATCACTGTTTATACAATCTGAAAATTCTTTCACATCTGAGACTCCAGCTAGCCTGGCAATGTATGCTAAATCAGAAACTCTAAATTGACCTTGAACCTCAAAAAGCTTGTAATACATTTGCCAATACTTACCCTGATCACCAGCACAAAGAGCGGCTATTGCTAAAGATATTGAATCATCATTCATAATCGGAAATTCTCTAACTATTATTTTAATCCTGTCACCATATTTACCATTTAAAGCTGCTACAACCTCAGCCGTAGATTTGCAATATGAGCAATTAAAATCAGAAAACAGAACGAGGGTAATACTAGCATCGTCTTTTCCTAGATGATTATTGTTCAATCCTTCAACCAATAACATTTTACTCTTGTAATCTTCCATGTTAAAGTTTTCATCAATCTTTATATTCACCTCTATAGAGTTTAATACTTTTTCAGCAAAACCATCGGAAAACTTCAACTGAAGAAGAAAAAATGAAAAAGCTAGTACAAAAATTGCCAAAATGTATAAAGATAAGACAACTAAAATGCCCCACCATTTTCTATACCACTCTTTATTCGTTTTCTTGTATTTATTCTTCAATCTTAAATACTCAATTCTCTCATCTAAGTTCATTGATTATTTATTAAATATATTATATTATATAGACATAATATCATAAAAATTTGTTAATGTAAATTTGCCATACAATATGAAAATACTATCCTGGAACATAAACGGATTAAGAGCTATAATAAAGAAAGATTTCGAATTCTTCCTAAAAAAAGAAAACCCGGATATTATCTGTTTGCAGGAAATTAAAATATCGGAAGATAAAAAAGTGTTAGAAAAATTTGATTTCAAGGATTATGAAGAATTCTGGAATTGCGCAGAAAGACCAGGCTATAGTGGAACATTAATACTCTACAAAAAAGAACTTAATATTTTAAAAGAGCAAAAAGGGCTAGGTATAGAAAAGTTTGATAACGAGGGCAGACTACAGACTATAGAATTAAAGGATTTCTATTTAATAAACACATATTTTCCAAACTCAAACAACCTATTAAGCAGATTGCCCTACAAATTAGAGTTTAATAATGAGGTTTTAAAATATTTAAAAAAATTAGAAAAGAAAAAACCAATAATTATAACCGGAGACCTTAATGTTGCCCACAAAGAAATAGACCTAGCCAGACCTAAGGCTAATGAAGGGAGTGCTGGCTTTACAAAAGAAGAAAGGGCCTGGATGGATCTGTTTATTTCTAATGATTTTATTGACACTTTTAGATATTTTAATCCAGAAAAAATACAATATTCATGGTGGAGCTATAGAGGTGGCGCTAGATATAAGAATGTTGGCTGGAGAATAGATTATTTCTGCGTTTCAAAAAAAATAATTAAAAAAATTAAGAAATCATACATTTTAGACAAGGTGTTGGGATCTGATCATGCCCCAATTGGAATAGAAATATAATAAAACAAATATGAATAATAAAAAACAAATATTAGAAGGGTCACGTGCAATTGCGCTAACTGTTAACAATATAGGTCCAGATGTAATTTCAGCTTATCCAATAACACCCCAAACCCACATAGTGGAAGATTTGGCCAAAATAAAAGCTAACGGCGAAGGTAATTATGAATATGTAAGAGCTGAAAGTGAGTTTACTGCGGCCTCTATAGTGCTGGGGGCTTCTGCGACTGGATCTAGAGTATATAGTGCTACCAGCTCTCAAGGATTACTTTTGATGACCGAGGTGGTGTATAATATATCAGGACTAAGACTCCCTATTGTAATGACTTTAGTAAACAGAGCTATTTCATCACCAATAAATATCTGGAATGATCAACAAGATGCTATGGCTATAAGAGATGCTGGGTGGATTATGTTTTTTGCTGAAAACAATCAAGAAGCTATAGAACAACATGTTTTAGCTTATAAAATAGCTGAAGAAACAAAAATCCCAGTTTTTGTAAATATTGATGGCTTTATCCTGAGCCACTGTTATGAGGCGGTTGAAATCCCAAGTAAAAAAGACATAAATAAGTTTTTAGGAAAATATAAAGCAAAAAGCGGAGAATATTTAGACACCAAAAACCCTGTAACTATCGGCGCTTTTATGGCCCCCAACAACTATCAATCAAGCAGGGAAAATCTAAACAAAGACTTTAATGCTTCTATAAAAAAAATAAATAACAACTATTCAGACTGGAAAAAAACAATAAATCAAAAATGCAAAAAAAATGACAATGGACTTTTTGAATATACAGGAGAAAAAAAAGTAAACACAATAGTAGTTGCTATGGGCTCAGTAATTGGAACGATAAAATCTGCCTTAAAAAATGAAAAAAATGTAGGAATATTGAAAATAAAAACATATAGGCCTTTCCCGCATCAAGAAATATATGATATAATAAAAGAAGTAGGCGCTAAAAATATTATTGTTTTAGAAAAATCAGTAAGCATTGGCAGTTTTAGCCCATTATATTCAGACATCTGTGCTTTAAACAAAAAACAAACAATAAAGAACTTTATTAGCGGCTTAGGAGGTAAAGATATTAAAGAAAGCGATATAAAAAACATTATAAAAAAATTTAATTCTTATAAAAATTTAAATTTTATATAAAAAATATGATAAAATTTTTAAAAAAGAAAATAAGGACATGGAATAAGCACAAGGTAACTGGTTGGCCATATTTCATAACAATGATGTTTTTCGTAGTATTCTTAACTCAAATGATTATTTTAATAATATTACTAAAACAATAAAAATATGAACAAAAAAAAGTTAATAATATTCTGTCTATCAATTTTTCTAATAACCCCATTTATTGTTAATGCTGGCGGGATTGAATTTGTTCCTCAAGTAACAATACCAGGCTCAAGTTTTAGGGCAAACACACAAACAGAAATAGATAGTAGCTCTATAGCTAATTATATAAAAAGTATCTACGACTATCTCTTGGCTATAGTTGGTTTAACAGCTGCCATAGCTTTAATGATAGGTGGAACACTATGGTTAACATCAGGTGGGAGTAGCCAAAGAGTCTCTCAAGCAAAAAGCTGGATATCTGGAAGCCTTACTGGCCTAGTGCTAGCACTTCTGTCATATTTAATACTACAAACAATTAATCCTAATTTGATTGAGTTTACTTCTTTAGATGTTCAAAAAATAAAACCCATACAAATTGGTTGTTGTAAATATCAAGTTAAAAACAGTGGAAATGTCGCCATAGACACTTCGGAGTCTGAATGTTATGCAATATTAACAAATCCAAATAAAGTTAATAACCCCATACCCACCACAACTCAGAAAGATTTAGATGACAATTATAGTGGGCTTATTTCTGAATATATAAATTCTCAGGTTACAAATAAAGATTTATATATGTTTGACAAAGATAAAAACGCCAAAGAAAATGAATGCAAAGTTCTTGGCTACCATTTTTGGTGGGACAGGGACAATCCTGTTAATGGTGGAAAAACAATTGCTAAAGCTACTGAAGGTGAGTGGACTACAGATCCAAAATTTTATTTATTTAATGGCTATATAGATTCAACGTTTATAAGCAAAAAAGACTTTATGGAAAAGGAGGGCGACGTCAATATTAACAGAGCTAGAATAAACTGGTTATATATTTGTTCTAGTAAAGGAGACGGCTCGA
>JBAYSI010000027.1:0-9106 GCA_041676225.1 Patescibacteria group bacterium | reverse complement strand
CAAGAAACTCTAGAGTTACTAATATTGTTTTTATGGGGATGGGAGAACCTCTTTTAAACTATGAAAATGTTTTTAAGTCTATAAAATTCTTGCACGATAAAGATTTTTTCAATATTTCATCTAGAAAAATATCCGTATCCACTGTTGGTATCTTTGATGAAATAAAAAGACTCAGTGACGAGAAAGTTGTTGTGAACTTGGCCGTATCACTTCATTCTGCTAATGATAACACTAGGAAGAAATTAATGCCTTATGCTAAAGCGATAAAAATAGGGAAGTTAATGGAGGCTGTTGATTATTACATTAAAACTACAGGCAGGAAAGCTATGTTAGAGTATTTAATGATTAAGGGTGTAAATGATGGTCACAGGGACCTAGAAGAGTTAATCAGGCTAGTAAAGGGTAAAAATCTCTTAACTGTTAACCTTATTCCATATAATATAACAAGTACTAGTGATCAGTTTGAACCATCCGGCAGAGAAGTGGTTAGAAAATTTAAGAATTCATTAATGAGAGCGGGTATTAATGTTATTGAGAGATATAGATTTAATCAAGATGTTTTTTCGGCTTGTGGACAAATGGCCCTTAAGAAGAAGTCTTGACATATTTATTCTTTTTGCTATAATTACAACATAAACTGCAGACAGTAAGCATTATAAGACTTACCGAGGTTTTTAGATTAATTTTTTTATTTTGTCTAAATTCAGTCTGCTTTTTTAAAGCAGTTTTTTTATTTAATACTTAAATTTATATATTTTATGCCAAAGAACAAAGAACAGAAGCAAGAGATACTAGATGATTTAAACGATAAAATTAATCGTTCTAAGTCAGTTGTTTTCGCTAGTTTTGACGCTTTAGGAGTTAAGGATAATGAGGAATTAAGAAAAAAATTAAAGCAAGAAAATGGTGAGTACTTTGTTTCAAAGAAAACACTATTAGATTTAGCTTTTAAGAACAATAATATTTCAGACATAGATATTAAGAATTTGCCAGGAAAGGTAGCTGCTATTTTTGCTTATGAAGATGAAGTTTCTCCAGCTAAGGTTATTTTTAACTTCAAGAAAAGCAATGAGGGTAAAATAACTTTTGTTGGTGGTATCTTGGATGGAAAATTTGTTGGAGCTGAGGATGTTGAAAATTTAGCTCAATTACCAGGAAAACAAGAACTTTACGCAAAGATGGTTGGATCTTTAAATGCTCCTATATCTGGATTTGTTAATGTTTTAGCCGGTAATATTAGAGGTTTGGTTAATGTTTTAAAGGCTATAAGTGAAAAGGATAATAGTTAATATTTAATAATTAATATAAATAATTATTTAAAGTATTTTATTTAATTAAATATTTTAAATAAAACAAAATTATGTCAGAAGAAAAAAAGGTTGTAGAAGTTCCAGCAAAATTTGAATCACTAGTTAGTGAAATTGAAAAAATGAGTGTTTTAGATTTAGCTGAATTAGTTAAAATTTTGGAAGATAAATTCGGTGTATCAGCCGCTGCTCCAGCTATGATGATGGCTGGTGGTGCTATGCCAGGTGCTGCAGCTGATGCTGTAGAAGAAAAAGATAGCTTCGATATCGAAGTTACTGAAGCAGGTGCTAACAAAATTGCTGTTATTAAAGTTGTTCGTGAAATAACAGAAATGGGATTAAAAGAAGCTAAGGATTTAGTTGATGCAGCTCCAAAGGTTGTAAGAGAAGGTGTTAAAAAAGAGGAGGCTGAAGAATTAAAGAAGAAATTAGAAGAAGCTGGTGCAAAGGTTACTTTAAAATAGTTTCCCTAGTTCTAGAAATAAAAAAAGGAAGAGGTTTACCTCTTCCTTTTTTGTTATTCAAACTAACCTTTATGACATTAACATTTCTTCTTTGTATATCTTGTTTTCATTTAATATGTACAAGGTATTATTTTCTTCATCTATAGTGAAATCTTTTATATCATTTAAGTTTGGTAAATAATACTGACTAAGCAGATCTCCTGTTAATTTGTCAAATTTTATTATTCTTTTATTGCTCTTGTCCAGTATGTAAAGATAATTTGAAACAACTTTAACTGTATTAATTTTTTCCAGTTTAGGGTCGGTATATCCTAAGGATGTGTCATTATTCAGGCTTTCTCCTGTTCTGTATTGACTAACAACTCCATTATTGAAAATTATTTCTATATCAGAACTCGTATTTATACTTACAATTCCTTCACTGATAGTATTTTTTAGCCATCCTTCTGGGTTTTCGTATTTGTCACCCCTGTTATATCTGTATACTTGATCACTATTTGCCACATAGAGTCTATCCATATAAAGATCAAAATCAAGTGCGCTATCTATATCAATATTAGCTTCTTTGTATTTTACTTCTTTGTTTTTGTTTATTGTTATCAGGTGGGAAGATGTTAAAAGATATATTATATCTCCTTTTTCTTTTGATATTATCTTGCTAGATTTTATTTTGTCAGAATTTTCCAAGATTGTATTTATACCTTCTTTTATGTCTATTGAATAGATGCTCCCATTTTTATCAGATATATACAAGAAACCATTCAAGATTGAAAGGGAAGAACTATCAACATTTTCTTTTAGTAAGTTTAAATGAGTTAGTTCTTTTGGGTTTTCAATTTCTATCATTTTGCTAATTGAGTTTTCTTGTCTTTTTAGCTCTTTTTCTATTTCTGGTAATTCATTCATAGCATCCCTTTCTTTTTGGCTTAAAGATTGTATCTCCTCTCTTAACTCCTGTATTTTTGTAATAGCCTCGTCTTTATTGTTGTATAGTAGTAAGGTGTCAATTTGCCCTTGTTTAGATTTTAATTCTTGTTCTGTTACTATTATCCTTTCTATTTCTACTTCCTTGCTCTCGTTGTTTTTTTGTACCATTAGTTTTATCGCCAAGATTACACATAGGGCTACTATAATTATAGCCACTTTTTTTGTTTTCGATGTATTTTTACTTGAGTTGGTCACCATTTCAATTACCGGGCTTGGTTTGGGCTTGATAGACTCTTTTCTTCTTTTTTCTATGTTTCTGTTAAGATGTTCGAATATATTTATTTTATTTAAAAAAGATAGTATATTTTTTCTGATCCTTTTTTTGTCTATATTTCCTGTTTTTTCTAATATTTTTTGAGTTTCTTTTTTTGACTGAGAAATATTCCTTATGTTTAATAGGTTGTCGTCTCTTTCTTTATTGGAGCTATTTTTTATTATAACGCCAGCAAAATTTGAGTGATTGTTTATTTTCTTCAAGGTGCTCCTTATGTGTTCTTTAGCGCTTTCCAAATTTAATCTTTCTAATATTTCCACCATCTTTTTGTTTAGTAGGTATTGAGCTAAAGATAGTGTTGTGATTATTATGTATGAGTTTGATGGTATTTCACCATTTATTATTGAAGAAAATATTTTTGATCCTTGATTGTCATCTTCTTCTGGTTCATCTTCTGGGTTTATATCGCTCATTTCAAGCTCACCTCTCACTTTTCTTAGTAGAAATGATTTATTACCTCCCAGATTTGATAAAAATATTTCTCCCTCGTAAACAAGACAGACGGTTAAATTAATATTTTTAAGATTTATCTCTATCTTTTCTATGTTTATATAGTCTATTAAATCTCTATTGGTTTTAACCAGGGAAGCCTCGAAAAAAGCCTCTATTTTTAGACTATTAATTTGCTCACTTAATAACATCTTGTCGTTTTTGTAGTAATTGTTCAGCAGAAGATCTTCTATTTTAGCTACTACTTTACGAGCACCAGAGCCAGTTTCACTCGATTCTATAAGTAAGGTTAATTGACCAAATTTCTGGTCTTTGTATTCTATTTTTTTAGCCTGTACTAAACTTTTGTCTAGGTTGTTTAATACATTTAAACTTGCTATTTTTATAAACATATATTATAATTATTATATTATAATAATAGATAAATATTAATTTTATTGAATTATTATTGTAAAAATTTAAACTTAAAAACAATATGTTGGAAAAAATTTTTGGCTCTAAATCAAGGGTTAAACTTTTAAAAATATTTTTATTAAACCCCGATAGCAGTTTTTATATAAGGCAACTATCTAGAGATTTAAAGCTCCAAGTTAACTCTGTTAGAAGGGAGCTTATAAACTTGGAAGAGTTTGGCCTTATTTCCTCTACTAATAATAACATAAATTTATCAGATTTGTCCAATAATTCTGAGCTAGATTCTAGTGCTAAAAAAAAGAGCGATACAGTAGAGTTAACTAGTGGTAGCTTAAAAGATAAAAAGTATTACAAGGTGAACAAAAATTTTATTTTATTCTCAGAGATAAAGTCCCTAATCTTAAAAGCTCAAATACTTTCAGGTGAAAATTTTATTAAAAAATTAAAGGATGTTTGTGATCCTAAATTTATATTACTAGGGGGAATGTTCTTGAACAATGAAGGAGCTCCAACAGATGTGCTTATTGTGGCAAATATTGAGAACCATAAACTTTTGAAAATTATAGATGACCTTGAATCAGAGATGAATAGGTCTATAAACTTTACTGTAATGGATGAAAAGGAGTTCAAATACAGACAGGAGGTTGCCGATGTCTTTTTACACAATGTTTTAAATAATAAAAAAATAATCTTATTAGACAAGATATTAAATGTCTAGTTTTTTAAATATGAAAAAAATGTTTAATATTAAAAATAAAGAAGCATTCTCTTCTTTATTTTCTTTTTTAATAGTTTTATTTCTTTTGATGGTTGTTTTTTATTCAGTCTTTCTTTTTATAAAATTTAAGAATATTAAGAATAATATAGTTCTAGGTCAGGCAAAGATCGAGGAATCTCTTAATCTTTTTTCTGAAGGTGATTTTTTAAATGCTAGCTTTTCAGCCGAGGAGTCTAGTAATTTTTTTATTTTAGCTGTGAATGACCTTGATAGTGTTAAAAATTATTTTATTCTTAAGAGGCTTTCATTTGTTTCTAATAATGTAAACGATTTTTTAACTATTGCTAGGGCTGCTGAAGTTTTAAGTCACTCAGCGAGTAAAACTTTTTACATAGCTCAAGAAGTTGAAGATATAATGGCCGGTAAAAGTTTTGAAAGTTTTTTTGATTTTGATGAGTATGAAAAAGAGAGGGTCTTAAAAGTTCTTTTTGAAAACAGTGCCGAGTTTAATGGGATTAAGGCCAATATTGATTTGTCTATTTTTTATATAGAAAAAGTTAGAGATAATAAATATTTAATTCGTTATGATAGCCAGATAGATAAACTGATAGAACAGCTACTTAACTCTTCTAGTCTTTTGAGTAATTTAACATCCTTGTCTATTATAGGTCCAGCCTTCCTTGGTTATCCAGAGGAGGTCTCTTATTTGGTTTTATTTCAGAACAATAACGAATTAAGACCCACTGGTGGTTTTATTGGTAGTTATGGAATTCTAAAGATTAGATCTGGTGAAATAATTAAGATGGAAAGCAATGATGTTTATCATTTAGATATGCCAGCTAGTTTAGATAAAACATTTCAAGCTATACCACCAGAGCCGATAAAATCTTATTTGGGTGTTAATAGGTGGTTTATGCGTGATGCTAATTGGTATCCAGATTTTCCTGATAGCGCTAAAAATATAAAATGGTTCTATGAGAGAGAAATGCTTGCGTCTGGTAGGGGGCATGAGACGGAGGATTTGTTAGCTGTTATAGCTATTACACCTAGAATGGTAACTGATTTATTGTATTTAACGGGGCCAGTAAAAGTTGAAGGCAATTCATATGATAAAGATAATTTTATAGACGTTTTACAATACGAGGTTGAGGTGTCTTTTAGGGATGATGATATTTCGGAATGGGACAGAAAGAATATAATAGGAGATATAATAGAGGAGATGAAGAATAAATTATTTTCAATGTCATCTGAAAAATGGAGTGAGTTGTTAAATGTCTTTAATGAAAATATTGAGAGAAAAAATTTAATGGTTTATGTTTTCGATGACTACAAAAGAAATATAACCTCTAGTTTTAACTGGGGCGGGGAAATTAAAAAATCAAATTCAGACTTTGTTATGGTGGTTGACGCTAATTTAGCAGCTTTTAAAACAGACAGAGTTATGGAGAAGAGTATAAGTTATAAATTAGATCAAGAAGGCGGTATAATAAGGTCCAATTTAAGAACTTCTTACAAGAATAATGGCTGGTTTGATTGGCAGACAACTAGATATAGAACTTATACTAGGGTGTACATGCCTTTAAATTCAAATCTTTTGGGGTATTCCGGGTTAAGCTCTGGCAATGTTGATAGTTTTGTTTATGATACAATTGAGAACCCAAAGAGTGGTTTCGGAGCTTTTATATCAATTGAGCCAGGAGCTACAGGAGTTTTAAGTTTTGATTATCAATTAAGTGACTCAGTTTTAGAAAAAATAAATAAAGAAAATTATTATTCTTTGCTTTTTCAGAAACAAGCGGGAAGCGAGATTTCAAGTTTTGAAGCTCACCTTAAATTCGAAAAAGACATAAAAGAAGTTAAAGGTGAGGGATCTTTTGAGATTTTAAATAATAAAGAAGTTAAATGGAGCTCTCCAACTGATAAGGATTATGCTTTGGAAGTTTTCTTTAAATAGTGAAGTATGAATGAAAAAAATATTTTAAATAAATATCAAATACTGTTATTTTCTTTTTTTGTTTTTATTCCGATATTATTTTTGTTTCAAAATGATTATATTATTTCAGTTATTATACTCTCATCTGTTCTTTTCTTTTTCTTATTATTTTTAAAGATAGAAATTGGGTTATATTTAATGGCAATTTTTCTTCCATTTATTGAACCATTTTTTTCTTTTAAATCTTTAGAACTTCCAATAGTTGACCTAATATCCTTGTTTATTCTTCTTGCTTTTTTTGTTAGAGAGTTTTATTTATTTCTGTATAATGGCAAGAGTTTAAGGAGTATAAAAATGCCTTTTGGTATATATTTCTTCTCCTTTTTCTTCATTTGTCTTCTGTCATCTTTCTTTAGTCATGATATTATTTCTTCTTTGTGGTATTCATTTCGTTGGATATTGTTTTTTTATTTAGCGTTTGTGGTTTTGCCTTACAATTTAATAGATAGCTTTAAAAAACTAAAGAAGGTTATAGTTTTAATATCTATTTTGGGATTCTTGGGAGCTGTTATGGGCTTAGTATCTCTATTGGTTCAAGATTGGTCTGATTCCTTTTTTAGAGTAACAACCTTGCAAGTTTTTGGAAATTGGATATTCGGTAGTAATTACAATTTGTTAGCTGAATTTTTAATAGCCTCATCTTTTGTGATATTATCTCTTAAGTTTTGGATAAAATCACTTAGAGGTAAAAGACTTGTAAATGTGCTATGCGCCTTTTTATTGTTAATGGTTTTTTTAAGCTTTGGTAGAACTGCCTGGATAACAATGTTCTTACAATTATCAATTTATTCTATTATCTATTTTTCTTTTATTTACGAAAAGAAAATAAATAGAAGGGTTTTTATCTTACCTTTTATTGCTCTCATTTTTATAGCCCTACCTTTTATTGTTAAGATGGTTTCTTTACAGGAGGCTAATATTAGCTCTACTCAAAATAGGATGCTTCTAACTACTATATCAATAGACGCTTTAAAGGATAAGCCAATGCTTGGTTATGGTAGCGGAAATTTTGTTCATCTAGTTTCAGACAATATTAGATTTGTTGCCAAATATGGAGACCCATTAGATTCGCATGGCTTTATACAAAAGGTTTTAGCTGAAAATGGTTTATTAGGCTTTATCTCTTTTTCATTATTCTTGTTTATGATTTTTAGATATTTGTATAGAGGCTTGGTTTTGCACAAGGAATTCTACCAACTTTTATTACCCCTTACGGTGGCTGCCTTTGGCTCATATTTTTATCAAATATTTAACACCTCGTATTACAAGGGTCGTGTTTGGCTATTTATATCATTAGCCTTAGTAGCTGTTTACCTTGTTGAAAATTATAAGAAAAATAAATTAAATGAAAGAAAATAAATTAAAAATATTATACATCATACCATCTCTAGCTCCTGGTGGGGCTGAGAGATTTATTTTAGATTTGATATATAGTATTGATAAGGATAAATTTGAGCCAACACTTTTAATGTTTAACGGTGGCGGTTTTTTTCTTAAGGATTTTAGAAAAAGAAAAATAGCTTACAGAATTTTAAATAAAAAATATAAAATTGATATAAAGAATTTTTTAGATATATATAGATATATAAAGAGAGTTAAACCAGATATAGTTCATACTCAATTAGGTGGTGATATTTATGGTAAATTAGCAGCAAAAATGGCAGGAGTGAAAACTATCATCTCCACCGAACAAAATGTTGCTATTAATGATAGTTGGTTAATTTTAAAATTTAAAAGAATTACAGCTAGCTTTTCTGATAAATTAGTTGCAATATCTGAGGCTGTTAGATCTGATGTGGTTAAAAAATACAGATTACCAGAGTCTAAAGTGGAGTTGATACACAATGGTTTAAATATTGAAAAATTTTCTAACATAAAAAAGATTAATAATAAAAACAATAGTGTAATTATTGGTTCGGTTGGTCGTTTAAGTGAGCAGAAAAATTTCTCCTTATTAATTAAAGCTTTAAGTTTTTTTGAGGATTTTAAATTTGAATGCTTAATAGTTGGTGACGGAGAGCTTAAGAGTGCCTTGCAAAATCAAATAGTTGAACTAGGCTTACAGTCTAAAATAAAGCTTCTTGGTAAGAGAGAGAATGTGCCAGAGTTCTTGTCTACTATTGATTTTTTTGTTTTGCCCTCTAAGTGGGAGGGTTTAGGTGTTGTCCTGCTAGAAGCCGGAGCTTTATCTTTACCGGTTTTAGCTTCTGCTACCGGTGGAATTTTAGACTTGATAGATGATGGTCAAACTGGAATTTTATTTAAGAATAATAATTTAGAAGATTTAAAGAAAAAGTTAAAATATTTTTTTGACAAGAAGAACAAAGAGAAGTTAGAGGTTATGGCCAATAATTTAAATAAGGAGGTTATTAAAAATTTTGACATTAAGGTTATAGCGAAAAAATATGAAGACCTTTATTTAGATTTAATAAAATAAAAAAATGAGAATACTTCAAGTTAATAAATTTAATTATATTAGAGGTGGTGCTGAAAAGTACT
>JBAYSI010000026.1:0-9479 GCA_041676225.1 Patescibacteria group bacterium | reverse complement strand
AGAATATTTAATTATTTTCTTTTTTTCTTCAGACTCTTTTATATCTATATCATCCAAATATTTATACTCATCATCAATATCATTTTTCATATATTGAGGATCATTATTATCTCTAAGTTCCTTCATCCTTTTAACCATTTCTATTTTAGTTAAAAACTCTTCATCTTCTTGTTCAAATTCTTTATAAATTTGTTCGCGCTCTTTCTCCTCCTTTTTTTCACTAGAGATAAATTTTCTAGCCTCATCAATAAGCTCTTTGTAAAATAACCTCTTATAATAATCGTGAGCTCTGCTAAAATTATTATTGACAGCAACTGAAACAAAAAAACTAAGAGACTGATTTCCCTTTCTGAAGTTATCAGCAATCTCCCTCACTATCCTGTCACTTATTTCTTTTTCTATGTTTTTCTTTTTACCATACATATGTCTATATGATAACCTATAATTAAGATGTTTTCAATACAGCAAAAACTTTACCGGCAACAGAATAAAAATCACTGTCATTTTTATGAATATATATAGGCTCATAATTAGAGTTTGACTCTGAAACAAGTATAATATGCTCCCTATTTTTATCCTCTTTAAACTTTTTAA
Source organism: Patescibacteria group bacterium (assembly GCA_041676225.1). Taxonomy (GTDB): domain Bacteria; phylum Patescibacteriota; class Patescibacteriia; order Patescibacteriales; family UBA12465. The sequence continues at coordinate 8,885 of JBAYSI010000026.1, read as the reverse complement.
TGTTGGCCAAACCATCAATAATAGATAATACATAATCTCCATCTTCTGGGTTTTTCTTCTCAGAGTCAATCAATACATAATCTCCATCATTTATACTGTCACCATTAATCTTAGCTCTATTCATCGAGTTGCCTTTAGCCTTAACAACAAATACATTTTTTTTACCACTAACAATAGTGGGAGAAACTTTCAAGTAAGAATCAACATAATCATCGGCGAAAGAGATAGCTTCTCCACAGTTAGCTGATCCAAGTATAGGAAGAGATAGAAACATGGAACTTAGGTTGTCTTTTTTTTCTGACATTTTTTTATACTTTCCATTCTCTACTACAAATAAACCTTTTTTAACTAGCTGTTGTAGATGATGTTTTATTTTCTGAGGATTTTCTCTGCCCTCACCCACAGCATCCCCTATATCTCTTAATGTCAATTCTGAAAAATTAACACTAGAGCCCAAGTTAAGTAATTTTTTTTGTATATCATGCATAAAATCAAAAATTAATTGTTATACATACATATTACACTCATTTTAGAAGCTTGTCAAGAAATATTGTCAAAAGTTATCCACAGTTCTTGACAAGCTTTACTTGTTGACAAGATTTTTTTTATTTACTAAACTATAAATAGAATTTAAAAAATTAATTAAAACAATTAAATAATTAAGCAAATAAAGGCTAATTAATTAGTTGTTAATAAAAAAATGGATAAACAAGTAATAATCAAGGGTATATCTTTCAAAGGTAAATTTCCAATAAACTTCTCTTTCGACAAAAAACCGGGTGTATATATCGTAGCTAACCCAAAAAATAAAATAGCTGATATAGGAGAAACTGAAAATTTAAAAGAAAGAATATCTATATATAAAAAGAACAAGAATTGGAGTGTCTGGTATTGTGATGAAACTAGTCAAAAAGCTAGACAAAAAATAAAGAGGTTTATATCAGAGAAATACCACTTTATCCAAGCACAAGTTTAAAAACATAAAAAAAAGAACTTAGGTTTATGAGCCTAAGTTCTTTTTTTATTTCTTCCAGTAAATGAATTTTTATTCTTCTTATACCCAGAAAAATCTGGAGCTGATCTTGGCTTATAGCCAAAAGTTTTTTTACCCCTTCTACTGTCAGGTCTTCTAACTGATAATGTTTTTCTTATTTCACTTTGAACCCCGCCTATTTTTTTAACTGCTAAATCCTTTTTTATAAGTCTTTCTATCTTTTGTATATCCCTTCTTTGGTCTGGAGTAGCGAAAGATATCGCTTTACCACCTTTCCCAGCTCTAGCTGTTCTACCAATACGATGAACATAGTCTTCTGAATTGTCCGGTAAATCAAAATTAACAACTAATTGAATATTATTTATATCCAATCCTCTAGCGGCAACATCAGTAGCAACTAATATCCTAGTTCTACCCTCTTTAAAAGAAGCAAGTGATCTTTTTCTTTGATTATATGAAAGATTAGAATGTATTTCAGTTACTCTATGTCCCTTTTCGATTAATCTTTCGGTTAGGTTTGTAGCTCCGTGCTTCGTCCTTACAAAAATCAAAACTAAATCTTTGTAAGACTCTAGTGTTTCCTCTAGGGTTTTCATCTTATCTTCCCTTCTTAACATGTATATTTCCTGATCTACTAAATCAGCTGTTGTTCCTGCTGGAGCAATTTCAATTTGTAGCGGAGATTTTAAATACTTCTCTGCCAGTTTAATTATCGGGGCTGGCATAGTTGCTGAAAACAATAATGTTTGCCTAGAGATAGGTGTTAACTTTATGATCTCTTCAATTTGAGGAGCAAATCCTAAATCAAACATCATATCTGCTTCATCTAAAACAAGTATTGATACGTCATTTAATTTAATAGTTCCTCTCTTAACATGATCCAATAGTCTTCCTGGTGTAGCAACTATTACGTGTGGATTTTTTCTTAAAAGAAAAAATTGCTTATTATATGCTTCTCCACCTATTATGGAAACTGTTCTTAAGCCAAAGTTTCTACCTAAAATTCTAATACTTTCCTCAACCTGATTAGTTAATTCTCTGGTTGGTAACATTATTAAAGCTTTTCCTTTGGTTTCAATAAGTCTTTGAATTAAAGGAACTCCAAAAGCATAAGTTTTACCAGTGCCAGTTTGCGCTACACCAAATAAATCCTTACCGGCTATAGCCACCGGAATTGCTTTTGTTTGTATAGGGGTTGGAGTTTCTATCCCTAATTTGTACAAGGTTTTTAAGATTCTTTCGTTTATTCCTAAACCATCAAAACCTTTATTTTCTTCTTTTGTCATAAAATAAAATAGTGACCCGTTTTCTACTGGTCACCAAAAAATGACTAAAGATACGAATCTATAAATAATTATATAAAGACAGTAACACTAATATTTAAAAAAAGCAATTGCTTTAATAAATATATACTGGTGTGCCAATTTCACTCCAATAATACAGAAACTTAGCTGGGCCAATACCCAATCTAATACAGCCGTGAGAAACAGCTAGACCTAAGTGATTTTCACCCTCCCTATATCCACTCGGCCAAATTGGTAATTCGTGAAAACCAAACCTGCCAGTTCCAAGCCCAAGCCAATAGGGCATCCACAGACCATAAGGAGACCAAGCCATCGGATGTTTGTTAATAATACTAAAATCACCCTTGGGAGTTGGTGAGGAAAAAGCTCCAGCTGAAATAGGAAAAGAACCGATTTGAATGTCATTTAAAAAATAATATACTCGATGATTTTTACTAGTATCAACCTTTATACTTTTAATACGTTTATCACCAACATCTTTTGAGTTAGCTATCAAATTAATATTACTATTATTAATTCCCCTGCCCAAAACCCCTACAGTTTTAATTAGGAAATTATAATCAGGTATATAATATCTAAGATTGTCATTTGGGCTCACATACCAAACCTCTCCATTTCTTTCTACGTCTATTAAAAATTTACCTGCCAATCCAGAAGAAAATTTAAAATCTATTGGCAACTTACCAGAACCAAGGGGATTATAATGATTTAATATTTCAAGGCTGTCAGAATATCCATCATTATCAGTATCTGAATTAAAAGGGTCTGTCCCAATAGCTCTTTCCAAACGATCATCTAGACCATCGTTATCACTATCAATTTCTATTAACTTATTATTAATAGCTATTGGAACCTTCTTTAAATTAGAACTAGAAATACCTATTCCAAATTTAGCCATAAACTCAGAAAAACTTTCATTAATACTCAGTTCATGTCTCAATCCATTCTCCATATCAACATACCAAGCCTGACCATTACTTTCAACTTGTATTAAAAAATGACCTCTTAATTGAAAGGGTAAAGATGACGCTGAAGTTGAATTAGAAAAGAAGAAAAAAAAGAGAAAAAGAAATAAATATATAGTTATTTTTTTCATATTAATTATTTTAGTGAAAAAATAATTGCCCCAGAGACAATTAACATAACACCGATAAAGCTTTTAAGTGTAAAAGTCTCCCCTAAAAATATTAAAGCCAATATAAAAACAAAAGCTAAGCTTAGACGATCTATAGCAACCACTGCAGTTGCCGGCCCATCTTTTAAAGCAAAGAAATAAAACAACCAAGAAAGAGCTCCGAATATACCAGAAAAAACAATTAGCCACCAATCTTTAGATGATATCCCAGAAAAAGAGAAATTATTAAACTTTTTCAAGAGAAAACTAACTGTTAATAAAAAAACTGCCATAACAACAGAACGAATTGTAGTCGCTAAAGTTGAATCTATGTTCTTTAAACCTAGCTTGCCAACTATAGCCACCCCAGCAGCAAAGATAGCTGACATCAAAGCGTAAATTAACCACATATACCTATATTATAAATATTAAATAATTCAAAAACATAACATTAATTATTCTAAAATATAATTAACATTTGGCAAGCTGTTTTTAATACTATCAAAATCTTGTTCTAAATATTGATTACCAGATAAATTTAAGGTTTCAAGATTTTCTAAGCTCGCTAATTCATTTGGCAAACCAGTCAATTGGTTATTAGACAAATCAAGCGTACGTAAATTTTTAGCCTGGCCCATCTCCTTGGGAATACCGGCTAAAAGATTATTATTAATACTAAAAACTTGCAGGCTTGGTAATTGACCTATTTCAGCCGGTATTCCTGTCATTAAATTATCATCTGCGCTAAGGACCCTAAGGTTCTTAAGATTTCTAATTTCGACAGGAAGATTGCCAGTAATTTGGTTGTTTGAAATATTCAACTCTTCTAAATTGGTTAATTTAAAAACATAATCAGGAACTTTTTCTAACTGCTTGCCACTTAAATCTAACTTATTATCAACCGGTTTTTGCTGACAACCACTTAACACTAAGCTTACGGGAATGATATTGAAAAACTATTTCCAAACTACAATAATATTTTTTTCTATTTTTTCAATTAGCTCATGATATCCAGTAGGATAGTCCCTTATAGCTTCAAAGAGGGTTTGACTATCATATTCATAATCTTTTCCATGTCTAGTTCCGGGATCATGAGTTATAAAAACATCTTTTTCGTGATCGTAAGCTCGAATAACAATCATATGACGAGGTGGTCCCGGTGGAGTGAAATAAGGGTTGTGCATTAATTGCCCGTTCATTGGGGCAATAAGTAAATTACCCTGACTAAGCTCATAAATAATATCTTTAATTTCTACATCATATTTTATTGCCACTTTGTCATAAGAAAAATAATCTTTCAAAATCCAATTGACTGTATCATTTGCAGAAATATCTCTATATTCTCCATATTTTTCTAACAAATAATCAGATGAATCAATAATCACATTCAAGGCTTCTTGCTGACTTAAGCTTTCATTTTTAGCCCATTTAACCGCCATCAAAGATGAGGCTTCTTCACAGCCATCTTGCTGTCTTTGATCTTGCCAATTACCAAAAGGAGATTGACTAGTGAAAGGCACTGACTCTACATAAAAAGATTTTTTAACAATATTATTAATTGGGTCAGAATCTATATCCGCTATCGGTATATATACTAAATCACTATTCTTTATACCTAAGCCCATCTCTCTCATTAAGGAAAAAGCATCTGCTGGTCTGTTTAAGTAATGTTTATCCAATTTTTTAGGATCTATATAATATGCTTCTCCATTTTTCTCTACATCCAAAAGTATCATGCCTGCCAATCTAGAAGGAAAAATTTTTGTATTAACTATAAAATCATGTTTAGCTCCTAAAGACAAATTCTTCATAATAGCGAAAGCATCATCTGGTCTACCCAAGAAATAACGCTGACCATTTACCGGGTAAACATACCAAGCTTCACCGTTCTCTTCTACTTGTAATAATATTCTTCCATTCAATTCTCCCGCATAGTGCCTAGCAAGAGAAAAAATTGGCAAGAAAAGAAACACCGTCATTAAAACAGCTAAGAAGGAAATACTTAGTTTCTTGATTTTAAAATTTGTCATTTTTTTATAGTTAAAGCTTGCCGTAATTTATACTTCAATTATACCACGAAAAGGAAGAAAGAGGAATGTTGAAAATTCTTTTTTTCAAACTACCTTGAAGCCAAAATTATTCTTCAATAATTTTATAAGCTTCAAAAATAGAATCGCAAATAAAATCTTCCAGTAAACTAAACTCATTCTGTATTTGAGATTTTTGTAGATATTTATAATAAAAACTTTTATTCTTTTGACTAATAATAGCTGGTGCTAGGTTCTCCTTAAGAAGCATCGCAACTATTACTATACGCCCGATACGACCATTTCCATCAGAAAAAGGATGAATCTGTTCAAGCTTGCTATGAATCCTGCTTACATGAGTTATCACGTCATCATTTTTTTTGTTAATATCCTTGAATAGGTCCCTCATTAAATCTGGGACCCTCAAATAATTAGCTGTTGGCACATTTAATCCAACTATTCGAACTCCATGAGATCTGTACCTTCCAGCATCATCACGAACTCCATTCATTAAAATGCTGTGAAATCTTAATATCAAAGATTCGTCTATTTTTAAATTATTATTTATTATTTTAAACAAATATTTTAAAACAACCTGATGATTTTTAGCCTCCAGGTGCTCAATTAAGCTCTTGTCTTTTATATTAACATTCCGAAATAAAATAGCCTCGGTATCATCCTGGGTCAAAGTACTTCCCTCTATACTATTAGAATTGTAAGTTAATTGTAAAATAAATTCATTAAACAGGTCTTCTCTGCTAATTATTTTTTTTATTATATTTTTATTAACTTTGCCTTTTTTATATAATAAATTTTTCTTGGCGACTAGTTCACTGTCAGGAATTATTTTTTCTCCAGAATACTTTTTATATAATTCATCTATTTTATCTTGCTTCTTCTTGTGTGGAATTGACCTATTATTTATCCAGCTATTTAAAGTAACAAAAGAAACCTCTAGCTCTTTTGCTAAGGATTCTTGAGTTAATCCCGATATTCTTTTTATTAGTTTCAATTTTTCATTTATTTTCATATGTCTTAATTATATGAAACTTTATAAAGTTTGTCAATATTTCATACTATTATAAAGTTTTAAAATGAGTATAAAAAAATAACCAGAATATGGTTATTTTACTTGCACGGGGTCGTAGACTATGTTAGAACTAATATCCAAAAATAATAAACAATATTAAGCTTTTGGATTACAAATTTCTTCAATAAATTTTTTAATTTCAGGGTAATTTGTATTTAATTTTAATAATTTATCATCCTTAAGTCCAGAAATTTGATTACAAACATACTCGCAAATTATTTTTTTTATTCCTCCATTGCTATCTTCAAAATTAATTTCATCTTTATCATAATTTATTGTTTTTGTTTTATCACCTAAAAAATTTAAAATACATTTACTATTATATGCTTTTTCAAACCTATTTTTAAGTTCATTTTTATTAAGAATATTATAACCCTTTTTCTTTAAAAATTTATTTGCCCCATCAAATATCAATTCAGGATAAACGAAATCCTCGATTTCATAATCTATTTTTTGTTCAATATTGTTATCACATCTTATAATATAATCAACTTTTAATTCTATTTTACTATATTTACTTTTTTTAATATGATCTGTTAATGATTCAAATTCCTTTTTTCCATCTGAATCGTGATCTAAAATAATTTTTATTACGGGCTTAAAGGGAAGATCTTCGCAAAATTCTAATAAAAATTGCAAATAACCTTTCATTTTACTAGCACCGCCCGCGACTAAAATATTAGGAGTTTTAAAACCAAATTTTTCAGATAAAGCTTCAATATATTTTTTATCTTCTTCCCCTTCTAAAATTATATTATATGGTAGGATAGACCAATTATCGTGTCTGGAAATACCTAGATGTTCCTTTATAAGCTGAATCTTTTCAAATTTAGATATGTCTTTTTCTACATATGTGGCTGTTTTATAAAATATTTCTTCTGGTCTCCTGGCATACTTCTTTTTCTCATATTTTGCTTCAAATAGAAATGTGTTTTGGATATATTTAATATCTACAAAGTGTTGTGAATGTGTTGATATAACTATTTGTTGTTTTTCAGCTATTGTTTTTAATATTTCAAATGTTTTTTTCTGTAACGCTGGCTGTAAAAAAGCCTCTGGCTCATCTATACCCCAAATAATCTTTTTTTTGCTTTTATTTGATATATATTTCATTAAAGACAGCAAAACTATTCTCTGTATTCCACTTCCTTTTGCTTCCATCTTTCTGTCATTTTTATCAAACAATGTGAAATCTATTATACCAGATAATGCTTGTCTTAATTTATCATATTCTGAAAATAAGATCTTTATCTTCCAATTTTCTGAATCAATACCAGGCACATTTTCTATGAATTCTTCGAGTATTTTTTCTATATCTCCAGTAATTCCCTCCACTGCCCTTCTGGATGTTGTTACAAAGTCTTGAAATTTTTTCAAAGATTCCGTTTGCTTCTTTCTTAATGAATCGAGACCAAATGGTAAAACTTGTTCGTCTATGATTTCGTCTATTATTTTGGGTATATTTACATTGCTAGCCTCAATAAATAAAAATTTGAAGCTTTGTATAATCTTTCTACACTCTTCTGCTGTTAAAATTTTATTGCCTTTTTTTCCCTTAATCTCTATATAATTACCAATGTCCTTGCTTCTTTTAAATATTGTTTTTATTTGATATTTCGTGTTTTTATCATCTATGAAATACCCAATCATTGTAGTATTATAACCGCCTCCTCTAGCACCTTCTTCAATCTCAAAAGGTATATCTTTTTTTGTGTCAAATTTTTCCTTATCCAAGCTAAAAAATAAATCAACCGCTCTTAAAAAATTTGTTTTGCCAACATTATTTGCACCACAAATTATTACTGGAAATCCTTTTTCTAGGTTTATAGTTAAATCATTAATCGATCTAAAGCGTTGTATCCTTATTTTTTGAAGCTTCATATGTTTAAAAAATCTAGCACCCCTTTTTCAATCATATCTAAGCTAATAATATAATCGTTATGATTAAAAGTTTCTCTAAGTGGTCTTGCTGTTGATTTCCAGCCATAACCATCAGTTATCCATATAAATTTATACTTATTATTTAACACATTAAATAAGTCTCTATACTCTCCAGCAGTTGACTTTAATTTCGAACCACCTCCGCCATAAAAATTAGTTTCAAAAATCACAAGCTCCTTACCGGTATTTATAACAAAATCATATCTACGAGAAGATTTATCTACTGGTACATCATAACCCCATTCTTGTTTTATTTTTTCCGAAGTTGCTTCTTTTATATATTTATACTTTTTAGTATCACAAAAATCTTTAATAAAAAACTCTATAATACTTCCATTGAATGACCGCCTCTATTTTTTCTACCATTACTATCAAGCCCGGCCTCTACGCCAATCATATAATCAACAAGATTCTT
>JBAYSI010000025.1:0-11473 GCA_041676225.1 Patescibacteria group bacterium | reverse complement strand
TTGATTCCACATGTTGGTCCAGGGGGAGTGTTAATATATGAAAATGTGGCAAACGACGCTACATACACCATTGATCGAATCAGTGGATCATACATATATTACACCATCAGGTCTGAGGCGGGTCATACATTAAAGTATAACATCGCCAAAAAAAATGGAGCCACAAATGTATGGTTCCTTCGACACGGATTATCAAGGGATGATGGAACTAACAATATGGTTACTTTTGTAACTTACTAAATTGTTTAGTCTTGACAAAACCCAAAGGGAAAGCCTCGGCCTTCCCTTTTTTTTATTCTTTTCTATTTTTTATTCTTGAGAGTCTTAACAAATTCAACGAATAATGGATGAGGAGCTAGTGGTCTAGATATATACTCTGGATGAAACTGAACACCCACGAAAAATGGGTGATTTTTTATTTCAATAGATTCCACTATTTTACTATCAGGAGATGTCCCTGAAATAACTAAACCATTTCTTTCTAATAACTCGCGGTAATCATTGTTAAACTCATAACGATGTCTATGTCTCTCGCTTATCACATCTTCAAAGCCAAATTTATTGTATGATTTTTCTAATTTAGTTCCTTTTTTCATCTTACAAGGCCAAGCACCTAAACGAACAGTTCCTCCGTAACCCTTTTCTTTTATTAATTCTGCTTGATTTGGCATAATATGAATAACCTTATCTTTTGCTTTTGGATCTATCTCTTCTGAGGTGGCCTTTTTAATACCACAAACATTTCTAGCAAATTCAATAACAGCCATTTGCATACCATAGCAAAGCCCTAAGTATGGTATATTGTTTTCTCTGCAATATTTAATAGTTTCAATCTTACCTTCAGAACCACGACTCCCCCATCCTTGTGGAACTATTAAGCCATCAAATTTTTTCAACATTTTCAAACCCTCCTTTTCAACATCTTCAGTCCCTATCCACTCCAACTTAGCCTTAACCTTATTAAAAGCAGATGCATGTTTAATAGCTTCAATAACAGATATATAAGAGTCACTAAAAGAAAAATCTCCGGTAGTAAAGTATTTACCAACTATAGCTATTTTTATTTCTTTCTTAGACTCTTTTACATTTTTAACCATTTCTAACCATTTCTGATTATCAGCCTTAGCTTTAGAGTTGTTTCTAGATTTTAAACTTAATTTTTTTAAAATCTTATTCCCCATGTTATTTTTTTCAAAATTAACAGGAACTTCATAAATTGAATCTATATCCGGAGCAGCAATAACATCTTCTTTTGAAATATTACAATGAATAGCTATTTTACCTCTTCTAATGTCGTCTATGTCTTGCTCTGATCTAGCAATAATGAAATTAGGTTGAATACCAGCTGTATTTAAGCTTCTAACAGCATGCTGAGTTGGTTTTGTTTTCATTTCACCAACCTTGTTAGGTATTGGTAAATATGAAACCATAACAAAAAGAACATCTTCTGGATTTTTTAATTTCATAACCCTAGCCGCTTCTAAAAACAGCAGGTTTTCATATTCACCAACAGTTCCGCCGACTTCTATAACCATTATTTCAGCTCCGGTTTTTTCACTGGCCTTTCTTATTCTATCTCTAATTTCCATTGGAATGTGAGGTATAACCTGAACACATTTACCTTGATATTTTAATTTTCTCTCATTTTCTATAACTGACTGGTAAACTCTACCAGTTGTCATATAGTTTTCTTTGTATATATTCTTATTCAAAAATCTTTCATAATTACCTACATCTTGATCAGTTTCGTCACCATCTTCTGTAACAAAAACCTCTCCATGTTCTATAGGGTTCATTGTACCAGCATCAACGTTGATATACGGGTCAATCTTCATAGCGCTAACGTTATAGCCCTTAGAAGAGAGAATTTGGGCTATAGAGGCAGTTGTAATACCCTTGCCCACACCAGACATAACACCACCAACCACAAAAATAAATTTTGTCTTTAACTTTTTTTTATTCATATTAAAAATTTAATTATTTTTTTAATAATTCTAAAGCTCTTTCTATTTGAGAATCTTTATCATTTAAATAATCATCTTCGGTTATAATAACCTCTTCATCAGGAGTTATACCAGCCTCATTTATATTCTGACCTAAGGGTGTTAGCCATTTAGCTATAGTTAATTTAATAGATGATCCATCTTTCATATTTTTAACCATCTGAACAGACCCTTTACCATAACTCTTTGTCCCTATAATTGTAGCCTTTTCATAATCTTGCAAAGCTCCAGAAACTATTTCTGAGGCTGAAGCACTGCCATAATTTATTAAAACAACAGTTGGTATATTTTCCAGATAATTAGAACCCTTAGCCACATACTCAACTTCCCTACCATCATTAAATATTTCCATTAGAGCTCTTTTTCCGTTAACCCATTCACCCAGCACAAAAACTGAAGAATCTAAATAACCTCCTGGATTGTTTCTAAGATCAAGTATAATTCCGCTAGCTTTCTCATCAAAAGCTTTTTTAGCAAACTTAGAAAACAAAGAACGAGTGTCACTATTAAAAGCACTTATCTCTATTAGAAATATATTTTCCTCTAAAATCTCTAACTTAACGCTTTCAATGATAATAGTATCTCTTATTATTAAAACGTCTTTTATCTCATTCATTTCTTGAGTGTAAATACTCAGCTTAACTTCAGTTCCCTTTTCACCTCTGATTTTACTAACAGCTTCATTTATATTCATCTTTTCTGTAGTTTCTCCATTAATTTCAAGAATTTTATCTCCGGGCTTAAGGCCAGCTCTGTCAGCTGGAGTTCCACTAAGAGGTGATATTATGGTTAAAACGCCATCTCTTATACCAATTTCAGCCCCTATACCCTCAAAAGAGCCAGACATATTTTCTTCAAACTCTCTAGTTAGTTTTGGATCCATAAACTCTGAGTATGGATCATCTATAGCCCTAACCATGCCTTCTAAAGATCCATAAAAAAGCTTCTTGTCACTTATTTCATTGTTACCTATATGAGATTCTTTAATCTCATCCCAAGTATCCCAATACAGTGAAAAATCTATGTTTTGCACCAGCCTATCCTCATTGCTTTGATACTTACCAAGTAATTTACCAATAAAGACAACCTCTTTTTCGGCAGTCCTTTTAATAACCTCGCTTTCAACAGCCATATAGGCGCCTAAAGAAAAAACCAAAAAAAGAATTAAAACATTTAAAGCAAACTTTAAAAATGATTTAAAAATATTTTTTTTTCTATTGTCATTGTCTTTTTTCATAATTTAATCTCTAATAATTTTAACATTATCAACATCTCTTATATCAATAATCCTAGAGGCTCTCCTTCTTGGTCTCTGGTTATTGTTTTTAATAAAGAAGTCTGGAAAATCTTTTTTATTCTTAAAAAATAATTCTATATCCTTCCTGTTATTTAAAAAACTATAACCAGTAATATTACAACTAGTTGAGACTATAGGTACACCAACTTCATTTATCATTTTAGTTAAAAAATTAACTTTTGGCAAACGAACAGCTATTCCATCTTTATCATCAAAGCAAGGATTAATATTTGAAGATTTTTTAAATCTTAAAATAAAAGATAATGGCCTGTCATTTTTTTTGTGTTCATTTTTAATATATAGCTCTTGCTCATTAGAGACCAGAAAATACTTTTTAAGCATTTTAAAATCTGAAACTAATACTACAAAAGGTCTATTGCTATCTATCTTCTTTATTTTCTTTATTTTTTTTAAAGATTCTTTGTTATTAAAAACACAACTAAGACCATAAATAGTATCAGTTAAAACAATAAAAACAGAACCCTCTTTAATTCTGTCTATTGATTCTTGATTAATATTCTTACTATTTAAAGTTATCATTTATCTACATTATTGAGCGGAAAGCATCTATCGCTTCAGGGACGAAAGGTTCTATCCAAACAACAGCTTTTATTAAGAATGGAGAAATTTCTGAGTTAGAAACTATGCTATCAAAAAAAGTATTTAAAAAAGAATAGCTGGATAAAAAGAAAAATATGGCCCCCAAAATGAATAGTCCCTGAACCAAACCAAAGGCTGCTCCAGCCAACTTATTAGCAAAAGATATTATCGGAAGAGAGCTTATAATTTTCAAAACTCTGGCCAACAACTTAAACCCAATACTCAGTATGTATAGAGAAAGAGTTAAGATTAAAATGAAAGAGACAAAACTACCCACCGAGTCAGATCCAAAACCTACAAAAGGAAAAAACTCATAAAAAGTTTGGTAGTATTTAATAGCAAATATGATAGCTAGCACAGAAGATAGAAGATTTAAAACCATCTTTACAAGGCCAGAGAAAAAACCGTAAATTATAAATATCCCTAAGAATATTAGAATTATTGTATCTATCATATGTTTATTTTAAATATTAATATATTATCAACGTAAACTCACCCTTTGTTGACTCATTATTATCTTCTATATTTTTTAAAATATTACTAGCAAGGTCATCATAAAAAGTGTAATGAAGTTTACTTAATTCCCTAAAAATCATAACCTTTTTATCTGGAGAAATAACCACAAGTTCTTCTAATAACTTTATTATTCTGTGTTTTGATTCGAAAAGAACAACCGGATATTTAGCTATTTTTATTTCATCTAGAAACTTTTTTCTACCTTTTTTATGAGGAAGAAAACCAAAGAAAATAAATTTATCTATTTTTATACCAGAAACAGAAATAGCTGCAGTAAGAGATGATGGCCCTGGAATTGGCTCTATAAAAACATCTGGAAGTTCTTCCCTAACTCTTTGAACCAATAAACCTCCTGGGTCAGAAATAGCTGGAGTTCCAGCGTCACTTATAAGGGCTATACTATTACCACTTCTTAATAAGCTTAAAACTTCCTCAAATTTCTTATCATTACTATGGTGATGAAAGGATATTAATTTATTTTTTATACCGTAATGATTTAGCAATTTAGAGCTAACCCTAGTATCTTCAGTAAGTATAAAATCAACTTCCTTTAAAATTCTTAAAGCCCTTAGTGTTATATCTTCTAAATTACCAATTGGAGTGGCGACAATATAAAGACTCATATTAATCAACTAAATTTTCTTTTCTTTCCTTTATATACTTAACCCAATCATCAAAAATTTCAACAAAAACTTTAAAAGGAGCTTCAATAATAAAGTCTAGTATGAATATAAAAATATTAATTCTTGAAGCGTTGTCTGAAAGGAATTTACCAGCAGCTACTATCGGCATATAGAAAAAGTCAAAGATAAAGCTAAAGAAACCATCACCTGGCTCAACTATTATAAACTTCTTCAAATCTCTTTTTATTCTAAAACTAAAGAAACTAACAAAAGTTAAGAAGAATAAAAATATCACTATATTAACCCAATTAAAACCTATAAAAACAAGCCCTTTAATTATAAAAAACATCGTCACAGAAAACCCAGAGAGGTACAAAAAGTTAAATATGGAATCCATAACAATACTTCTTTTAGCTGGCTTTCTTAAAATAATTGAATTCTTCTGTCTTTTTTCAGTAAAAACAATCTCCTCTACTCCTTCCACTATCTTTTTCTCGTTCTCTTTTGCTGGACTCCATGTAAAAAGTATAACTAGGAAAAGTAAAACGGCCGGGAACAAAACATTAACTATCAAAGAAAAAGTGTGTAGTTCTTCACCAAAAAATTTAATAGCCGGTATTTCAAGAGCAAAAACGAAAATAGATTTAGTTAGGAATATATAAATAATACTCCTACCGCCAGCCTTCCACAACTTCTTTTTTATCTTCTTGTATCTCCTTTGAATTATTTCTTTAAGAAATTTGATAAACCCTTTGTGATTATTAATAGCTAAATCATAAACCTTTAAAGCGTTCTCCTCAATTGCCTCATTAAGCACGGAAAAATACAAGGAATAAGACTTTGTTATTTTATCCAACTGTCTAACAAGTGGATGACTAAGTTGCTTGTTTGATGCTAAAAATATTTTATCTATTTTTTCTGCAATCTCTTTAATTTTTTCATCATCTGCATCTTTCCAGTTCTTGTTATAATATTTAAAAATAACCAAATTTAACAAATCTTGATCATAATTTAAGAAAGTTCTACAAACACTTAGATATATTTGAATGTCTAGATCTTTTTCATAGGGCAAATCTCTAGGGAGTTGAACATTATCTTTAAGTATGGAGAACATGTCATTAAACATTTCCTTCTTTATGGTATCTTTTGACAAATTATCTTCTATTTCAGAGGCGGCTAAAGACATAATCCAATTAACTAAGGTTTTTTGAGCTTTACTAGTCCTCTTTCTCTTCTTGCCTCTAAACCCAAAAGACTCAGCTATAATAGAAACTATCCCTTCTTTTTGTGATATGTAATATTTTAATTTTATATATCTCTCCAAGATCTCACTTACCTCATAAATCTTCTTTTCTGATACACCATTATTTGGTAAATAACCAGCCTGAATTAACTCAGTCAAAAGATGAATGGAAATATCTTCACTTTCTGACTTCTTTAGCATTCCCTCTATTAAAAGCTGTCTCTTAAAAATTCTTTTTATAGCATTTTTTCTTAATAAATGCTCATCATCATAATCAACAGCGTTTCTAATTTTTTCGTAAAATAAAGCCAACTTAGAGCCCATAGTAGAAACCCTAATATTAGAGTTTTTACTCTTTGGTTTTTCTAAATCATTATTTTTTATGTATACTAATTGAAAGAATTTCTTTACATTATAATCAACAGAAAAACTACTCTCTTTCTTCTTAATTAAGTGAGGACTTACCATATTAATTAACTTATTGTTTTTATTTATTTTACTAGTATATAATAATATATAAAAATAAAAAAATCAATAAATTAAGTGTTGACTTTTATTTTTTTCTTTATTATTATATACATACAGCCAATAAGGCTTTTTTAATTTAAAAAATATGAACAATTTTAGTAATTATATCAAAAGCTCAATAGCCGAGCTAAAGAAGGTTAGTTGGCCCACAAAGAAAGAAACATACAGATACACAAGTATCGTTATAGCCCTAAGTTTGGCTGTAGCTGCTTTCTTGGGCGGATTAGACTTCATATTTAACCTAGGATTAGAATTTTTAATAAAATAATATGGCTAAACAAAATTTAAACCAAGGAAGAAGATGGTATGTTCTTCACACCTATTCTGGTTATGAAGAAAACGTTGCCCACAATTTAAAACAAAGAATAGAAACACTTGACGCTGGTGACAAGATATTTAATGTTTTAGTTCCAATAGAAAGAAAAATTAAGATAAAAAATGGAAAAAGAAAGGTTGTTGAAGAAAAAATATTCCCAGGATATGTACTAGTTGAAATGGTAGTAACTGATGAATCTTGGTATGTTGTAAGAAACACACCAAATGTAACTGGATTCATTGGTGTTGGCACAGTCCCAACCCCAATAAGTGAAAAAGAAGTGCAATCATTAATGAAGAGAATGGGAGTTGAAGAACCTAAGTTTAATATAGATGTAGAAATGGGGGAAACAGTTAAAATCAGTGATGGACCTTTTAAGAACTTTGAAGGTAAAATTACAAATATTGACGAGGCCAAGGGCAAGATAAAGGTAAACGTTTCAATGTTTGGCAGAGAAACCCCCGTTGAATTAGATTTTTTACAAATTAAAAAAATATAAATAAATAATACAATTTGATACCTAATAATATGGTTGCTTCTTCAAATTGTTTAAAATTAAAAATATGGCAAAAAAATTGTTAACAAAAATAAAATTACAAATACCAGCAGGACAAGCTAACCCAGCTCCTCCGGTTGGACCAGCATTAGGTCAACATGGCTTAAACATCCAAGAATTTTGTACAAAATTTAATGATGCTAGCCGTGATAGAATGGGAGAAATAACTCCAGTTGAAATAAGTGTTTACGAAGACAGAACATTTGACTTCATAATGAAAGCCCCTCCAGCATCAGAATTAATTAAAAAAGCAGCTAAGATAACAAAAGGATCTGGAAAACCATTAAGTCAAAAGGTTGGAACAATAACAAAAGAACAATTAGCTGAAGTTGCTAAAGCAAAAATGGCTGATTTAAACACTGAAGACCTAGAACAAGCCATGAAAATAATGGCTGGAACTGCTAGACAAATGGGAGTTGAAATCAAAGATTAATTAATAATTAAAGTGGGAGAGATTTTTCTCGCTTGAACCACTAAATATTTATGACAAACAATATTGGAGAAAAAGAATTGTACACTCTTACCGAGGCAATAGAGTTATGTAAAGCAAATAACAAAGTTAAATTTGACGCTTCTGTAGAAGTTCATTTCAGACTTGGTATAGACACCAAAAAGGGTGACCAACAGATTAGATCTGCTGTCAGCCTGCCAAATGGAACAGGAAAAACTGTTATTGTAGCAGCTTTTGTCTCACCAGAAAAAGAAAAGGCTGTAAAAGCAGCTGGTGCTGACATAGTTGGTGGCGAAGATTTAATTGAAGAAATTAGAAAAACTGAAAAAACCAATTTTGATATCGCAATCGCCGAAATTGATATGATGAGAAATTTAGCAAAAATTGCTAAAATATTAGGAACAAGAGGTCTTATGCCTTCACCTAAAAACGAAACTGTTACAAACAACCCTGAAAAGGCTGTTGAAGAGCTTAAAAAGGGTAAAATAAGCTTTAAGAACGATGACACTGGCAATATCCACGCCAGTATAGGCAAGGTAAGTTTTGAAGTTAAAGCTCTTGAGGAAAACTTCAATTCATTACTTGATGCGATAAAAAAATCAAAACCTGCCTCTTCAAAAGGTGTTTACATTAAAAATGTAAGCATAAATTCAACAATGGGTAAGGGTTATAAGGTTTCTCTATAGCAAGATAAGTTAATACTGATAATAAAAAACAATCTCTTAATTAGAGATTGTTTTTTTATTGCCATTTTTCAGAACTATAAATAGAAGAATATTAAAATAGCAATAGCTAAAAATATCCTGTACCAAGCAAATATTTTAAAATCGTTCTTTTTTATGTAATTAATTAAAAATTTAATAAAAATTATTGCCACGAAGAAAGACAACACAAAACCTATAGTTAAGAATATTAACTCCTTCTGGTTAAAAGAAAATGATGACTTTATTAAATCTAAACCACTGGCAGCCGCCATTGTTGGAATTGCTAACAAAAAGGAAAATTCAACTATAGACTTTCTGCTCACCCCAAGTGATAACCCGCCAAAAATAGTGGCGGCAGACCTTGAAACTCCAGGTATCATAGCTAAAGCTTGAAATATACCTATATAAAAACATTTTTTATAAGATATTTCATTAATCCATTCAGAATTAAGATTAGTATCCACTTCCCTTTTGTGCCTCTTTTCAAGAATAAGGATAAGTATTCCTCCCAAAAAAAGAGCTAAGGATATTATTAAGAAGCTTTCTTGAAAAACATTTTTAACTACCTTATAAAAAATTAACCCTAAAATGGCTGTCGGTATAAAAGCTACTAATAGCTTTTTAAAATAAATGGAGATATTTGATATTATCTTATTCCAATAAAGAACCAGTACAGCCAAAATAGAGCCTAATTGTATAATAATAACAAAGCTCTTAATAAAATCATTTAAGTCTATCCTGAGAAGTTCTACGCTCAACAGAAGATGGGCTGTAGATGATATGGGTAGAAACTCACTAAAACCCTGAACAAAGCCTAATATCGCGGCTTTTGAATAATATAATAGATCCATCTTATTTTAATAACTTATTTAATCAACTCTTCTACTGGCAATCTCCCTTAGTATAATATTCCTATCTTGACCATATTTATAGCGACTTAGTTGCCTAATATTTTGGGACATACCATCTCTAAAATCACCCATCAAAGGCCAAACAGTCTGCAAAGAAAATGGTCTACTTGTTTGTCCATCGATAAGAAGCTTAACAAAACCTCCTCTTCCTACGTTAACAAGGTCATACTCGTTAAAAACTGGACCAAATTCTTTAATTAAAAATTCGGAATCTTCAGAGCCAACTCTAAAACTAACCATAGTTCCAACGTTACCAAAGACAGCATCTTTAATTTCCGTGTCTTGATTCTTACTTAGCTGACCTATATATTGATGAGCTATATTTAAGGATAGTGCGTATTTTCTAGCCTCTGAAAGTATTTGACATATGGAATTAGTTGTAAAGTTTTGAAACTCATCTATATATAGATAAAAATCTTTTCTTTGTTCAGCTGGTATGTCAGTTCTAGATAAAGCAGCCATAAGGATTTTACCAACTATAATCATACCCAACAAATAGGCGTTGTTTTCACCAATAGCACCCTTAGGAAGATCAACCATTAATATCTTTTTATTATCCATTAAATCTCTAAAATTAAAGGCACTTTTTTGTTGACCGATAATAGGCATCATCATGTCGTTGGATACAAATGGAGTAAGTTTTGAGGTTATATAAGGGACCATATTAGCCAAGGCAGCTTCTCCTCCAGCTTTTTCAGCTTCTTTTCTCCAAAAATCAACCACTGTTTGATTTTTACATATACTAAGCTTCATTCTTCTAAAGTCTTCATCAGCTAGAACCTTTGATATCTCCATCAAAGTTGATCCCGTCTCTGGGCTGTCCATAATCAAAAGTAAAGCATTCCTCATATATTGCTCAAACATCGGTCCTCCAGTTGACTTTAAGTCATATAACTTATCAAATATACCTATCATTTCATTTATAACAAAAGTCTTTTGTTCTGGATATCTTTCATCATACTCAAGTAAGTTTAAACCTATTGGTCTTTCTGTGTCCTGAGGAGAGAATATAACAACATCCTCAGCTCTTTCTGGTGGAATTCTATTTAATATATCTTCTATTAAGTCACCATTAGGATCCATAACACAAACACCAGCACCTCTCTCTATATCTTGTATTGCTAAGTTGTTTAATAGAACTGATTTACCAGTACCAGATTTACCAACTATATACATATGCCTACGGCGATCCATGTCTTTTATTCTAACATCAGTTTTAATGCCTCTAAACAAATTATAACCAAGAACCACGCCCTCTTTTGGTGTATTGCTAGGAGCTGGAGCTGTTTTTGATGTTAACCAATCAATATTAGGGGTCTCAGTATGAGACAAGGGAAAATGATACATTGAAACAAGCTCTTGAGTGCTTAATAGAAATCCTTGCTCCTCAATAAAGTTACGATAAATAAAAGAATTTATTATCGCTTCTTGATTTTTTTTAACTATTTTTTTAAAAGAGTTTCCATATTCATAATAAGAATACTCACTAAATGCATTTGATATGTTTTCAAAATACATTAAAGTTTTCTCATGAGATTTAGAGCTAACAACTATTCTCAAATTTACATCTAGCCCAGCCTTAGAGTTTTTTTCTTCCATTTTTTTAAGCATCTCTCTTTCCTTCTCTGTTAACTCTTTTCTATTTTCTCCCTGACCGTCACCCTTATCTGGCTTTCCCATATTAAAAGCGCCCAAAACAATATCATAAACAAAAAAATTAACAGC
>JBAYSI010000024.1:0-11674 GCA_041676225.1 Patescibacteria group bacterium | reverse complement strand
CATAACATTCCCGGTAACACATCAGATACTTGCTTGCCTGTACAAAAAGCTATTTCGTACTTATCCAAGTTTTCACTTGGAACATAAGCATAAGCATTTCCATCTTCATCACAAATACCATCCGGAGGAGTTGGGGCAGAAGGAATTTCATACATAAAATAATTACTAGTACCCGAAGAGACTATTTCACCACTATCCCATTCATCTGTGTTAGGATATCTGTGATTTTCATTAAAAAATATCTCTAAAGCAGTTTGAACCTGCTTCATATCGGCTACTCTTTTTGAGTCTCTAGCATTTTGCCTTGCCTGTTGCAACGCTATGACAGCAAGAGTTGCTAAGATACCTATAATAGCTATTACTACAAGTAATTCTATTAAGGTGAAAGCTTTTTGTTTTTTCATGATATTTTTTTCTAAAATTAAATAAATAAAATTAATATATACCTGTTAAAAAAGAAAAACTGAAAAATATTGGATATAGCACTAATCTAAAAAAACCGAACATCACTAAGAATAATATTAAAAACATTCCATATCTCTCTATTGAGAAAAATTTCATCTTAGCCTTATATGGTAAAAAATTAGCTATAATCTTAGAGCCATCTAAAGGAGGAATTGGCATTAAGTTGAAGATAGCTAATAATAAATTTAAAAAACAAAAAATAATAGACATGACAAAGACAGCACCAACAATGCTGCCAGAAATTGTTGATAGAATAAAATCAAAATTACCCATAAAATATGAGTTGACCAAGATTGTCTTTGTCTCGGCAACTATTGGTAAAAACCTGGCTAACAATCCAAAGAATACAGCTAATATAATATTAGAACCTGGGCCAGCAATAGAGACTTTTAAATCTCCATACTTTTTATCTTTTATTAAATTAGGATTGTAAGGAACTGGCTTAGCCCAAGCTATCATAAAATTAGAGCCAGTTAATATAAAAAACAGAGGTAAAATAACTGAACCAAAAGGATCTATATGGGGTAAAGGATTTAGAGTCAAACGTCCAAGAATTTTAGCCGTTGGATCACCCAACCTATTAGCCATCCAGGCATGCCCAACCTCGTGAATAATTATTGAAAATATTAAAATTGAAATAGACAAAATAACTATAGCCATGTATGTAATAATTTTATTTTTTAAAATTATAACAAAAGATTATACATAAGGCAACCTAAGGCTTGATTATTTTTTATTTTGTGTTACAATTGTTTCATATTTTACAAATTTTATAAATTTTAATTGAATTATATGGGAAAGAAATGTGATCTTTGCGGAAGAAGCTCAACTAAAGGTGCTAGTAGATCTCACTCAAATATCCAAACCTTAAAAAGACAAGGAATCAACTTGCAACCAAGAAATATAATGGGAATTAAGGCTAAGGTATGTACTAATTGCTTGAGAACTATGAAGAAAAACGATAAAATTGCTGAAGAAAAAAAACAAGCAAATCTATTAAAACAAGCGGCTGCTAAAACAGCTAAAAAAACTGTAAAGCCAGAAAAGAAAGCAGTTGCTAAAAAACCTGCAAAAAAAACAGTTGTTAAAAAGACTACAAAAAAATAAGAAAAGAAAAAAAATAAAAGAAAGATGAAAAATTAAAATTTCATCTTTTTTTTATTTCAATAAATTTGCAATAAAATATATATAATTAGACAAGAGCTGAACTAAAAGAAAAATTACAGAAGATAAAAATGGTAAAAAAATATAAAAAATTAAAGCTAGTATTATAAATATCAAAAGAAAAGGAAGAGTCCAGACAACTAATAAATTAGATATTGGAGCGATAAAAGAAAATTGATGAAAATTGTAAATTAAAATTGGAGCAGTGAACACCTGAGCAGAAATACTAACACTTAGAATATCAAAGGATGTTTTGAGTGTTGAATATATTTTTAATTTAGAAAATAAAATATCAATTCTTGGTTTTAAATGTATAATTCCTAAAACAGCTAAAAATGACAACTGAAAACCTAGGTCGGCTAGAATAAGCAATGGATTAATCAAAAGAAGAACAATACCAGAAAAATATAGCAAGTTAGAAGAATCACCATCCCTCCCCAAGCAAGAACCCAAAAGAGTTAACGATCCCATTATAACAGCCCTAATAGCTGATGGAGGAAAAGATATTAGAAATAAATATAAAACAAGCAGAGTTAAAATTAAGTAGAAAGATTTTTTTCTGGAAAAACCTATTGCCAGAAAGGAGTTAAGAAGAAGAGTCGAAAGTAGCCCAATATGCATTCCAGATATGGCCACTATATGACTTAAGCCAACCTTAGAAAAATTATCTCTATCTGATTGTTCTAAATAATTTTTATCTCCCAAAAAAATTGCTCTAGCCATAGCTGAGGAAGATGATGATAAATTACCATCGAAAACATCTCCTAAAGACTTTTGAAGATTATAAAAAAAATTTCTAAACTTATTAAAATTTAAAACCTCCACTTCGTTATCTATGTCTGGATAATAAGAAACTAAACTAACTCCATATCTTTTTAGATAAAGCGAGTAATTAAAATTATCTATAACCCCACCCTCAGAAAACAAACCAGACACACTTAAAACATCTCCATAATTATATAATGGATAATTATTTGTAAAAATTAAAACTTTTCCAGATATCTCAAAATTATCATCAACAGATATAACGCTAAGATAAAATCTCTGAGAGTTGTTTTTAATTGTCGGATTGTTACAAATATAACCCCTGATTACCAAGTCTTGATTCTTGTAGGAAGATAGATTAGAAGATGGTATTAGGGTGTAACGCCAAAAAGCTAAAAAGATAAAAGATAAAAAAATAAAAAAATTAATTAATCTTATATTTCTATTGCTCTGAACAAATAATATTAAAAAATAAAACGATAAAAAAAACGAACAGAAAAAAATAATTTCAAATGACAAGAAAAGGATATGTGACAAAATTATACCTAAAGATAAACTAAAGAAAGATATGGGCCATAAGTATTTTTTGTACATAAAAAAATATCAACATAATTATGTTGATATTGTATACAAAGCAAAATGAAAATAATTTAAATTATTTATTCTTATTCTTTAAAATTAAAGTTAAATATGATTCTATAAAATCATCAATTTCTCCATTAACAACTGATGATACGTCTGAAGTAGAAAAATCTGTTCGATGATCTTTTACCATTTGATAAGGCTGAAAAACATATGACCTAATTTGTTTACCCCAAGTTCCCTGCCCAGCATCACCTTTTATCTTTTTATTTTCTTCATCTTTTTTTTCTTCTTGCAGTTTATAGAGTTTAGATTTCAAAATACCTAGAGCCCTCTCCTTGTTTTGATGTTGAGATCTTTCACTTTGGCAAGAAACAGAAATATTAGTCGGAATATGGACTATACGCACAGCTGAGTCAGTAGTGTTAACACTTTGACCACCTGGTCCAGATGACTTATAGACATCAAATCTTAAATCCTTCTCTTCTAGTTCAACCAAGGTGTCACTAACTTCTGGTAAAACCTCAACACCAGAAAAAGAAGTGTGTCTCATACCCTCAGCATCAAAGGGCGATATTCTAACTAAACGATGAACACCATTTTCACTTTTTAAATAACCATAAGCATAAGGTCCTGTAACTTTGAATGTAGAATTTTTTATACCAGCCTCATTAGCTACTACTCTGTCTAGCATTTCTACTCTAAAACCATTTTTTTCAGAGAATCTTAAATACATTCTTTCTAAAATCTCAGCCCAATCTTGAGCATCAACTCCACCAGTTCCAGCATGAATAGATATTATAGCATTACTATTATCGCTATCACCAGAAAACAACAAGAGAAATTCTAATTTTTTAAATTTTTTCTCTAATTCTTGAAATCTTAAATTAATTTCGTCATAAACTGATTCATCTTGATATTCTCCAGATAAAGCAGCCAACTCTTCCATTTCTTTAATATCTCTTCCCAGTTCTTCAAAATTATTTATCTCACTCTTTAAGTCTTCTAATTCTTGAGTAACTTTTACCGCTTCTTCATTATTTTGCCAAAAGTTTTCTTTATTAATTAAAAAATTTAAATCATTTACTCTAGCCTTCTTTCTTTCTATGTTCAAAACATCCTTAGCTTTAATTACATCCTCTCTGAGATCATTTAATTTTTTGATTAAATTTTCCATATTTAATTATTTTTCACACAATAATATGTCCTACTTTTTACACTCGGACCACAATATGTATCACTTTTAACATCGACTATTCTAAAACCAACCTTCTCCAAGAAACCTCTCATTATATCCTCTGGGATAAAATTCATTTTCATAGGATATAATCCAAGTTGATTATATAAAAAACTATCACTAATACCTAAAAATTTAAGACCTGAATATATTTTCCTTACTGGCTGGAAACGAAAACGCCAAGGAATATTAGTTGGTAATTGAAAGGCTAAAACTCCACCTTCTTTTAAAATTCTATTAAACTCTAAGATATATGACTTTATCATATCTCTGCTTGGTATATGCTGTAATACAATGCCGGAATAAATAAAATCAAATTTTTTGTCAGGAAAAATCTTTAAATCTTCTCCATTTTCAACAAAATCAACAGATTCTATTATATCCTGGTTTATCTTCTTAGCCCTATTAAGCATAGTTGAGGAAATATCACAACCTATATATCTATTGAAATAGCTAAGCCAGTGCCTAGCTAGACGACCAACGCCACAACCAAAATCAAGCATCTCACCCTTTTCTGGATTCAACTTTAAATCATTCATTACAGACAAAACATCTCCAACTTCTTTTTTCCCAGTCCCTAAAAACTCTTCTATACTCCAATTATTAAAACGCTTGCTGTTATCAGATAAAACTGCCCATAAAGGATCTAGTTCTCCTAAATTTTCCCAATCTTGTTTATGGTTTTTTATATTTTCCATTTTAAATACTTATTAATTTTTATAATACTTTTAAAAAATTTATTTTACCCTTCTGTACTACCGCTCCGGCTGATACTGTGAAATTTATATCTTTTACCACCTCAGAATTAACTTTTACTCCTCCCTGCTCTATTACTCTACGAGCATTAGATTTAGAATCAACTAGTTTTGATTCTAATAAGATAGATATTAAATCATAAGCACTTGGCCTAATTTCTGGCATTTCGTCGGGAACTTCTTTTTTGGTAAAAGTAGAAATAAAATATTCCTTGGCTTCTTGGGCTTTTTCTTTGCCATGATAAATTTTTACTATTTCATAAGCTAAATCAACCTTTAAATCACGTGGGTTGACTTCGCCTTTGTCTAATTTTTCTTTTATAACTTTTATTTCATTCATTGGCACAAAGGTACAATCAACAAATAATTGATAAATATTTTCATCGGCTTGAGACATTACCTTACCAAACATATCATTAACTGAACTATCCAAAAATATCCCAGTGCCCAAACTTTTTGACATCATTTTTTCACCTGTTACTGGATTAACCAAAAGTGTAGTTATAAAAACAAATTTTTCTTTATTATTATATTTTTTTTGCAGAGTCCTACCAGCTAAAGCATTAAATTTTTGATCGTTACCACAAAGCTCCATATCAACATCCATGGCTACGCTATCGTAACCTTGCATTAAAGGATAAAAAAATTCATGAACGTAAATCGGCTTTTCTTCTTTTAATCTTTTTTCAAACATATCTCTTTCTAGCATTCTCTGAACAGTAAAATTGGAAGCGATTCCAATTAAATCCTCAAAATTTAATTTAGCCAACCAATCATGATTATACCTTACAATTGGCGGATTAACTTTATCATTAAAATCAATTATAGGTTCTAATTGTTTCATCCAGGTTTTGATATTTTCTTTTACGTCTTCTCGACTTAATTGTTGTCTAGCAGCTGTTTTGTCAGTAGGATCACCGATTCTAGCAGTAAAATCACCAATTAAAAGCACAGCTTCATGACCTAGCTTTCTTATTTTTTCAAAAACCATATAGTTTGTAGCGTGACCCAAGTGAAGTGATGAGCCAGTAGCATCAGTTCCGATATAAAATCTGATTTTTTTACCAGAAAGCAAAAGCTCTTTAAAAGCTTCTTTTGATGGCAATATTTCAGCCACACTTCTTTCCAAAAGTTCGTCGATTATCTTTCTTTTTTCATCATCTATAATTATTTTTTCTTCCATATTATTTAAATTATTTTTATTAATTATACATTTAATATAGCTTAATAGGAGAGAAAAGTAAAGAAATTTTATACTCTAGTTCGACAAGAATCCCTTACAGAGCAAGTAAAAAGCTTAGGAGATGACAACTTCATGCCCATAACTTCAGCAATTTTTAATAAAAAACTCAAGCTAGGCAAAGATAAACCTCTCTCTAGCCTAGAAATGCTAGATTATTTAGTTTTTTGATATATATTAAATATATAATTTACCCATCAATCCCTAAAGTTAAAGTGAAATATAGAGATTTTTCCATCATCTACTTGATAATAAATATCAGCCTCAACCTTCATTTCATTTATTATCCTCTCATAAGCCCACCAATAATCATTTATAACAACATAGGCATTATCAGCCCCTATTTCAGAAAGTAGCTCCTCTATCAGCTCCCTATTCGGCTTGTCTAACATTCTTAAATAATAATCATAAAACAATCCTCCAGTTTGGACTGAATAATATAGCCAACCATCATAATACCTCTTAAAGCCAAACTCCTTAATAGCAGCCGCCCCAACTTGCTGATTAGCAAGAACTATATAATTATCATTAATTTTTACATCTTCAATTAATCTTACTGCTTCAAAATCAGAACTGGAAACTGAATATCCCCGAGAATTAAAATAGTTATCTTTACGGGGATAGTTTAAATATATGGAAGCTAATAGGAATAAAGCGAAAAAAATACCAACATAAAAACGAAAGTGTTTTTTTTGCTTTAATACTACAGCTGCCAATTCTGAAAAGAAATTGAAGAAAGCTGGAATTAAAAATAATAAAGAAGAAATTAACAACCTATTAGAATAACTACCCTTATCAATATCACTTAAAAATGGGAAAGAGACAAAAAGACTAATTATATAGGAAAAGAATAAGGCAAAAAAGTTAAGCACAAATATATTATTGACTCCCTTTTTCTTAATAAATAAATAAAGGGAAATAATAATTAAAAATATGAATATATAGAAACGATTATAAAAGAAAAAATAAACGAAGTTCAAATAAACATTCTCTTGGCCCAATATTTTAGGTTGTAAAAAATCAAAACTAACATCTGGCAAAGCAAGACTACCACCAACAAAAAATAACAAAATAGGTAGAACCAATATTTGAGCCAAGTATGAAAGAATAACTAAAGCTTTCTTTTTAAATTTCTTGAATAACAATATAGAAAAAAATATTAAAGCTGAGATACCAGATATTGGATGAATAAAAAAAGCTGACAAAGATAGTAAAAAAATAAAAGGAAAACCATATCTCTCTTTTAGGAAATTATCATTAGACGAGAATATGATAATCAAAGTCAAAAAAAGAAAAGCTAAATTCTGTGGCACTGTATATGTAAAAATTGAAAAAGGTAAAAGAAGTAACAGAATTAAAACTAAATTGATATTTTTTTCATCTTTTCTAAAATTAAAAAGAAAGCTTACTGGTATTAAAATGGCCGACAATAGAGGCACAAGTGACTTGCTAATATTTTCCAAACTAAATGGTAGCAACTTATTAAAAAAGAACTCTAATGAATATTGACCAATATAATAGAAAGTTTTAGGCTCGATAAAGCCAAACTTCAATATTTCAATCATTGACCTCTGATGTAATAATTGATCGTAACCAAAGGCAATTTGATAAACAAAAAAAGAAACCGAAAAGAATATTAAATACAGCAAGACAACTAATCTTGACTTAAAATAGACCAAGGATAAAATTAAAACAAATAACAAGACGAAAAAATAGGGTGGTAAAAAATGCCAAGGAGATGAAACCGCCAAATCAGTTGATGCTTTTGACAAAATAAAAAAGAGAGAAAAAGACAATAATGAAATCAACAAAGAAGACATCTTTATCTTATTTGACTGCTCTTCTTGCTGATCCTTGGTATAAATGATAAAATAGAAAAAGAAGAATAAAGACAAAAGGCTCAAAATAAATATGCTTACAAAAGAAAGGTTATTGAACCTGTAAAAATAATAAAAAATAGAGCCAATATTAACTATTAGTGAAATAAAAAGAATAGATAATATTAGTGCATTCTTTTTAATAGAATTTAAGATATTCATAACAATAATATAACAAAAAAATAAGATTATGAAAATTGCCCAGGTAGTTTGTGCCTACCCCCCATACAATAGCGGAATAGGAACATCAGCTAAAAAACTTCAAGATATACTTCAAAAAGAAAATGATTCTTTTGTTTTTACTACCGAAAGAAAAGACGATGGAGGCAATAAAGACAAAGTAATTAGGGTGAAAAGTTTTCTAAAGTTAGGAAATGGTGCTGTATTGTTTAGACTTTTTAAAGAATTAAAGAAGTTTGACCTAATATACTTTCACTTCCCTTTCTTTGGGACATCTTTAATAATCTATCTTTTTAAAATTTTAAATAAAGATAAAAAACTGATTATTCACTACCACATGGATGTTAAACAAAAAAACATCATATTTAAAATACTTAGTCTACCAGAAGAAATTATAAAGAATTATTTGTTTAAGAAGGCAGACAAAATAATTTGCGCTTCTTTTGACTATATCAAAAACAGTAAGCTAAAAAACTATTACAAAAAATATCCAGAAAAATTCATAGAAATACCTTTTTTTGTTAACAAAAATGATTTCTATCCAAATGAAGAAAAAAAGAGAAATAAAAACAAAAAGCAAATACTATTTGTAGGTGGTCTTGATAAGGCTCACTATTTTAAAGGTTTGGAAATTCTAATCAAAGCTTTTTCTGAGGCCAAAATAGAAAACACAGAACTTGTAATATGTGGTGAGGGGGAATTAAAAAATGATTATCAGAAACTAACAAAAAAAATTAATATAGAAGATAAAGTAGTTTTTAGTGGCAGACTTAGCTTTGAAGAACTAAAAGAAGCCTATCAAATGGCCGATGTTTTAATACTACCATCAATTAATAGTAATGAAGCCTTTGGAATAGTTCTAATAGAAGCTATGGCCTCAAAAACAACAGTTATCGCCTCTAATTTGCCCGGAGTTAGAAGTGTTTTTGAAAATAATATATCCGGTCTAATAACTGAGGTTAATGATATAAATGATTTAAAAGAAAAAATTGAAAAAATAATAAACAATGACAAACTAAGAGAAGAAATGGAAGAAAATGCTTATCAATTATTTTTAAAAAAATATGAAGAAAAAGTAATAGAAAATAAAATACTAGAAAGTATTAAATTAATATGAAAATAGCTGTAATAAACAACCTATACAAACCACTTGATAAAGGTGGTGCTGAAAAAGTAAGCGAAACTATTGTCAATGATTTAAAAAAATTAAATCACAATGTTTTTGTCATAACCACAAAACCTAAAAATCTTGAAATAAAGAAAACTGATGACAATATTCACTACATAAACTCGAACTACTACAACTTAAGCAAGTACAGCATTATATATAGATTCTTTTGGCACATATTTAGTTTTTTTGATTTTAAAAAAATGTCTCAAATAGGAGATATTATTAACAAGGAAAATCCAGATATAGTAATAACAAACAATATAATGGGCTTATCACCTTTAAGCTTCTTGATTATAAAAACAAAACACATTCACATACTCCATGACATACAATTACTTCACCCCTCTGGACTAATGTTCTCTGGCAAAGAAAGAATATTAAATACTCTTGGAGCTAAAATATATCAAAAAATAAATAGAAAATTAATTGGATCTCCAAGTATAGTCATATCCCCTTCTTTCTGGCTTCTTGAAGAATATAAAAAAAAGAATTTTTTCCCAAATTCAGAAAAGATAGTTTTAAGAAATCCAATAGATATAAAAAGAGAGATATTTACAGAAAAAAAAGAAAATGAAACAAATTTCATCTTCATTGGCCAAATAGAAAAACATAAAGGAATATTACTACTATTAAAATCCTGGGAAAAAATAAATAAAAAAAATTGCAAATTAATAATAGTTGGCGATGGATCTGAACTTAAAAACATTAAAGAAAAATATAAAGATGTTCAATTTACTGGAAGACTAAACAAAGAAGAGCTAAAAAAGGAACTGTCTAAATCTCATTGTCTGATTATGCCTTCACTCTGCTACGAAAACTCTCCTGGCGTTATTTACGAAGCCTCTGCTTTCAATATTCCAGTAATCGCATCTGACATTGGAGGAGCTGTTGAGTTAATAAAAGAGTATAAAGGGCTACTATTTAAAACTAACGACGTAGAAGATTTAAAAGAAAAGATAGAATACATGCATAATAATATAGACAGATATCTAGAACAAGAAACAAGAGAAATAGGAGAGGCAAGCTATACAGAAAAAATAATTAAAAAAGCGGCCGAATAAAAATTCGACCGCGAAACCCCCTTCTCCCCCTTTATTTTTTTACAAAAAATTTTCTTTTCCAATAAACAGGAAAAGCTGCTTCTGGAACTTCTTCAATATCAACATTGTTCCACTCACCTAATTTAAAAGACCCTTCAAACCAATAAATAAAATTTTTGGTTTTTCTTTTATTTGGCAAGATTACAATCTTCTCCCCATCTTTATACATCTCTGGATAAATAATAAGAGTTGACATTATCTGTTCAAAAGTAAGTGGAAAAACTTTTACTTTTTGAAACAAATTTTCTGCTGTCTCAAAATTTAAACCTTTAACATATCTATTACTTCCAGGTTCGAAGTTAAATATAAAATAAGGCGTGACTTCTGAAGAATCGATATCATCTTCGAAAATTCTCAAAAATTCTTCTTGATCAATTTTGAACATAGCTCTAAAATTGACTTTAAAGAGTGGACTATTAAAAGCTTCTGCCCAAATATATTTGGGTATTATTGGACAAAAATGCAAAGCTTCTAAACACCTTGGTCCAAAAACATGATAAAGAGAATAAATCACAACTCTCCTTTTATCCTCTTTAATCCTTTCTATGATATGGCCAGGAAAGCCAAAATCTTCAAACCTTTCAATATGCCTATCAAAAAGTCTTTCCAATTTTATTTCTTCTTCGTTTTTTGTTAAAAATATAACAACTTTGTCGAAGAATCTTTTAATACGATTACCTCTTATACTCATTTTTACCTCCCTTTTAAAATGTTAACGTTCTTTAATTATTCTAGAAACCTTACTATAAAAATAATAAAAAGTCAACTAATCTTTTAAGCAGCGTATAGGGAGAGCATAATAACCAGAATATGGAAATTCATTCATATGAACAAGAGTAGGATTTGAATAGGCTACCCTTAAAAAATGCCCATAATTAGACGATAATAAATTACCAAAATTACCAAAATTAACATAAGAATTCATATGAGTTCTTAAGCCTACCGGAAAAATATTTAAATTAGAGCTATTGTTTGTTTCAATATTATTTCCAGGTGAACAGGTTGACAATGAACTAAAAGACCAATAACTTTTACTAGATATAGATTTAGATATAAAACTTGGATCCCCCTCACAAATATAACTACTATCAGAACTTAAAAATGTCATGAGATTTAAAAAATCTTCTTCGCTTGGTAT
>JBAYSI010000023.1:0-11686 GCA_041676225.1 Patescibacteria group bacterium | reverse complement strand
GTGTCAGCTAAAGACTTTAACTGTCTTTTTTGACCAGTTGAAGCAACGACCATTTTACTATTTCTAGCTGAATTATCAATTAAAGAATCAACTGCTTCCTGTAACATTCTTTTTTCATTTCTACAAATAACCTCTGGAGCGTTTAATTCCATTAATTGTTTTAAACGATTGTTTCTATTAATAACTCTCCTGTATAGATCGTTTAAATCAGAAGAAGCAAAACGACCACCATCTAAAGCAACCATAGGTCTTAAATCTGGTGGTATAACAGGAACAACATCTAGAATCATCCATTCTGGTCTCATCCCGTTGTTTTTTAGGTTTTTTAAAACCTTTAATCTTTTTATTAGTCTTTCTTTTTTTGTTTCTATTACTGTTTCTAATTTCTCTTCTATCTTTTTTATAGTCTTCTCCAGGTTAATTCTTTTTAATAAACTTTGAATAGCGGCAGCCCCAATTCCAGCCTCGAAAAGATGTCCAAATCTTAAACTTAGTTCTTGATATTCTTGCTCTGGTAAAATCAAAAGAGGTTTTAAATCTTTTAACTCTTTTTTTACCTTATCAAAATCCTGGCTCAAACTTGCTAACTTCTCTTCTTTTTCCTTTTCTAAGTCCTCAGCAAGAACTTTATCCTCTTTTTTTGCTTGTTTTATTTTATTGGCAAAATCAGCCTCTATGCTCTTAACCTTTCCTTTATATTCCTTTTTAACTAACTCTAAAGTTTCTTCTTTTAACTTTTCATCAACATCTGTAACTATAAAATTGGCGAAGTATACAACTTTTTCTATAGCCATTACACTTAAATCTAAGATTAAGCCAATCTTAGAAGAAAGACCTTTAAGAAACCAAATATGAGTACAAGGTATTTGTAGCTTAATATGTCCCATCCTTTCTCTTCTAACAACGCTTCTTGTAACCTCAACTCCACATTTGTCACAAACAACTCCTTTGTATCTTATTTTTTTATACTTACCACAAGAACACTCCCAGTCTTTAACTGGACCAAATATCTTTTCACAAAAAAGTCCATCCTTTTCTGGTTTTTGTGTTCTGTAGTTTATTGTTTCGGGTCTTATAACTTCACCTTGAGACCAGTCTAAGATATCAGCAGAAGAAGCTATTCTTAGTTTAATCGCCTCAAAATCACTTGTTTTTATAGGGTTTAACATATTATATAAATTAATATTTTATTAATGTATTAAGTTTTTAGCTTATTCTTTTTCTTCGACTATAGGAAGAGAGTCGCTTTCTGTATAAACAGGCTTGTCGGCCATATTTATCCTATCAACATCACCAACAACTTCCTCTTCATCTTCCTTTTCGACTTCTTTATTCCCACCTAAAAGCTCTACATTTAGACCCAATCCCTTAAGCTCTCTTATTAAGACATTGAAAGATTCCGGCACATTAAGCTTTTCTATTTCTTCTCCTTTAATAATTGCTTCATAAGCCTTACTTCTTCCCGGGACGTCATCTGATTTAATAGTTAAAATCTCTTGAAGTGTGTGAGCTGCTCCATAACCCTCTAAAGCCCAAACTTCCATTTCTCCAAACCTCTGACCACCAAATTGAGCTTTTCCACCCAAAGGCTGTTGAGTTATTAAAGAGTATGGACCAATTGATCTTTGATGTATCTTATCTTCAACCATGTGATTCAACTTCAATATGTATTTATAACCAACTGTAACTCTATTTTCAAACTCTTCTCCAGTTCTACCATCGTATAATACAACCTTACCATCTTCAGCATAACCAGCCTTCTTAAGTTCTTGCTTGATTTGATCTTCGGTTATACCGTTTAAAGCTGGAGTAGCGGCATTATATCCTAATTTTTTAGCAGCTAATCCCATATGAGTTTCAAGTAATTGCCCAAAGTTCATACGAGAAATAATTCCAAGTGGTGATAAAATAATATCAACAGGTGTTCCGTCTTCCATAAAAGGCATATCTTCAATTGGAACTATCTTAGAAATAACACCTTTGTTACCATGACGGCCTGACATCTTGTCACCAACCTGTATCTTTCTCAAGTTTGCAATTGAAATTTGAACTGATTTTAAAACTCCAGCGTCCAACCTGTCTCCTTCGTCTCTAGAAAAAACCTTAACATCAATAACCTTACCATGTTCTCCGTGCTCTAGATAAAGAGAAGAGTCTCTAACGTCTTTAGCTTTATCACCAAAAATAGCTCTAAGCAATCTTTCTTCTGCACTTAATTTAGTTTCTCCTTTTGGAGTAATTTTACCAACTAATATGTCGCCACTTGAAACTTCAGCACCAACTCTAACAACTCCATCTTCATCAAGATTTTTAAGTTTTTCTTCTGAAATATTAGGAATGTCGTTGGTTATTAATTCTGGGCCAAGTTTAGTGTCTCTAACATCTATGGTATAGTTTTCAATTTGAATAGAAGAATATACGTCCTCCTTAACTAATTTTTCAGAAATTATAACAGCATCTTCATAGTTATAACCATCCCAAGTCATAAAGGCAACTAGAACGTTCTTACCAAGAGCCAACTCTCCATTACTTATAGCTGGACCATCTGTTAGAACTTGTCCTTTTTTAACTTTTTCCC
This sequence comes from Patescibacteria group bacterium, assembly GCA_041676225.1. GTDB lineage: Bacteria > Patescibacteriota > Patescibacteriia > Patescibacteriales > UBA12465. The sequence goes on along the minus strand of JBAYSI010000023.1, from coordinate 9,108 downwards.
CAGCTTCAACTATTGGTTTTTGATTAATACAAGTTAAGAAGTTAGATCTTAAAAATTTAGTTAAACTGTATTTTTTTATTTTTCCTTTGCCGTTTTTAACTTCAATATTCAAAGAGTCAGCTTTTTCAACTACTCCATCTTCACTAGCTATTATAACGTGGCCAGAATCCATTGCGGCTATTGCCTCAATTCCGGTTCCAACAACAGGCGCCTCTGTTTTTACCAAAGGAACTGCCTGACGTTGCATGTTTGTTCCCATCAAAGATCTTTGACCATCATTGTGTTCCATGAAAGGAATAAGGGATGTAGCAATAGAAACAATTTGATTAGTGGCAACACCAACTAGGTCAATTTCTGAAACATCAACAGTTTCAGGTTTTCCACCTCTTCTTGCTGGATATTTATCAACCATAAAGTGGCCATTATTGTCTATTGGTACAGTAGCATCTACAACAATAAATTTTTCCTCCTCAAAAGCATCTATATAGACAATTTCATCAGAAACCTTAGATCCTTTTTTGTCTTTTATAACCTTTCTATATGGTGATTCTAAGAATCCATAATTATTTAATCTGGCATAACTAGCCAAATGGCCAACTAGACCAATGTTTGGACCTTCCGGGGTAGCAATAGGACAAATTCTTCCATAGTGAGTTGTATGCACGTCTCTAACGTCAAACCCAGCCCTTTCTCTTGCCAAACCACCAGGACCCATAGCAGAAAGCCTTCTTTTATGCTCAAGCTCGGCTAACGGATTTGTCTGATCCATAAACTGAGATAGCTGAGATGACATAAAAAATTCTCTCATAACTGCAATAACAGGTCTAGCATTTATTAATTTATTTGGAGAGATTGAATCAATATCAGCAACGCTCATTTTATCCTTGATAATTCTTTCCATTCTAGCAAGGCCAACTCTTAAACGGTTTTGAACCAAACCACCAACAGCTCTAACTCTTCTATTCCCTAAGTGATCAATATCATCTTCAGGTTCTTTTGTTATATTAAGTCTTATTATCTCTTGTACAATGTTTATTAAATCTTCTTTTCTTAAAATTCTATTTTCTTTGTTTATTGGTAAATCTTCGTTAAATTTTCTATTTAATTTATACCTTCCAACTCTACCAAAGTCATATCTGTCAAACCTAAAAAACATGTTTTCAATTAACTGTTTAACATTCTTATCATCAACCAAGTCTCCTGGTCTAACTCTTCTATATACCTCTTGAAGTCCTTCAACTTGATTTTTAGATAAATCTTTTCTAATTGTCGCTTCTATGTATCCAATTTCATCCTCTCCTCTAACAACATCAACTTCTTTGAATATTTTAAGTAACTCTTCATCGCTTTCATAGCCAAAAGCTCTAAGAAGAGATGTAACTGCAACCTTTCTTTTTCTGTCTATTCTAACCCACAAAACCTTGTTTACGTCTGTTTCAATCTCTAACCAAGCTCCTCTGTTAGGAATTATTTTAGCTCCGTAGTATTTCTTACCCTTAACATAATCAGCAGTAAACATAACACCAGCACTTCTAATTAACTGAGATATAACAACTCTTTCAATTCCGTTAATTATAAAAGTACCCCTGTCAGTCATCAAAGGGAAATCTCCCAAATAAACTTCTTGGGAATTTTTTTCGTTTGTTTTTTTGTTTAGGAGTTCAGCTTTTATTCTAAGCGGAGCTTCGTATGTTATGTTTTTTTCTCTGCTCTCTATTTCGTTAAATTTTGGCTTATCCAAATAATACTCTCCAAAAGACAATTCAAGTTCTCTGTTGTTAAAATCGGTTATAGGAGATATTTCATCAAAAAGTTCTGCTAGGCCTTCTTCCAAGAACCACTTATATGAATCTTTTTGCAATTCAATAAGGTCTGGAATTGGCATGGCCTCTCTAAAACTAGTGAAAAAACGGCGCTCATTATTTTTAGTAGTCAAATTACTAGACATAAAGTTTATATAATTAAATAATATTTAAAAAAATAAAAAAACAAAACAAGAAGACTTTCAACAAAAAAACGCCAATGCCACACTAGCTTGGTTATAAAAGCTTCTAAAAGTTTTAATTAATATAAATTATCACTTTATATTAACAGATTAAGTTTATATATCGAACAATGTATCTATAATACAACAAACAAAATAGCTTGTCAACAAAAAAAAGATATCACAAACTAACACTTTTTCCAGAGTTTATTAACAATTTTTATCTCTTCTCTATATAGGAAAAAGATGGACCAACGGCTATATAGTTTTGACCCTCCCTATTAAAGACAACCAGTAAAAGTCTTGGGTTAGAAATATCATAAGATATCTTTTTATTGTCGGTTATCACCAGGATTTTATCTCCAGGAGAGGAGGCCTTATATTCCCTAGGAAATATTGAAATAAAGCTGATATCATCAACAGACAGTGGTTCTCCGGTTAATTCCTTAATCATAATACTTTTAACAGTTAACAAATTAACTCTAATATCCTCTAATTCAACCGCCAAGGATCTCAGCTCTTCATTTATTTTTAGGAGGGAAAACATTTCGCTTATCATTGAAATACTAGCTATTTGTTCATTTATCAAATCAAGGTTTGGGTCTATATAGCTGTTCCTCATAAAAGAAAAGTCAGTAGAATCAGTTATTCCTCTTTGAAATTTTTGATAAACCACTAGCTCATCACTTGGCAATTGAACATTAACCCAAGAGCTGACTGCAGTATGAAGTTTTCTGTTCTCCCAGTTTGAGTTCTTAGTGAAGGCTGGTAAAAAATTATTATCAACAGACAGAAGTTTTTTAATAAGCCCCAAGGACTGCCAATAAGTGTTATAGTGCCAAATATCAGGGAACCTATTTATTTGGCTTTTTAGATAATTTACCTGGTTTAAATAATTGTTGTATTTTGAATTTTCTCTGTAGTAACTATTGCCGTCAAGATTTTCATCAAAGACTAATTTTATAACATCCAAGGAAAATCCATTACATCTATGAGTGTTGCCGTCAATTTTACAAGAGGTAACATTACTGCTAGGTATAGAAAATTGATCGCCCTGATAAGCCTGTACGTTTGGATATGACAACTGATTAAATATGTAGTCATTTGGCCAATAAAAATCCGAAAGCATCTTAACACCCATTTTAGCCTTATCAGATTGATTGTTTTTATTTAAGGCTCCTTCTATTTGTAAAAACTCATATTCAAGAACTCTTTCTTGGAACTTGTATAGATTACTAATATTGTCAGGATTTGAATCAGCAAAAACCTCAGCTATAGAATATTCTTCCCCAAAAAGATATTGCAAAGCATCTCTATAATGAACATAAGACAAATCTCCCCTTAGTCCTTTAAAGAAAGACAATGTCTTATATATTCTGGCCCAATCATTTTTTAAATTATGGCTATTAAATATATCGTCTGATATTATAGCTGAACTAATAACGCTAATTCTCCAATCATCAAAATCAAGATAACACTCTGTACAATCAGCCCCTCTATAATGAAGTGGAAAGGTCGAAGAAAGCCATTTAGTCGCTAAATAGAAATTATTAAGCTTTGCATTCTTGCTGTACTCAGCTGGTATTTCAAAATCTTTATAATTTCTATCATAAAGAAGAACTGGTGATTTATGTACGTCTTTTTTGCCCTCAATATAAGAAAGCTCTTTTAAAACGTCCACCTCTAAATAATCTGGCAATTGAAAAGAATAAAGACTGCTCTCCACAAAGCTAAATAAGTTTGGTTTATCTAGCTCTCCGCTTCTGGCAACCTGTCCAGTTTTAGGTTTTAAAAGCTCTAAAGATGTGGCAAAATAAGCTGCCGCCAATCTTTCCGCTTCTAAAACTCTGTCATTAACATTGCCAATTTCTAACAATCTAGCCTCATATCTTTTTCTAGCTTTTTCATATAAAACATAATTAATATCCCAGAGGTTTTTGTAAAAAATATTTTCTTCAACTGATTTAAAAATATTTTTTACTGATTGTTGATAATAATATATTAAAAAATCGGAGGTAATTAACAATGGAATATTCTTGTTATATAGCTCGTCATATATACCATAAAAATCCCTAGCTTTTAATTGGTTTTCTAAAACAGAAAAACCATTGTTATTTATATTATCCAAATGACTGTCCAAATCCAAACGTCTAGAAAGATCATAATAATTGACTACATCGGTTTTTACGTTTATTGGCAAAGAATAGTCAGAAAAAGACGGAGTAATGTCATCTTTTATTTCTTTAAAAAAATCAAGAAAGGAAAGATACTCAATGTTATAATTGTCTTCATTTCCTTCAAAGTCAAAACCTATTTTTTCTTCGCCCATAGGCAAACGTCCTAAAGACCTAGAAGATTCTAACATTTCTTCAAGTATTTTAGCGGGATCCTCTATTTTTTCATTTTCATCTACTTCTATTTTTGGAACCTCCTCCTCAACAACAGATGGATTGTTAGCTCTTTGTTCTTTTTTAACAAAGAACACGAAAGGAACAACAATAACCACAACAACAAAGAAGAACATTAGCAAAATTAGCTTTTTAGAATTTTCACTCATAAAATTATCTTAAATATTTATTTCTATTAATTAAATGCTCTTCATAAGTTCTACTAAAAACAGTCTCTCCAGTGTCTGGCCTACTTAAGAAATAGTTATAGCTGTTTTCTGTGGGATAAATAGCAGCTTCAATAGCTTTAAGCCCGGGATTTGCTATTGGTCCCGGGGGTAAATCTCTGTTTATATATGTATTATATGGCGAATTAATTCTGGTGTCTTCAAAGCTATAAATAGCCTTATTAATGCCCAAAATATAGGCTAAAGTTGCGCAAGATTCAAGAGCTTGCCCGTTTTTTATTCTATTCCAAAAAAGACCAGAAACCATTTTCATATCTTTTTCACTTTGAACTTCTTTTTGAATGACAGATGCCATTGTAATAATTTCATAAATAGTTTTGCCTTGTCGCTCTATCTCGTCTCTCATTTCTTTGCTAAGTTTCTGATCAAAGTTTCTTAACATTTTTATAATAATATCTTCTTCCGTGGCATCTTCAAAAAAACGATAAGTGTCGGGAAATAAATAGCCCTCAAGATTAGAGCTTTTTGGCTTGTCTTTTAAGAATGAAAAATCTTCAGAAAAATCATAAATATCAGAAGAGGCAACCATTGGCTCTCCAGCTAATTTAAAAAATTTATTATCAGTTGACAGTCCAGAAGAATCTATTAACTTTGCGTAATCCCTCAAATTCCATCCCTCTATAAAGGTAAGTTGTTTTTCTGGTTTTAAACTAGCACTACTAGTAAGTTCTTTAATTATTTCCTTTGGAGTCATGTTGTAATTCAAATCATAAGAGCCCTCTCTAAAAATCAATTTATCTTTTGAATTTTTTATATATATTTTAAGAAAGTTTCTAGACCCTATAACACCTTCCTTGTGTAGATTGTTAACTATACTATTAGCCCCTTGGCCCTTTTCAATAACAAAAACAAAATGACCGCTCTTACCAACAGAAGAATTAATAAAGTTTACATAGGAAAAAAATATTACAAAAAAAACAATAAGTAAAAAAACAAAAAATCTTTTTATACTCTGGAAAATACTATTCTTTTTTCTTTTTTTTATTAGCATTCTCTATTAAGGTTGAGCTAGATCTAATTTTCAAACCAAGACCGTCAACCATCTTAATGTTTAATTTATTACAAATATCATACTCAGGGATATCATCAAGTGTTTTTCTGTCACCGCCGTTTGCAAAAATGTCAGGTTTAACAAGTTCTAACGACTTACAGACAGTTAAATCTTTATCTACAGACAAAAAAACCTCATCGACACATCTTAAAGACTTAATAATCTTCATTCTGTCTTCTTCTGGCATAAAAGGAATACGCCCCTTAACACCCACCTGAAGGTCGTTGTTTAATATAACAATTAAATAATCTCCTATTTTTTTTGCTTGCTCTATCATTTCTAGATGCCCAACATGAAGAGGATTAAAATATCCACTAACGGCAACTTTTATTATTTTCTTGTTATTTTCTTCTTTTTTCATACAAAAATTATAACATAAATTATTAAAATATAAAAATAAAAGACTTGAAAATTATCAAGCCTTTTATTCTTATTATTTCAAAGAGAATTACATCATGCCAGGCATACCTCCTCCCATATGAGAAGTGTTACAAGAACAAGAACTATCTTCTTTTTTTTCTGAGATAACAGTTTCAACGGTTAAAAACATAATAGCAGCTGAAGCTGAGTTTTCCAATGCGCTTCTAACAACCTTTGTTGGATCTATTATTCCTGCTTCAAGCATATTCTCAAACCTGTCATCAGCGGCATTATATCCTATGTTTGTATTGCCTTTTTTATGTTCATTCATAATATTATACAAAACCAAAGATCCATCCTTGCCAGCATTCTTAGCTATTTGCTTAATTGGCTCTAAAATTGCATTGTCTACAATTCTAACACCAGGTTCAGATTCTTTGTTTTCCAAAAAAGCTCCCCCTGCTAAAACCAAGGCTAATCCTCCTCCAGGAACAACACCCTCTTCTTGTGCAGCCCTGGTTGCATTTAAAGCGTCTTCTATTCTATCTTTCTTTTCTTTCATTTCAGTTTCAGTAGCAGCACCAACCTTGATAACGGCAACTCCTCCTGTTAATTTTGCTAATCTTTCTTGTAGTTTTTCCTTATCAAAGTCAGAATCACTTAATTCCATTTCTTTATATATCTGATTAACTCTGTTTTTGATGTCAGCCTCAAGCCCTTTGCCGTCAACGATAGTGGTGCTATCTTTAGAGGCAATTACTTTTCTAGCTTGACCCAGATCATCTAATTCGATATTTTCTAATTTAAGACCAAGCTCTTCAGAGATTAATTTGGCTCCTGTTAAAACTGCTAAATCTTCTAACATTGATTTTTTGCGATCTCCAAAGCCAGGAGCTTTGATACCCAGAACATTAAACGTGCCACGAAGCTTATTCAGAACAAAAGTTGTTAAAGCTTCACCCTCTATTTCATCAGCTATTATGACAATATCCTTTTTACCAGATTGAACAACCTTTTCAAGTAATGGTAAAATTTCTTGTATAGAGCTTATCTTTTTATCTGTTATTAAAATAAATGGGTCTGACATTTCAGCTTTCATATTTTCTGTATTGCTGATCATATATGGAGATACATATCCTTTGTCAAATTGCATTCCCTCAACAACCTCAACCTCAACACCAAAAGACTGTCCCTCTTCAACTGTTACCACTCCATTTTTACCAACCCTATCCATAGCTTCGGCAATTTTTTCACCAATTTCTTTGTCATTAGCGCTAATTGAGGCCACTTGAGCTAATTCTTCTTTTGTTTCGATTATCTTACTCATCTCTTTTAAATTCTTCACCATTTCTTCTATCTTTTTTTCAATTCCATTTCTAATTTCAATAGGGGATACACCGGCTGAAACTAGTTTTAGTCCCTCACTAATCATAGCTTGAGCCAAAACGGTTGCTGTTGTAGTTCCATCTCCGGCCATATCATTAGCCCTTGAAGCAACCTCTTTAATCATCTCAGCACCAATATTTTCAACCTTATCTTCTAATTCCACCTCTTTGGCAACACTAACACCATCTTTAGTTATAATAGGTGATCCAAAACCTTTTTCAATAACAACATTTCTACCCTTCGGCCCGAGTGTAACTTTTACAGCCTCAGCTAATTTATCAACTCCAGCCTTTAAAGCATTTCTTGCTTCTTCATTATATATAATTTGTTTTGCCATATGTTTTTTATATTAATTATAATTATTCAATAATAGCTAAAATATCACTTTCATTAACAACTAAATATTCTTCTCCATCAATTTTAATTTCATCAGGAGAATATTTTTTAAAAACAACTTTATCACCAATTTTAACAGTCATATCAACTGTTTGCCCAGCCTCATTAAGCTTTCCAGGGCCGACTGCAACAACCTCACCTTGTCCAGGTTTCTCCTTTCCAGCAACATCAGGCAAAACAATGCCTGACTTGGTAATATCTTCCCTGGAAGAAGCTTTAATAACAACATGACTGTTTAAGGGTTTTAATTTCATAAGATTATGTCACCAAGATATTAATTACTTTAAAATAATTTAATATTTTGGTCTTTAATGTTTTAATTTCTATATTAGCAATCTAATGGTCTGACTGCTAAAAATATTTTAGCACAATAAAAAATGAAGTCAAGAATTTAAATTAAATATATAAAATACTTGCTTTATCTTTAAACTTGAGTTTTTTAAAAATATATATTATTATGTCTTCATGGTCCGATGGTGAAGTGGTTTAACACTGCGGTTTGCAAAACCGCCATTCGTGGGTTCGAATCCCACTCGGACCTCGTAGAATATAAAAAAAGTCTTCAATTGAAGACTTTTTACTTTTCATAAACCTTTTCCCTGGAATAGATTTCCATTCTATCATCTAGCATGGACTCTTCTTCTAGGAAAAAAATCGAAAACTCTTTCTTAGCTTTATCCCAAAAAGTAACAGCGGGATAACCATCTAGATCAACAGTAGAAAAACAGACCGTTTCTTTTTCTGAATCTAGATGACCACCACTTTGATAAAAAAACATTAACTCTAATAGAGCACTTTCTATTATATTAATAAATTTTTTTTCTTTCTGAAAAGCAGATAACTCCTCATTGTTAATAAGCTCAATTTCTGGATGGATACTGCGCTTAAAAACTGCTAAAGAATTTTTTCTAACCTTAAGGTCTTTTTTGTCAAAAATAGATTTAAGGTTTTTTACATCAGTATAAAACCAGAAACCAAATTCTTTTTCCATAACCTTTAAGATTTTTTCTAAGCTAAGGTTTTTAGGCATCAAAACTATAAAATAGTCTTGGGGGTCATAACTTTTAGGAATTATTAGTTTTGAAAAATTTACTTTTAAACCAAACTTTTCCAAATAAATCCTTTGCCAAAATCTCTTTACATTTCTCATTATTATTTATTTTTTTGGTTTTAAAATCAATGAACTAGCTATATATTATTAACATAAAAATATTATTTTTTCAAGCTTCTCCATCTTTTAACAGACCTTGTTCTGGCTAATTCTTTCTCAATTTGAACGGCCAACCCTGCAAACTG
>JBAYSI010000022.1:0-11735 GCA_041676225.1 Patescibacteria group bacterium | reverse complement strand
CAGTAATAAAAAGTGATACGAAAAGTCTAATAAAATAATTCCAAGTTTCAACTCCGACAAAACCGGGAGAATCAAAATAGAAAAAAAGTCCTACAATCCACCAAGTGACAATAAAAGGCAAACAACCAATCATTATCGCTAAAAAAAGGTTTCTCAAAGATGATTTACCGGAAAAAATACCAGCAAAAAATTGATACCATAAAAATTGATACCATTTAGGTGATTTAACTGCTTCAGTTTTAGCACCTCTTCCTAATGATTCTTCTTCCATTACGCTCCAATAGATTTAAGCGCTGACAACATGCCAGCAACTGATTTGCCTTGATCAATAATAAAAGCTTTATCAGAAGCTTTCATAGATTTCCATTTTTCAGTTTCAGCTAAATAAGCCAACACCATATCTGGTTTCAACTCATCTCCACCAGCCTTTAATAATAACTTAACCTGACTAGCTAAAGCGCCAGACTCTATCTTAACAGAATCTGCCCTAGCTTGAGCTAAGGTTGTCATTTCTTTAGCCTTACTTTCTGATGCTCTAAATGAAGCTTCGGCTCTAACTTTCTCCATATTTGCGTCAATTACCTCTTTTGGCAGTTCAATATCCTCTATATTAACAGAGGTTATTTCAATACCATATTTTGAGATAATTTCATCAAATAATCCTTCCGCGTCATGAACCCCCTTAAGCTCTTCAATAGAGACTTCCCCTTTCTGAGCTTCTCCAATAGTTACAGCACCTAAATGAGCCCGAAGCAAAGATGTAATTTTAGATTTTATCATTTTATCAGCCTCTCTTTCAAAAGCATATTTTTCAATATTGCTATTTAAATCAGTTTGACAAATTCTAAAATTAATAACTGCATCAACTTTAGCGGTAGCACCACCAGCAAAATCAACTTTATCATCTCCATTTTTACCAAAAACAGAGACCTGATTGCTTGCTGCATGAATGATAGACTCTACCTTATAAAACCCAAATAAGGGAAATATAACATATTGTCCATCGAGCAAAGGCTCACCTACATAAACCCCGTTATAGTTAAGGATTAATGCATAATTTTTAGGGATAGACACTAGTCTATTACCCTTAAGATCGCCAATACCGCAATCTCTAACAAAATACCAACCCCTTAAAATAGTTTTCCACATGATTAATAAAAAAATCAATATGGTCACTATAAAAGCCGGAATAAACGGCACGAATGTTGTTAACAAAAGCAACAGCACCAAACAAACACCAGCGACCACTGATGCAAACAGACCCCATGGGCCAACAAGTTTTACATTTTCCATCTTTTTTCTTTTTTTTAAGATTTACACAATTATTACTCAAAAATCTTCTTAAACAAAAGACTTTTGAGTAATAATTATTAAATCTGTTTTTCAAAGAACCTACTAAATACGTCATAATTGTATCATATTTTTATAAAAATGTCAACACAAAAAAAAGACTGCTTAAAAAAACAGCCTCTTTGTGGTTAAAACTCTAAAGAGATTCGATCATATCAAGATAATAATCTCTATTCTCTCTATAGTCATTAACCCAAAATTCTTGTTTATTCCAAAAATATTTCTCCAAATAAGATAAAATCTCAAAAGGATTCATTCCTTGGAACAAGGAGCAAAACTTTAGATAATGATAACTATTCAACCTAGAATCTTTTTTTATAAAGTTCTCTGGACCTTTATAAATAGATTCTCTGTTAAAATAATAATCATTAATAAACTTCTCTTTCTGAAAAAAGAATACTTCAACAAAAGCTAAAACCTCATGCGGGGTCATGTTCTGAAATAGTCCATGGAAGTTGCGATGATGTAATAAGATTATTTTTGCCTTATTAGACTCATCATCTGTCCCTCCTCTACTCCTTGGCAAAATATGATGCCAGGAAACAGCTTTTGGATGACTATGTTTTCTCTTTTTAGAAGGTCTCCTTTTTGTTTCAGTCTTCTTTTTACTTCTCAGGTTGTCTCTAGGTAGAGTCATTTTACCTCCTTCTTTTAAATGTTAAAAAACTAGATTACTTGAGCCGAAAACGGGATTTGAACCCGTGACCTTTTCCTTACCATGGAAACGCTCTACCAACTGAGCTATTTCGGCAAATTACCTATTTCTTCTTCCCATTTAATTATGTTCTGATTTTCTGGATTGACCTCTTTAATTCTATCTAAATATTCCTCTGCTAAACTATGATCTTTTTTAATTATACATAAATCAAGCATTAAATCAAGATAACGAGGATTATTAGAATCTATATCTAAAGCCTTTAAGAGATACAAAATAGCGCCATCAACATCATTAAAATCCTTAGCTATTAATGCTAAATTATAATTTATTTTTGATTGTTCAACTTTAATATTTTCAATTTCTGCCAATTTTAAAGCATAAAGAAGAGTTTGTTTAGCTTCTTGTAGTTTACCCTCTTCATGATAAAGCTCCCCCAATTCAGAAAAGGCATTTAAATTTTTATCATCTATACTTATAATTTCTATCAATTTCTGCTCTGCTTCGTTTAGTTTATAGTCTTTAACAAGTGATTCAGTTTGAGAAAATAATATTTTGATTTGCTCCCCTTCACTATTCTCAGACATTGATTCTTTGTCTATAATTTTCTCTTGTCTTTTTTTAAAATCTTCCAACTTGCTCCAAACCTTATTATATACACTAGCAAAAAAAGAGCTCAAGCTTCCAAATAATCTGTCTAAGTTTGTAAATTTTCTCTTAATTCTACTTTTAATAATCCTTTCTTTTATTTGCTGCTCCTTTTCCTCTGGAATATTTTCAACATCCAAAACAGCTAAAGCTGGGAACTTTTTAAAAATTATAAAAATAACTATCATTAGGCAAACCATTATCAAAATTAAGGGCCAAGTATTATACATATATTTAAAAATTATAAGCTATATCTAAAAAGGTGCCAGCCTTTAAGCTAGCGCCCCCAATTAAAAAACCATCTACATTTTTTAAGCCTTGAAAGTCAAGGAAATTATCAGCATTAACACTACCACCATAAATAACCTTAGGTTCTTTGGCTAAATTCGAGGGAAGCATTTTTTTAATCTCTTTATGAATATTTTCAACATCATTAGGAAGGGCTATCAAGCCAGTTCCAATAGCCCAAACCGGCTCATAAGCTATTATTATTTTTCCACCATTAAGGTCTTTAATTGAAACCTTGGAAAAGGCATCTTTTAATTGCTTTTTAATAATTTTTTTGGTCTCCCCTCTCTTTTTCTCTTCTAATTTTTCACCAACACAAAGAATGAGAGAAACTCCCTTTGTATTTAAAACTTTAGCTACTTTATCGGCTATAAAATTATCATCAGAAAAATAAGACCTTCTTTCACTGTGGCCAACTAGAACATATTTACAAGAAACTTGCTTTATATTTCTTATATCAACCTCACCAGTATAAGCACCATTAGAAAAAGGTGCTACATCTTGAGCACCTAAAATAACCTGACTGTCTTTAATAACACTAGACACAGGACTCAAAGAAATAAAGTCAGGAAAAATTATTACCTCATTTTTAGATTTCTTAATCTTTAAAATTTCAGCTATTTTAGTAGCCAAAGATAAAGATTGATCATAATCTAGATTCATTTTCCAGTTAGCAGCTATAATTTTTTTAGGCATAATAAATAATTAATTTAAACTACCCTTAGTCCATTCAATAGTTCTCTTTATTCCCTCCTCTAAAGATATTTTTGGTTCCCATAAAATATTATCTCTAGCTAAAGAATTATCCAAAGCACTACGTCTTTCTTCTCCTAATTTAGCTTCTTGATGCTCTATGTCCATTTTACCATCAAAAGAAGATTCTATTGCAGAAATAATATCTAATAAATTTTTTTCTACCCCCGTACCTATATTCAATACTCCAACAAATTCATTTTTAATAGCAAGAATAAAAGCTGAAACTATATCATCAACATATGTATAGTCTCTTGTCTGTAGGCCATCCCCATTAACATAACTTTTCTTTCCTAAAACCGCATTACTAGAAAAAATAGCCACAACTCCAGCTTCTCCACCCTTGTACTGCTTGGGTCCGTAAACATTGGCCAATCTAAGAGCTGTATATTTTTGACCAAAAACTTTATAGAAATAATTTAAATACTTTTCAAAAGACAATTTGTTTATACCATAAGGAGAAATTGGATTAGTAGGGTATGTTTCTGGTGTTGGGATTACTTCGGGGAATCCATAGGCCGCACCCCCAGAAGAGGCAAAAACTATTTTTTTAACACCAAACTTATTACAATTTTCTAAAATATTAATAGAGCCCAATATGTTCACTTTGTTATCAAACTCCATGTCCTCTACTGACTTCCTAACATCAATTTGAGCCGCCAAATGGCAAACATAATCAAATTTTTCTTCAGAAAAAATATCCTCAATCTTCTCGTCACATATATCAATATTGTAGAACTTAGCTTTTGGATTTAAGTAGCTTTCCTTCCCACTGTATAGATTGTCAACAATAACAACATCCTCGCCATCATTTATTAATTTGTCCACCAAACTAGACCCTATAAAGCCAGCACCTCCTGTAACTAAAATTTTAGACATATTTTTTAATATTTTTTTACTTATACCAATATTTTATATAAAAATTAGTTAAAAGTCAAAGAAATTTATTTCTCGGCGCTCTTTACTCCAAATAAATACTTTGCTATAATAAAAACAGATTAAACACTAAGAAATAAGCGAATTTCGCTTTTTTGTTTGTTTTTTTATATTATTAAATTTATTAATTTTTATACATAAATATGGCAAGTAAAGATAAAATTGAATCAAGCTATGGAGCTGATGCTATAACAGTTTTAGAGGGTTTAGACCCAGTAAGAAAGAGACCGGGTATGTACATTGGCTCAACTTCATCAACTGGATTACATCATTTAATCTGGGAAGTTGTTGATAACAGTATCGATGAAGCAATGGCTGGACATGCCACGGAGATAACAGTAAGCCTCCTGGAAAATGGAATGGTTAGTGTTGAAGATGATGGAAGAGGTATACCAGTTGAAAAACATAAAGTAACTGGATTATCTGCTCTTGAAACCGTTTTAACCAAGCTTCATGCTGGAGGTAAGTTCGGTGGAGGAGGCTATAAGGTTTCTGGAGGTCTTCATGGTGTTGGAGTTTCAGTAGTAAACGCCTTAAGTGAATATTTAAAAGCGGAAATACATAGAGAAGGTAAGGTTTGGGAGCAAGAATATAAAATAGGAAAACCACAAAAGAATATTAAAGCAGTAGGAACTACTAAAAAAACCGGAACAATAATAACCTTTAAACCAGACGCAACAATATTTTCCGAAACTGAATTTAACTGGGAAAGAATACTCGAAAGATTAAGACAACAATCTTATCTAACAAAGGGTATTAAAATAAATATAATAGATAAAAGACCAGGTCATAAAGCGAAAAAATACAAGTTCTATTTCGAGGGTGGCATCAAGTCTTACGTTAAATCGCTTCATCGTCAAAAAAATGTAAAACATGAAACAGTTTTTTATACAGAAAAAGAAACAGAAACAACAAAAGTAGAAATAGCCCTTCAATACAACGATGAGTTCAATGAAACAACCTTACCATTTGCAAATAATATATATAATATTGATGGAGGAACTCATTTAGTCGGATTTAAAACTGCTTTAACAAGGACATTAAATTCTTATGCTAGGAGTAAAAACATATTAAAAGATAAAGACGAAAACTTAACGGGAGAAGATGTTAGAGAGGGTCTTACTGCCATAATTAGTGTTAAAATAGAAAACCCTCAATTTGAAGGACAAACAAAGGGAAAGCTAGGAAATGCTGAAGTTAAAAATCATGTTGAGCAAATTTTTGGTGATACCTTTTTAACCTTCTTAGAAGAAAATCCAAAGGAAGCTGAAAATATAATATCAAAATGTTTTCTATCAGCTCAAGCTAGGCTAGCAGCTAGAACAGCTAGAGCTTCAATATTAAGAAAAGGAGCTTTAGAAGGAATGACTCTGCCCGGTAAATTAGCTGATTGTTCTAGTAATAAAGCTGAAGAATGTGAATTATACATTGTAGAGGGAGACTCTGCTGGTGGAAGTGCAAAACAAGGAAGAGATAGAAGATTCCAAGCCATCTTACCATTAAGAGGTAAAATTTTAAATGTAGAAAGAGCTAGACTAGACAAAATGCTAGTAAACAATGAAATTAAAAGTTTAATCATAGCACTAGGAACAAATATTGGAGACCAATTGGACGTAGAAAAATTAAGATACAGCAGAATAATTATAATGACTGATGCCGATGTTGACGGATCACACATTAGAACTCTACTTCTAACTTTATTCTTTAGATATTTCAATCAATTAATAATAAATGGCAATATATATATTGCTCAACCTCCACTTTATCAAATAAAAAAAGGAAGTATGTATAAATATGCATATTCCGAAGATGAAAAGCTAGAAATAATTAAAGAGCTTGGAGGAGATTTAAAAGAAGAGGATATTGTAGAAGAAGAAACTGAAGAAGCCGAAGAAGAAAGTAAAGAAAAAAAAGCTAGAAAACTATTCATCCAAAGATATAAAGGTTTAGGTGAAATGAATCCTGACCAACTATGGGAAACAACAATGAACCCAGAAAGTAGAATAGTAAAACAAGTTAGTATAGAAGATGCTGCTGCTGCAGATATAATATTTGATATGTTGATGGGTGATGATGCTAGTAAGAGAAAAAAGTTTATTCAAACCCATGCTAAAAATGTTACAAATTTAGACGTATAAAAGTATGCAAAACTATATAATATTAATAACCCCTTTTATAGCTGCCGCTACTGCTCAAGCTATAAAAATAGTACTGATCAAGAAAAACAAAATGAAGATAAGGGATTTCTTCGCCTTTACATACGCCGGCATGCCATCTGGACACAGTGCTTTTGTTGTCTCTTTGGTTACTATTATAGGGTTAGTTGAAACAGCTCAGTCTGGCTTATTTGCTCTTAGTTTAGCCTTTGCTGTTATAATAATAAATGACGCATTAAAACTAAGAATGTATTTAGGGCAACAAGGTGGAGTTATAAATGTCTTGGTTAAAGATTTAAAAGATGATCAGTTCTTAAATGAGAAATATCCAAAAATGAAAGACAAAATAGGACACACACTTAAAGAGGTTGTGGCTGGAAGCTTGCTTGGTATTATTATATCTATCTTAATATATCAATTTTTCTTTATATAAAAGAATTATCAAAACAATAAAAAAGAGAAAGCTACTTATAAAGCTTTCTCTTTTTTATTATTTTAGTCTATACGAAACTTTCTCCGGTTATAGTTTCTGGAATATCTATTCCCATTATATTTAAAATTGTAGGAGCTATATCAGTAAAGTCACCCTGTGGAGATATTAAGCTTAAATCATTATTAGGAGCTTCCTCTAAGCCTATAGATTTACCCCTATAATTATTACTTATAATAAGAATGGGGACTGGGTTAGAGTTTTTAGACGTGTTGGAAATATTTGTGTTCACATTAAAAGAGTCTTCAGCAGAACCATAAGCACCTATAACAATTAAAACATAATCACTATCTAAAGTTGTCTTGGCTATCTTTTTAAGACTTGAAGATGTCCTTTCGACCGAAGAAACAGTATTGTCAAAATTACCCCCAAAAACAGATTTACCTATCTCAGACAAATTAGAAAAGATAAAATCATATTGATTTGATTTTATACAAGAAATAGTTTTCTTAGTTATTCTCTCGTCTATGCTTAGAAACCTATCAAAAATTCCTTCGTTTTGCTCAATTAAACACCACTCTTCATTATTAAGCCTATCTTCAGATCCGTTAAAAAATACTGAAACCAGAGGAAAGTTTTCACTATCAGCAATTTTGACTTGATTCAAATTATTAGATTCTAGTATTCTAGAAAGAGAGTTATTATTCAAAGACTTCAACTCTTTAGAGCCAAGGCCCATAGACCTATAATTATCACTAAGCTTAACAAAAGGCAAGTTAATAGAACTAGAGGGATAACTACTAACAAGGTCCTTAAAGTCCTCTATATTAGCCTTTCTTATAGCATTATTTTTTAAATCGGAAGAGATACCCCAACCGTTTATAGTTAATAATACAATTTTTTTTCTTGCCAAATCATTCATAAAAATTAAGCTAAAAGCTCTTCTATTTCTAATAATCTATTATACTTAGCTAATCTTTCGCCTCTTGAAAGAGATCCAGATTTAATGTATTCAGCTGAAACGGCTACAGCTAAATCAGCTATAAAATCATCTACTGTCTCTCCACTACGATGCGAAACCATTAACTTGTAGTTATTCTTTTGAGCTAACTTAATTGTTTGCATTGTCTCACTAACAGTCCCAACTTGATTAAGTTTTATTAAAATTGCATTGGCAGCTTTACTCTTAATGCCTTTCTTCAGTCTGTTTTCATTTGTGGCAAAAAGGTCATCACCTATCAACATTACATTATCCCCTAGCTCTTTAGTTAAAGTAACCCAATTATCCCAATCATCTTCTGCTAGTCCATCCTCAATTGATACCATATAATATTTTTTTGCCCATTCATGATATAAAGTAATTAGATCAAGTGAACTTAACTTTGTATCATCTAATGAGAAAACGTATTTACCCTCCTTTTCATTATACAATTCAGAAGAACCGACATCAGTACCTAAAAAAACATCAGCTCCCGGCTTATAAGACATTCTTTCAGCAGCCGATATAATATATTCTAAAGCTGAAACTGTTGAGCTAATATTAGGAGCATAACCACCTTCATTTCCAACGTCAGTATCTAGGTTGTGCTCTTTAAGAACTCTTCCTAATTCATGAAAAATCTCAGAACCCATTCTTAATTTCTCTGAAAAAGTCTCAATATTAACATTTGGGATAATCATAAACTCTTGAAAGTCAAGATTAGTATCAGCATGCTTACCTCCGTTAAATATATTAAACGCTGGAGTTGGTATCTTGTAACTATTATCAAAAGAATATGTTTCAGCTAAATATTGAAAAAGCTCTTGATTCTTAGCAGCAGCAGCTGCCCTAGCAACAGCCATAGAAACACCTAAAATGGCATTAGCTCCTAACTTTTTTTTATTCTTAGTTCCATCTAACTTTATCATTTTTTTGTCTATTTTTTCTTGAGAAAAAACATCTTCACCTTTTAGGGCTTTGTTAATTATTGTATTTACATTTTTAACCGCCTTTAACACACCATTACCTCCGTATCTTTTTTTATCTCCATCTCTAAGTTCAAAGGCTTCATGAATTCCAGTTGATGCTCCTGACGGAACACCAGCTTTAGCTGAAATACCATTATCAAGAAAAACTTTAACTTCTACAGTTGGATTGCCGCGAGAATCTAATATTTCTCTAGCTTTAACTTCTTTAATTTTTGTCATAATTTTTTTTTATTATTAATTGTTAATTTTTTAATGAATTTAATTATTCTAAGCCAGGCATTTTTTTACCAGAAAGATAATCAAGCATAGCTCCACCACCAGTGGAAACCCAATCTACATATGAACTAAATCCTGATAAGTTTAAAGCTTCTACAGTCTCGCCTCCACCGACTAAACCAAAAACTACGCCCTTAGAACAAATCGCGACTTCACTGGCTACTGATATTGTACCATTTTTAAATCTATCATCCTCAAACATACCCATTGGGCCATTCCAAATTATAGTTTTACCCTTCTTAATATATGAAGAAAATAGGTTTATTGTATCTGGCCCTATGTCACAAATAGACTCACCATCTTGAACCTCGGAAGGTTTTCTTACAAGCTTAACTTCTTTACCTTTAGAGTTTTTTGATAAAACCACAACATCAATCGGTAATATTATTTTCTTTGAACTTATAAGTCCCTTAATTAAATCTTTAGACTCTGAATCAAAAATAGAGTCGCCTATATTAAAACCCTTAGCCAAATAGAAATTATTTATCAAAGCTCCACCTAATAAAATATATGAAGCTTTATTATACAAATTTTTTATAATTGGAGCCTTGCTAGAAACTTTCGCTCCTCCCATTATTAGAACTAATGGCTTCTTGGGTTTTAAAACTTTATTTAAATTATCTATTTCTTTTTGAAGTAATAAACCAGAATAAGAATCAATATACTTCCTAACAGCTGAGACTGAAGAGTTAGCTCTATGAGAGACAGCAAAGGCATCATTGACATATGCGTCGGCTAAACTAGCCAAAGATTTACCCAATTTTAAACAATCTCTATCCTCACCCTTAAAAAATCTAATATTATCCAAAACAAAAACTCTAGAACCCTTTTTACTCAAAATCGAAATCTTATCTCTAATATCCTTAAACTTTGAATACTTATCAAATCCTAAGAACTCTACTCTCCTAGATAAAAGATTTGATAAATGTTTAGCTATGGGGTTAAGAGATTCTTTTTTATTAAAAACACCTTCATTTGGTCTACCCAAATGACTAACAATAATTATCTGGCAATTATTTCTCAACAAAAACTCTATAGTTTTTAGAGATTGTTTAATTTTAAAATCCTCTCTAATAACTGAGTTTTTAATTGGCACGTTAAGATCGAGTCTTAATAAAACTCTCTTATTGGAAATGCTTTTATCTATTTTTTTTATTCTCATATTGAACAATTTTATTCCAAAATCATACTAATATTCAAAAGCTCTCCCCCTCTAACAACCTGCAAGGTTATATTATCTAAAGTGGCAAAACTATTTAGAACATCAAAAAGGTCATTCCTAGAATCAATCTTGTAATCATTGACCATGGTTATTATATCTCCAGTTTTAATTCCGGACAAATCAGCTAAAGATCCCTTTGTTACTGCTAGTGAATTATTGTTATATATCCAAGCGCCCTCTGAGACGGCATTGGAATCGGCATTAAATACGTTGGATAAATTAACATAGGTCAAGCCAAAGTTATAATCAACAAAGTTTTTACTCTTAAAGAAGTTAAAAATAGCAGACCTATAGTTACTAAGAGAATAAACACCCAAATCACTAGAAACCATAGCTAGCAAATTTCCATCCAAATCAAAGACAAAGGAATTTTTAAACTCATCTTTAACATCTTTGCTTATACTTATTTCTCTTATGAAGTTATCTGTGTTTATATAAGAGTCTTTGGAATTGATAGAACTAATTATAGCAGAATCAACATCCCCTGCAAAGTTGTAAAGTAAAACCGATTTACCAGATTTCAAATCCTGAAAACCAGAAATATTCTTTACACTAAAGTTGTTAACACCTTTTAATTTAACCATTAAAAAACCAAACTTTTCGTTGTAAGAAAAATCCTCAACCATGTAAGATTTTTTTGATTTTTTAGAGATGGCAATATAGTCTTTAATTTTGCTATCTAGGTTTTTATCCAAGTTCAGTCCTAAAGTATTCACCAGGACCCAGCCATCACTACTTATAACAACTCCAGAAAAAAGACCATCATCCAATAACAAAAGGTCTTTATTATCATAAAAAGAAACAACAGCCTCATTAAAATAATTTAAATTTTCTTCAATTTTTAAGTCTTGGCTTATTGTTACATTTTTAGCATCACGAATTACAAAACTACTTCCGCCATACTGCCAATAATCAAGGTCTAAATTAGAAGAAAAAGTATAATCTGAATAAAAATCCTTGTAATAAAAAAACGATATTATTCCCCCCAAAAAACCCAAAATAAGGGATAAAACTAGAGCAATAAACCAAAAACCACCCCTATTTGTATTATTT
>JBAYSI010000021.1:0-11934 GCA_041676225.1 Patescibacteria group bacterium | reverse complement strand
TAATTAATGGAATCACATTGCTAATTAGCCTATTGTTGGTTATGGCTCTTATCAGAGAAAGTTCAACTCTAACCCTTATTTACGGATTATTATTCATACTAATTATACCTGTTATCCTTATTGCATCTTTTGTATTTAAATATGCAATAGCATATATAGTGGTAGATGGTAAAAAGTTTAAAGATTCTTTAAGCGCTGCTTGGAAGCTGTTTAAAGATAACTGGTTAATTAGTGTTGAAATCGCTATAACACTATTTTTCATAAACATCGCAGCCATGTTTATCATATCGACTATAACATTTTTAGTTTTGATACTATTAATTGGCGTTGCTATGACTTCTTCAATTTTCATAATAGCCTCACAGGCTTTTTTCTGGAGTGTTGTAGTTCTGGCTATACTTCTAGCAATGGCTATAATGATAATAGGTAGCGCTATTATAAACACCTTTCAAATTAGCTCATGGACAAATCTTTTTATGAAAATAAAAGACAAACAAACAAGTAGTAAAATTGAAAGAATTTTCTCAGAAGAAACTCCTAAATCTTAATAATAATTATGAGTGGTTTTGATTCAATATCAAGTTTATTAAACAAAGACGGAAAAGATGATGATGAAAGCGTGCAAGGAAAATTTGTTAATAAACAACAAGAGATAAAAACAAAAGAATTAGAAAGACAGGCTCAAACAAAGGCCTCAAGTTTGGGTCTTCCTTATGTTAATCTCTTCTCTTTTCCAATAAGCCCTGAAGCTATAGCTCTAATACCTGAAGAAGTGGCCGAGAAAGAAAAACTCGTCTGCTTCTATTACGATGGACAAAACATTAGATTAGGAGCAATAAGTCCTGAGAATCCAAAAGTTCAGGAAATAGAAAGTGAATTAGATAAAAAATACTTCACTAAAAGTAAGGTGTACATAATATCAGAAAGCAGTTTTGAAACTGCTATGCATGTATATAAATCAGTTCCAAAAGTAAAAGAAATAAATACAGGTGTTGAAATAAAAGAAGAAGATTTAGAGAGATTTAAAAATGATATTGAAAATTATCAAAGTTTAAACAAAAAAGTAAACGAAGTAAATATATCAGATGTAGTAACCCTAATACTGGCAACAGCTTTAAAAATTGGGTCAAGTGATGTTCATATAGAGGCCGAAGATAGAGGAATAGTTGTAAGATTAAGAATTGATGGAATACTGCAAGAAGCAGCTCTAATAGATAAATCAAAATGGAAAAAAATAATATCCAGAATGAAAATATTAGCTGGAGTTAAAATAAATATAGAAGATAAACCTCAAGATGGTAGATATTCAATATTTCTAAAAGATGATAGGGTTGACGTTAGATCTTCATTTCTTCCAACTGCTTATGGAGAAAGTGTCGTAATGAGATTACTGCAATCAAGTGCTGTTGGTTTATCTTTCGAAGATTTAGGATTAACTCCTCAAGCATACGAGGTGCTAAGGTCTGAGATAGAAAAACCTAACGGCCTAGTTTTAACAACTGGCCCTACCGGTAGTGGTAAAACAACCACTCTTTATGCAATATTGAATAAACTAAACCAACCAGGAACAAAAATAATAACCCTCGAAGACCCTATTGAATATCAACTAGAAGGCATAAATCAAAGTCAAATAGATGTTAAAAATGGATACACCTTTGCCAATGGATTAAGATCAATTTTAAGACAAGATCCTGATATAGTCATGATTGGAGAAACAAGAGATCTAGAAACAGCCGAGATTTCAGTTCAGGCTAGTTTAACTGGTCACTTAGTGTTATCAACCCTTCATACTAACGATGCTGCTGGTGTCATACCTAGATTAATTGACATGGGAATTAAACCATACTTCTTAGTGCCAGCTATAAATGCTGTTATTGGACAAAGATTGATTAGGAAAATATGCCCAAAATGCAGAGAGATACACGTGCTAGACGAAGAAGAAGAATTAAAAGTAAAGAAAATTTTAGGAGTAATTTCCCCTAAGGCACAAATTGACATTCCAAACCCCCTTCCAGCACTATATAAAGCTGGTGGTGGATGTGAAAATTGCAATGGCACTGGATATAAAGGAAGAATTGGTATATACGAAGTTTTCACAATGGATGAAAAATTAAAACAATTAACAATAGACGAGGCCCCTTCTTTCAAAATACTGCAACAGGCAATAGAAAATGGGATGGTGACCATGTTGCAAGACGGAGTACTTAAAGTTGTAAAAGGATTAACTAGTTTAGATGAGGTGTATAGAGTTATTGGAGTTTTTGATTATATAGATCATCTTTATGATATCACTATATCAAAAACAATGGGTAGAGGAATAAAAATAAAGAATGAAGAATTAGAAAGAGCTTCTTCTCTATTAGTTGAAAAAGATAAACTGAATAACCTAGCCAAAGAAATTACCACCAAAGAAGTAATGGGATTAATAATGGCCCTAGCACTAAAAAGTAACGCTGGAGATCTGCACATAGAACCAACTGAAAATAATGTAAAAATACGCTTCAGAATAGATGGCGTTCTTCATGATATCTTTGAATTATCAAAAGATATGTATTTATCAATGATTAATGAAGTTAAAATACTTATCGGCATAGAGACTAATATCAAAAAAGCCACATCCGATGGACGCTTTACTATATTCACAGAAAAATCAAAAATTGATTGTCGTGTCTCAATAATATCTGGTGGGCTTGGAGAAACAGTTGTAATAAGAATTTTAAGCGGTGGTTCAGAAGGATTAAATATAGAAAAATTAGGATTCGAAGAATATTCTTTACCTGCAATAAAAAGATCAATGAGCAAGACTAAAGGTATTATTCTTGCGACTGGTCCAACCGGTAGTGGTAAGACAACAACCCTATACAGCATGTTAAAGAAAATAAACACATCTGACGTAAAAATAATAACCGTAGAGGATCCAATTGAATACCAAATGGAAGGAATAATACAAACTCAGACAGACAATGAAAGTGGCTACACCTTTGCAGCTGCTATGAGATCTCTTTTGAGGCAAAATCCCAACGTTATGATGATTGGAGAGATAAGAGACGATGAAACAGCTGAAATATCAGTTGAGGCGGCTTTAACCGGACATTTAGTTCTTTCAACTATACATACAAATAGTGCAGCTGGAGCAGTTTCTCGCTTCACTGGTTTGGGAGTAAAAAGAGAAATGCTAGCCAACGCTCTTGAATGTTCAATAGGCCAAAGACTAGTCAGACAAAGCTGCCAATTTTGTGAAAAAGAAGAGATTGTAATAGACGAACCAACCATGCTTGAAATTAAAAAAATCCTAGAAAGCATTAAAAATCCAAACATTAAAATTCCAGAAACCTTAAAATTCTATAAATCTAAAGGATGCAATAAATGTAATATGTTAGGCTACAAAGGAAGACTTGGTCTTTATGAGGTTTTAGAAATAGACGATGAGATTAGAAAGCTAATTAACACTGAAGGTATTAGTGATAGAGATATCGAATTAAAAGCAATAGAAAATGGAATGATAAGTATAATACAGGACGGTATTTTAAAAGCCCTAAAAGGATTAACCACTATCGACGAGGTGTTTAGAGTATCAAAATAAAAATATGATAAATAAAAAATTCACAAAATCACTAAGAGACGATTACATAAAAAGAAACTCAGAAAGAAGGCAGATAATAAGTTTGTCTAATATTATTTTAAACAATTCAAAGAAGGCAATATTTGCAATACATAGACAAGACAACACCCTAGCTTTAAACAATTTAAAAGATTCGGAGAGAATAATAAATAAAATAAAAAAAGACTTTGGATTAAATAGGGCAAAAGAGGAGGGCTCATACTCTGCGGCTATGGAAGAATACGTTGAGGCTAAACTTTTTTATCAATTCATAAAAACGGGTAAAATAGATAAAATACAAAAAGTAAAAATATCAGAAGAGTCATACATTGGAGGAATATGCGATCTTAGTGGAGAGTTGATAAGAAGAGCTACTCACGAAGCTATAAACAAAAATTATAATGAAGTAAAAAAAACAAGAAAAATAATCAATGACATTCTAAGTGAATTAATAGATTTTGATATAATAGGCCACATGAGAACTAAATATGACCAAGCTAGAAACAATTTAAAAAAGATAGAACAAATGGACTACGAAATTAGTCTAAGAGAAAACTTAAATAGAAAATAAATGAAAATAGCTGTAATATCCGATAGTCATGACAACTTGGCCAATATCGGCCTTTTTTTGAAGGAAATAAAAAAAGACACAATTAAAAAAATTATTTGTTGTGGTGATCTTTGTAATGAGGATACCATGAAATATCTATCTGAAAATTTTACAGGCACTATTTATATAATAAAAGGAAATGCCGACAACTACGAGGACGAGGATGTTCTAAAATATAAAAATATAAAATATTTAGGGCGCTACTCTTCCCCGTTATTAAACAATGTTAAAATTGGCATGTGTCATGAACCAGAATATATAAGCAAGTTACTTGAGAAACATAAAGACCTAACATTTATATTCTATGGTCATACTCATAAACCATGGATAAGTATGAGAGAGAATTCAACCTTGGTTAACCCTGGAACACTAGGTGGAGTCTTTCAAAAAGCTAGTTTTGCCATCTTCGACACAACAAAGAAAGATGTTAAATTAAAAATACTGCATTAATAAAAAAACATATGAAAAAAACAAAAGAAATAGCTATCAACGCTGTTAAGTTGTCAGCTAAAGAGCTAATTAAAATATATAAAAAGTTTGATAGAGCTGATGTCAAAATGAAGTCAGGCCATGAAATAGTTACCAAAGCTGACTTATTGTCGGAAAAAATAATAATAAGAGAAATAAAAAAGAACTTTCCTGAACACAAGATATTGTCAGAGGAAAGTGGTGATAATAATAAAAAATCAGACTATCTATGGATAATAGATCCTATAGATGGAACAACTAACTTTTCAATGAAAAATCCTATTTGGGCAATCTCATTGGGGCTTGCCTATAAAAATGAGATTGTGCTAGGAATTGTTTATGCTCCAATATTAAACGAGCTATATATAGCAGAAAAAAACAAAGGGGCGTTCTTGAACAATAAAAAAATAAGGGTATCAAAAATAAGTAGCGGTAAAGTTTTAAATACTTTCTGTCACGGTAGTGATACCAAAAGTATTAAAAGAGCTATAAAATATTATAATAAACAAAAATTGGCGAACTTTGATTGTCGCCAAATGGGAAGTGCTTCTGTTGAGCTCGCCTTCGTTGCTGGAGGAAGAGTAGAATCTATAACAATTCCGGGAGCTCATCCCTGGGATGTTGCAGCTGGCATATTATTAGTCAGAGAAGCTGGTGGAAAAGTAACAGATTTCTCTGAAAAAAAATGGAGCCTAAAGAGTCATGACATGATAGCATCAAACTCTTTAGTTCATAAGCAGATAATAGATACTGTTAAGAGTTTATAAGCTTTTTTATATCTTTAATCCTCTTTTTCGTTTCAACCTCAGCATCTTTCATTATTTTGATAGAGATATCTTTATTAAAATAGGCCTTTAAGCGAGGCTCTTTGGAGAATTTAGAAGAACTCGGATTTATAACTATGTCAGAATCTCTTAAAGTACTGCTACTTAAATTATAGAGAGATATCTCAATAGATCTTGATAATACTTTGAAAAAATCCATCTTACTATCCTCATATTTGTAATCATTATACAAATTAACCGAAACAACAACATCTGCGCCCATAGACCTAACAACATCATCTGGGACAGGATTGCTTAAACCACCATCAACAAAAACTTTTTCATCTTTTTTAAAAGAATTAAAAGTTAGAGGAATTGAAATACTGGCCCTTATAGCCTCGGCTAGATCTCCTTTTCTAAATATATATGGCTTACCAGAAATTAGATCAGTGGCGACTATGGCTAGGGGTGTTTGCACGTCAGAAAACTGACCATTATTTAATACTTTTCTAAAATCCTTTTCTATAGTTCTGCCGCTTAAAAGACCTGTTTTAAAATTAAAATCTCTTAAATAATCATACTTCCTTTTTTGTTGTTTAAAAAAATCCTCCTCTGTCTTTTTGATATCTTTAAATAAGGCATAATGAGCTGCGATTAAAGAACCAATACTGCTACCAGCTATATAATCAATTTCTATACCGTTATCAATAAGTGTTTTTATAACTCCAATATGAGCAGAACCCCTAAAACCTCCACTTCCTAAAGCTAATCCAAGCTTTTTTTTCTTTTTTTTAAAGATATTCATATAATTATATAATTTCCTTTAAATAACGAGATGTATAACCTTTTTTTATTTTAGCTAAGTCCCTTGGAGTGCCACAAGCTATCAGCTCTCCTCCCAAATTACCACCATCAGGTCCCAGGTCTATTAACCAATCGGATGATTTAATTACATCTAAATTGTGCTCTATTAGCAAAACTGTATTACCTTTATCAACTAATGCGTTTAAAACTTTTAATAAGTTTTTGACATCATCAAAATGTAGCCCCGTAGTAGGCTCATCTAATATGTATAAAGTTTTACCAGTAGATGGTCTAGAAAGTTCAAAAGCTAATTTAATTCTTTGAGACTCTCCACCGGAAAGAGTTGTAGCACTTTGACCCAATCTGATATATGACAAACCGATATCACTTAAAACTTTTAGTTTTTCATAAAGTTTTCTGTTGTAGGCGAAAAATTTTATAGCTTCCTCTACTGTCATTTCTAAAACTTCAAATATATTTTTACCTTTAAGCTTAATATCAAGAACCTCTTTCTTGTATCTCTTCCCGTCACAAGCATCACACTTAACATATATATCTGGTAAAAATTGCATCTCTATTTTAACTAACCCATCCCCCTGGCATTTTTCACATCTACCGCCATTTAAATTAAAAGAAAAGTGTGCAGCCTTTAGTCTAGCCTTCTTTGCATCTTCCAGGGAAGAAAATTCGTCTCTAATATTAGTAAATATTCCTGTGTAGGTAGCCAAATTAGACCTGGGAGTTCTTCCAATAGGTGCCTGGTCTATATCTATTATCTTGTCTATCCACTCAGCTCCAATAATAGCCTTATGTTCCCCCGGTTCGTCCTTGCTTCTATAAAACTTCTTATTTAATGACTTCGCTAAAATATCTATAATCAAAGTTGATTTACCAGAACCAGAAACACCAGTAACCGCTATCAATTTTTCTAGTGGTATCTCAACATCTATATTTTTTAAATTATTTTCTTTAGCTCCCAATATCTTAATTGACTTACCGCTTCCCTTCCTGTATTTATCTGGGAACTCTATTTCCTTTCTGCCATATATATAATCAGAGGTTAGGGATTCTTTTGCGTCTTTCATTTTCTCTATATCATCAGCAAAGACAACCCTACCACCATACTCTCCAGCTTTTGGACCAATATCGATTAAATAATCAGATGATAAAATCATTTTAGAATCATGCTCAACAACTATTATAGAATTACCTTTTTCTCTTAGTTTTTTTAAAATCAAAATTAAATTATCATTGTCTTTAGGGTGTAAACCTATTGAGGGTTCATCTAGCACATAAAGAAGTCCAACTAAATTAGAATTAATTTGATGAGAAAGTCTTAATCTTTGAGATTCTCCACCTGATAGAGTAACTGAAGACCTTGAAGCAGATAAATAAGGCAAGCCAACTCTAATAATATTATCAGTTCTAGAAAGTATTTCTTTAGTTATTGATAATAAAACTAAGTTTGGAGATTTCTTTTTTTCTTCCGCTTGAAGCAACAAAGAAAAAAACTCATTAAGATCAAATATATTCTTGTCTGAAAGTTCTGAAATGTTCAGACCCTTAAAAGTAACAAGGAGGGACTCTTTGTTAAGTCTTTTGCCCAAACACTTGGGACATTTTGCAGTTCTCATATATTGCCCTATCTTTTGTCTTATATAATTTGAATCAGTCTCTTGATATCTTTGGTTTAAGTCTCCTATAATACCAGAAAAAGAACTATTACCGTTTAACAATAGGTTTATATTTCTTTTATCCAAGTTCTTTAAAGGGGAATTATAATCAATCTTATGTTTTTTAAATAATAGCTCAACCTCATGCATTAATCTTTTTTGATTATCAAAACTATAATGCATCCAGGGCTTAACTGCTCCTTGAGAAATATTTAAATTAGTATTTAAAACAGATTCTGGGTCTATCTCCATCTTATAGCCCAGACCTCCACAAGAATCACAAGCACCTTGGCTAGAATTAAAAGAGAAATCTATAGGCTTAAAAGAAATTCTTTCATGTTCGCACTTAGTACATATTATTCTTTGAATGTCTTTTTTGGTCGCCCCCTTAACTATCTTTTTAATCATTTTGGAGCCACACTGAGAACAGTGAACTTCTCCTATTCTAGAATAAAGAAGTCTGAAATAATCATAAATCTCAGTAATAGTCCCAACGGTAGATCTTGGATTATTACTAACTGACTTTTGATCTATTGATATTGCCGGTATCAAACCTTCAACCGAATCAACGTCTGGCTTATCCATCATACCAACAAATTGTCGGGCATAAGAAGATAATGATTCAACATACCTTCTTTGACTCTCTGCATATATCAAGTCAAAAACTAAAGAAGATTTACCTGATCCAGAAAGACCAGAAACAACCACAAACTTATTCAGTGGTATATTTAAATCTATATTTTTTAAATTATTAACTCTAGCCCCTTTTATTTTTATATACTCTGGCATCTTGTTTTTATATTATAAAATTGAATAAAAAAATCTAATAAACACTAAAACTATTCTATCTCGCAAACCAACTCTAATATTATCAATATTAAAAACACTTGAATCATCCCTCCATTTTGAAACTAACTTAGTTAAGTCAGCCACTAGTTTTTTATCACTAATAAAGACTCCTGACTCTACGTTAACTCTAAAAGAAAAGAAATCTAAATTCTGCGAACCTATTAAAACTTCTTTATCGTCAACCAATAAAATCTTGGAATGATTCATCTTTTTGTAAGCATAAAAATTTA
This sequence comes from Patescibacteria group bacterium, assembly GCA_041676225.1. Taxonomy (GTDB): domain Bacteria; phylum Patescibacteriota; class Patescibacteriia; order Patescibacteriales; family UBA12465. Next base: position 2,935 of record JBAYSI010000021.1, on the reverse strand, counting down.
TACCTAAATCCTTCATTTTTCTGACATATAAATGATTAATCCTGTTAACTAATTTTAAATCCGTTACCCGAGGTAAAATAATATCAACTCTAATACCTCTCAAAACAGCATTATCAAGAATGGCTATTAACCAGCGAGGAGGAAGAAAGTATGGAGTTGTTATACTTATACTCTTCTCGGCCTTCATTATTCTTTCCCTGTAATAATCTTCCAGGGCATATATATTATGTCCTGGAACATGCTCCAAAAACTGAGCCTTGATACTACTAAAGACAGAATGCTTTCTTTTTCTTATTATCCTTTTATCAGTCCCTCCGCTCATTTGATATGTGTATGAAAAAGATCTTAAAACATTCTTAACTAAAGATTTATTATCTATTTTTACCTGTAAATCTATCCAATCTATACTCTGCTTGTGAAAATTTACACCTCCCAAAAAAGCTATTCTGTCATCTATTATTAAAATTTTTCTATGAGTCCTTCTGAGCCACTTACTAAAAAACAAAACCTCTATCCCCTTTTCTTTTAATCTTTTAGTATTAAAATTTCTAAAAGAGGAACTGCCATAAGCATCTAAAACTAAAACAACTTCCACTCCTTGCCTAGCTCTCTCTAACAATAAATCAATAAAATTATATATACCAATTTCATTATCCAATATATACATCTCAATATATATATATTTTTTAGCTTTTTTAATAGAATTAACCATTCCCTGCCAAGCTCTCTTCGATGTGGTATATATCTTATATTTCATATGGTCGCATTATAGCAAATTAAAAAGAGAATTAAAATAGCTAAACAAAAAAGGCTCCCTTTCGGGAGCCTTTAAAATATACTAAATAAAAACTAAGAACAAGAACAAGTTGAATCACTGTATAAACAAGGATAATTACCAGCTGTCCATCTCCAAGGATTAGTATCATCAGCCCCAGAGCAAGAAGGTGTATTAATATTCCAGCCTGTATATGAAGCAGAATTTTTCATATTAGCATCGCTTAAACCAGATGCTCCGCTACTATCACCGGCAGTACATCTTGTGTTATTGTAATAAGAGCCAGATACAGATATTGTGGAATTACTAAAACAACTCTTGTATTCAGCGTCACCCACAATCTCTCCAGAAACATATGAATTAGTTATAACAGAACTACTGATTCCATTACTACTAAAAAACCCAGACAATGCATTTCCTGTCGGAGAAGGAAAAGATCCAGATACATTACCTTCAAAAAAAGAATCTGATATAGTTGAATTAGATGAAAAGTTCAAAAATCCTCCGGTAGTTCCATTGCCAACAGTAGATGAAACTGAGCCGTTTTTAAAGCTAGAGCTACTAATAGTAGCAGAGCCTACATTGTTAGCAAATCCAGCCGTTCCACAACCTAAAGAACTTATCTCGGTATTTATAACATGAGAATTGATAATTTCTCCATTAGTTATATCACCAATAAGGCCTGCTACATTACTACAAGCATTAACTATGACACTGTCTATAACATAACTATTACTTATAGAGTTTAATGCATCAGAAGAAACTCCTACCATTCCGGCCATTCCTCCATTTCCAACATCGTTAGATAAATCTAAATTAGATACATAAGAATTTGTTATACTACTATTAGCCCCCAAACTACAAACCATACCTGATCCACAACCTGCTGATTTTGGTCTTATAGAAAGATTGTCTGTATATGAATTACTTATGTTAACATTTCCATTACTGCTTGATGGAAAAAATCCAGCATAACCTGTTCCCGCTCCGTTAGAGCCACTTCCAGGCACTAAGAAATTACTATTTGTAACATAAGAGTCAGTTATGTCAGTATAAGAAGCATCATATGCTATTCCTCCAGCTCCGCTACATGAACCATTGTCAAAATTAACATTGTCAACATAAGAATTTTCTATAGTTAAATTATGAGCCATTTGGACCATACCACCCAAGCCTCCGCAACTTGAACCAATTATCTCTGAATTAATAACTCTTGAATTAGATATAGTATTATTAGAAGATGCTGTTGTAAAAATAGCAACCATACCACCAAATCCATTACCTGGAGAATAACTAACATCTAGACCACTAACATAAGAATTGTCTATTGAAAGACTACCGCCATCAACAATACCAACAAATCCAGCCACTGAATCTCCTCCTGAGTGTTGAACTAGACTGTTAGTAAGAGAAGAACCACTAATAGATAAACTACCTCTAACCGATGGAGATATAAAAGCAGCCATACCTCCAGTAGAACGAACTATCTTACTGTTATTAATATTTAAATTAGAAACTGAAACATTAGCACCAGAAGGAATCTCCAATAAGCCGGCCCATTGTCCTGTTGTGATGTAACTTCCTGTATTGTATGTAAAATATAAACCATCTATTGTATTATTATTACCTTTTAAATCACCAGAGAATCCCATAATAGTAACAAAACCATTATAAGTATCACCAGATATATCCTGAACCCAGTTCTCCGAATTAGAACAATTCAAGTTATTAATCAATTCATAATTAAGTGTTGGATTGTTTCTAATAGCGCTAAGCTCGCAACAAGTGTGAACATCTAAATAGCCATCACTATCATCATCTACAAAAGTTACTGCTTCTAATGGATCACAAAGAGGGTTAGGATCTGGGGCTAAGGCTGCTGCAGAACAATTAGTAGTAAGTCCTCCAGGTGTCATACACACATTACCAGGGGTAAGATCAGAAACTTGTTTACCAGTACAAAATCTTAATTGATAAAAATCTTTATTAGCAGAAACTGAGTATGAGTAATTACTATCTTCAGGTAAACATCCTCCGTCTGCTACGCTAGGAGCAGAAGGTAATATTTGCATATATCCACCTGTTTGTAGTTCTTCTAATGCATCAGGATAAGATTGATTGTCATTGAAGAATAGTTCTAGAGCTGTAGACATTTGTTTT
>JBAYSI010000020.1:0-12285 GCA_041676225.1 Patescibacteria group bacterium | reverse complement strand
GACAATATATCCCCTGATAGAATGTCTGATTTTTTGTTAATGGCAAGTAAATTGTTATATATAAAATCAAAAGCATTGCTACCTTATCTTTTTAACGAAGAGGACGAAGTTGAGGTTGAGAATTTAGAAAAGCAACTTAGAATATATAAAGAATTTGTTTCTTTTAGTGAGAAGATACAAAAAATAATAGGGAAAAAGAGATTCTCTTTTTCTAGAATAAGTGCTAAGAATAATAAGAAAACTTCAATTTTGGGCGAATATTTTTTTCCACCAAAAAATACAAATTCTGATAATTTAAGAAATTCATTTTTGAAATTAATAGACAGGGTTTCAATTCAAGAAGAAAAACTGGAAGAGGATACCATAAAGCATGAAATCAGTATTGAGGATAAGATATCTTTTATTAAAAATCTTATAGCAAAGAAGATTAAGGTTAATTTTTCTAATATTTTAAAAGAATCAAAGTCAAAGACTGAAGTTATAGTTAATTTTTTAGCAGTTTTAGAGCTGTCTAAACAGAGAAGTCTTGTTATAGAGCAACTAGAATTATTTAGTGATATTTTTGTTGAAAGTCACAATGATAATATTAATTAATATATTAAAAATATGAATATAAAAAGATCTATAGAGTCAATGCTTTTTGTCTCACCTAAACCTCTATCATTAAAAGATTTGGTAGACATATTGGAGGTAGACAAAAAAGAAATCGAAGAGTCTTTAAATGCCTTGATTTTAGATTATAAAGAAGGTGACAGAGGTATTTTGATTATTGAAAATGGTGGTAAATATTCCATGGCTAGCTCTCCAGAAAGTGCAAAAATTGTCCAAAAATTTATGCAAAGCGAGGTGAGCGGGGAATTAACTCCTGCTAGCTTGGAAACTTTAACTATTATTGCCTACAAAGGGCCAATTAAGAAAAAAAGTATAGAAAAAATAAGGGGTATTAATTGTAGCTTAATACTTAGAAATTTATTACTTAGAGGCCTCATAGAAGAGAAATCAGCCAATGAACCAGAGGATAATGAATATACCGTTAGCTTAGATTTTATTAAATTTTTAGGAATATCAAAGATAGATGATCTTCCAGAGTATGCATCTTTCAGGGAGAATAAGGAAATTGATGAAATGATAAATAGTTCAAATGTTTAGTTTTCTTTTATGATTTATTCTTTTTTGATATACATAATTAGTTCATTCTTGTTTTCATTTATATATCCAGTTATAGATATTGAGAATTATGGTGAGACTACAAGCAAATGGGAGATTAATTCTTTTAAAGAAGAAATATATGGTTTGAAGGATAGAATCAATGTTTCAGCTAGTAGTGTGGCTGTTTATAATACTAATAACAATTCCTTTATTTATGAAAAGGATTCAGAAGAAATTTTGCCCATAGCTAGTATCAGTAAATTAATGGCAGCCTTAGTTTTTCTTGATCTAGATATTGATTGGGATGAGTACTATAAAATACAAGAAGGTGATCGTCGTTTTGGTGGTAGAGATTATATTTTTTTGGGAGAGGAAGTGAAAAGAAAAGATTTGTTAGCTCTCGCTATTATTGCCTCTGATAACACAGCGGTTTCATCACTTATCAGTTCTGCTGGTTTTACTGAAGATGAGTTCGTAAAAATGATGAATGACAAATCTAGAGATATGGGTCTTTTTAGAACAGACTTTAAAGATGCTACTGGTTTAAATAATATGAATGTCTCAACCGCTAAGGAGGTGGCCATATTTTCATCTGAGGCTTTTTCTAAGAATGAAATATCATCGCTTGCCGTATTGTCTGAATATAGTTTTCAAACAAAAGGAGGGAGGCTGAAAAATGTTTTCTCTACTAATAAACTATTATTCAATCCCGATGAAGAATCTTTAATAATTATTGGACCAGGAAAAACTGGATACAATAATCTTTCTGGTTATTGTCTTAGTTTAAATTTTAAAATAGATGGAGATAGTTTTGTGAGTGTTGTTTTGAATTCTAATACAATCAATAGTCGCTTTATTGATTCTGAAATTATTATGAAAGAAATAAGAAATATATATAATAAATAATATGAAATTTCTAGTAAAATCAACCAACCCTGAAAGATTGAAAAGCGTTATTCGTCGTTTTTCTTACGCCTATATATTTGATAAAAGAAGCGGTAAGGAGAGTTTTGCTAAAAGATTGGGGGGTGGCTATTATCCACGTTTTCATCTATACTTAGAAGAGAGAGGTGATGATACTATTTTCAGCTTACATCTAGATCAAAAAAAGGCTAGTTATCAAGGACAGACAATGCATAGTGCTGAATACGACGGTGAGCTAGTTGAGGAAGAGATTGTTAATATGAGAAATTATGTAGCGTCATTAGGGTTTGAAACTCAGTTTCTTAGTTCTCATTCTAACGCTCCAAAAAAGAAAGAAGAGAGCTATGAAGAAGAGGATGTTAAAATACCAGAAATAAAAGAGAGTAAGGATATATTGTCAGAAATGGCCTCTGGTAATCTAGACGAAGATTTAGAGGATTTTGTTGAAGATGAAAGTGATAAAAAAAAGAAAGGTTTTTTTTCTATATTTTAAAAAAATGAATCATTCAGATCAAATAAAATCAAAATTAGATATAGTGGATGTTCTTTCATCCTATTTGTCGTTAAAGCCGGCCGGCTCCAACTTTAGAGCTATTTGTCCATTTCACAATGAAAAGACTCCATCACTTATGGTTTCTCCAGAAAAGCAGATTTGGCATTGTTTTGGTTGCGGTAAAGGAGGAGATATCTTTTCTTTCATTATGGGCATAGAGGGTTTAGATTTTGTTGAAACTTTAAAATTATTAGCACCAAGAGCTGGAGTTGTTTTAGATAATAAGGATTTTTCTCAGGATAAAAATAAAAACAAGTCTTTAGAGATAATGGAGCTTAGCAAGAGATACTATAATTTTATACTGACAAGTGAAAAATCTGATACCAACAAGAAGATTTTAGAAATAAGAGATTATTTAAAAAAAAGAGGATTAGACAGTGATGCCATAGGTCGTTGGGAGATAGGGTATAGCAAGGAGAGTTTTGATGATTTGTTTAATTTTTTAAAGAGTAAGAATTTTAGTGAAGAGGATATAGTTTTAAGTGGAATGGCTATTAAAAATGATAGAGGTAAGCGCTATAATCGCTTTAGGGATAGAATTATGTTTCCCATACATGATGTGAATGGTAGAACCGTAGCTTTTACAGCCAGAATAAATCCTTTTGTTGAAAACATTGACAAAGCTATGGGGAAATATATAAATAGCCCTCAAACTAACTTGTATGATAAAAGTAGAATATTGTTTGGTCTTGATAGGGCTAAAAAGGCCATTAGAGATAAATCTTTCGCTATAGTTGTTGAGGGTCAGATGGACGCAATAAGCGCTCATGAGGCCGGTTTTGGCAATACTGTGGCATCATCAGGGACAGCTTTGACCGAGGGGCAATTAATCCTTTTAAAGAGATACACAGAAAACATATACCTAGCCTTTGACCAGGACTTAGCTGGATTAGCCGCTACTGATAGAGGTATAATGGAAGCCTTAAAAATGGGTTTTAATATTAAGATAATAGACTTTGGTGACAATAATTCTAAGGATCCAGATGAGCTAATAAGAGAGGATGCTGGGCTGTTCAAGAAATATATAGACAGCGCAAGAAACATAATTGAACATTATTTAGTTAAAGAGTCAAAAAGTATAGATATGACTGATATAGTGGCAAAAAACAAGAGTGTCCACAAGATATTAACAGTTATAAACATGCTGAACAATAAAGTTGAACAAGACTTTTGGATAAAAGAATTAACCCAAAGATACAAGTTGGACGAAACCTTTTTAAGAGAGGACTTGTCAAAAATGATAAAAAATAGTAATAAAAACAGTACTTTTGTCAAAGATGAAAAAAATGGCGCAAATTCAAACATGATAAGTCCGGGAGACTCTATTATTAGAGAAGATAAATTAGCTGAGCTTTTATTGGCTATTTCTTTTAGATTTCCACAGAATTTTGACTATATTGTCAATAACTTGGATATGGAGTTTTTTCCTTTGAAATATGCAGAAATATATGCTAAGCTAATAGACTATTTTAATAGAAATAGTAAAAATCTTGATTATAATGATTTTTTGAATTATATTAAGAATAGTGATAATGATTTAATAATGAGATTCGATGATTTAAATAGAATAGGTCTTTTAGCTGACTTCTATTTAAGTGAAATAAATTCAGATAATTTAGAGGATGTGATTAAAAAAGAGTTGTCTAATTTAATTTTGGAAATTAAAAGAAGCTATTACAAAAATCATATTAAAGAAAAGAATAACGAACTGTTGGAAGCTGAAAAAAATAATGACAAATTATTAATTGATGGTATATTAAATGATATAAAGGTTTATAGCGAAAAATTAAAAAGAATTGAATAAAATAATTTAGATATAATATGGCCAAAAAAGAAGAAACTAAAAAGAAGGTGATAAAAAGCAAGAAAGTGGTCACCAAAAAGCCTGTAGTTAAAAAGGTGGTTAAACCAAAGGTGGAGGTTAAGAAGAAGCCTCCTGTTAAAGCTAAAAAAGAAGCTTATGAGCTAGCCACTCCTCCTAGTGAAGAGGCTATGAAAAAGGCCATAGAAAAAGGCAGGACCAGGGGTTTTTTAACTGAGACTGAAATACTTTATCTTTTTCCAAATATAGAGGATTATATTTATGACTACGAAATATTCTTAGGCAATTTGAGTGATACTGGTGTTAATATTAGTAGTGATAGTGGTGGAGTTTTGGGGTCTAAAAGTGCTGAAATCGACAAGCTTAAAAGAACGAGCGTGTCAGTTGATTTTAACAGTTTGTCTGCAGATTCAATTCAGATATATCTAAAAGAGATAGGCAAAATACCTCTTTTGACTGCCGAAGAAGAAATTGAACTTGCCAAAAGGAAAGATAGGGGTGACAAAGAAGCTGAGAGAAAGATGATTGAATCTAATTTAAAGTTAGTCGTTTCTATTGCTAAAAAATTCTCCGGGGTTAAAGGTCTTAGTTTGCTAGATTTAATTCAAGAGGGTAATATTGGTCTTTTTAGAGCTGTTGACAAATTTGAACATCAGAAGGGGTACAAATTCTCTACTTATGCAACTTGGTGGATAAGACAGGCTATTACTAGAGCTCTGGCTGATCAATCTAGGACAATTCGTATACCAGTTCATATGGTTGAGAATATAAATAAATTTCAACAAGCTAAGAGATTTTTAGTTCAAGAATTAGGCAGGGAGCCAGCCGTAGAAGAAATTGCCTCTGAAATGGGAGAAGAATTAGATAAGGTTATACATATTATGAAAATATCTCAAGAGACCATATCTCTTGAAACAACCATTGGTGATGATGATGACAACTCAACTCTAGAAGATTTTATTGAAGATGTTAAAAATGAGACTCCGGATAGAATTGCTGCCGTTCAGTTATTGAAAGACTATGTTAAGGAAGTTATTATAACTCTATCTCCTAGGGAGCAAAAAATATTAGAAATGAGGTTTGGATTGGTTGATGGTGTAGCTCACACCTTGGAAGAGGTTGGTCAAGAATTTGAGGTAACCAGAGAGAGAATTAGACAAATCGAAGCTAAGGCGCTAGAGAAGATTAGAAAAATGAAAACAAAGGGTCTTGAAAAATTAAGAGATTTTTAAATATAAATAAAAAAAATATGAAAAACAACAATCCAAAGTATGCCTTCTATTATTTCTTGTCTTTAGTGGCTTTAATATTTCTGGCAATATCTTCTGTTTTAATAATTTTTCAAATAATAGATAAAAGCGTTTTTGACGTTTTAACCTATAATTCATTTAGCAATCAAAATACTTTACGTTTTGGAATTTCAGCTATTTTAATATCAGCTCCAATATTCTTTTTGAGTGTTAATTTAATAAATAATGGATTAAGAAAAAAAGAAATAGAAAAAGATTCTTCTTTGAGAAATTGGTTAACATATTTTATTCTTTTTGTTTCCGCTGTTATTATTTTAGGATCTTTAATAGGTATTATTAATTCTTTTTTATCAGGAGAGATAACTTTAAAGTTTATTCTTCAGATGGTTACTGTTGTTATTATCTCTGCTTTAGTTTTCTCTTTTTATCTTTACGATATAAAAAGAGAAAACATACTTAAAAGTGATAAAGTTATTAAAATATTCTTCATCTCAACACTTTCATTAGTTATAACGATTTTTATTTCTTCTTGGTTTTTTGTTGAATCACCAAAGGTGGCCAGAGAGAGAAAGATGGATGATCAGATAGTTAATAGTATGTACACACTAGAAAGTCATGTTAATAGCTACTATGAAAATAAGGGATATTTACCAGAAGATTTGGCAGATTTAAAAAGTGTTACTTCTTATACTGAAATTATTGGAAGTGTAGAATATAATAAACTGGGAGATAAGGAATTTGAGATGTGTGCTGATTTTAGGACTGATAGCTACGAATCTCAAAGACCAGTAATGTATCCAGAAAGGTCACCTAGATCTTATGTTAAAGGCTGGAACTGTTTTAAGGGTAACTTATGGATGGAGGACAATATTAAGTAATTTTTATATTGACATATTTTTTCAGTTTGTTATTATATTAATCAGTTTTTAGTAATTGAATAATATTCCGAGGTGGCGCAGCGGTAGCGCAGTTGACTGTTAATCAATTGGTCGTGGGTTCGAATCCCACCCTCGGAGCAGATGTTTCTCTTTTGTGAGAGACCGACTTACATCCTTGTTTTATCGGGATAAAATGAAAGGAGCTGGCTTGTGCCAGTTCTTTTTGTTTTAGTCAAATTCGCTAAAAAGACTGGAAATAAAGAATTTAAGTGGTCCGAATCCCATTTAGGTCTTTTTATTTTTTCTTTATATAAATTTTAATTGAATTTTAGATAAATTTGTGATAAAGTTTATATAAATTAATAAATTTATAATATATGAATAAAATAGATAATGTAATTATAAAAGAATCAAATCAATTAAAAACTTTAGGGATAAATCATTTGAAGGCTTATTTTTCATCATCAAAGGATCAGGATTTAATTAAGCAAAAATTTTCAAATATTTCTGGGAAAACAGGACAATATTTCGTGCCTGATAAATTGTTTCAAAAAAGAACAGCAAGGAAAAATCGAGCATTAATTCCGTTTGAGCATGTTGTAAAATCTAAATTAACATATGATCAGTTAAATACATTTGAAGGAGGGGTGGCTGTTGAGTTTGTGAACAATGATTACTTTGATCAACTTGACCTTCCCGAATTTCAACAAAATTTAGTATTTAAAAAACTTAAGAATAAACTTGGATCAAATGATAATGTTTCAGCGATAATTAATATTAGAGGCACTGGAGACTCTTCTTCTCAAGTTCAGAGGGCTGCTCTAGAGAGGTTGGAAGAATTTTTGAAAAAAAATAATCAAAAAGTGGAGGACGTATTGCTTAGAAGAGACTCTAGGGTTGATTACTCTGGTCAGGGAAATGATAAATGGAAGGGGTATGTTTATTATTCTATAAAAGGTGGGCAGCAAGATGCGAGAGACTCTCATGATGACCATGGTATTTTGTCGAAGGATGTGCAGTTATTTAACCCTTCTGTAGAATATGCAGGATTAATTGTTTCAGACGATATTACGCTCGTTTTGATCTATTTTGCTATGTTTTCAGTGCCTAATAATCTAAGAAATGACAAATGGAAAGATTTAATCACAAAATATTTAAATTATTTCTCAACTAGAATGTATGGCGACAGATCACTTAAAGATTACGTTATTAACCACATCTCCTTAAAACTTAAAGATGGGGAATTAATAGACCCCATTCAAGTTAGACCAATTCATATTAAGGATTTTGCAATTAAGAATCGAGAGGAGGACTCCTTGGATATAACTCACCAAGCATCTGTGAATAGATACAGCTATGTGTGGGATAAGGGATTGGGGATATTATTAACCGCAGCAAGACCAACGAATCTATTTTGGTCTAAACATTTATCAAATATGATGCAACAAGATTTTTCTTTAAAGGAATATTTTATACGTCAACGTGAGATATTGGTAAAATGGGACAAGTATGGGATTGATAAATTAGATGAATAAAAAATATTAAATTATAAATTTATTATTTAAATTATAAATAGTGAGTATAATTTTTGTGAGCTGAGCACTCTAATTTTTATTTAAAAAGAATTATAATTTGTTTGCGCATACTAATTTTTGGCATTATTTAATTGTTATTAAACTTATTTATTATTTTGCATGCAAGTTCAAAATATTCTTTATTTATTTCAAATCCGATATTTTTTATTCCTTCCTTTTCCATTAGTATACTAGTGGTTCCGCTTCCTAGATAAGGATCAATAACGATTGATTTTTTATTTAAAAAAGGAATTAAAAGCTTGGGAATCTCCTCGGGGTATGGCGCAGTATGACCTAGAATATTTTCTCCTTTCGAATTAATTTTTTTAACCGAATTAATTTTTTTAATTTGCGTTGACTTTAGGTTTATAGATTTGTTTTTTGCAAACACTATACAGTGTTCATATGAATTAACTGGATTAACATAACCAGCAAAAAGATTAGAAGTGGAGTTTCTTTTGCTTTGAACCTCTCCTTTGTCCCATATAATATTAGAGATTGTTTTAAATCCAATTAATTCGAATATAAAAATCGAATAAAATCCTAGCATTTGCCTTCTTTTGGACATATTTGATTGAATATAAATATTATCTTGTCCAACAACATCACCTATGTTATAGATATATATTCCATTTTTATCCATTGATTTTATTACTGCTTTGGCGTTTATCATCATATCAATTAGATATAATAATAGATTTTGCCATTGAGAATATTCTCTCGCATTATAATAAGGAGGCGAAGTTACGGCTCCTTGAATCTTTGGTATATTAAGTTTATCATTCAGGAAGGGAAGGATATAAGAAGAATCTCCATTTATAATCGTACTTCTGTTTATTTCCTTGATGTTATAATTTATATCTTTTTTTTGAAACTCTATATTATTAGCAATTGAAGAGAACAATTTAAAAACTGGCAAGTTATTAATTCTGTGTTTGTTATCAAAAGAAAAATATTTAGATTTTATTATTTTACGATTTTTGAAAATTTTTTGTTTGAAATTTGTATTTATTAAAAGAACAGAATCATCGGACCACGTGTATAGTGAAATTAATATTTCAGTCAAAGATTTAGTTGGTTTTATAACATCTCTTCGCATATGAAAGTAAGTTTTATCATCTATTTTATCAAAATCACTACCTCTTTCTAATAATATTTGTCTTTTTGCTGTAAGTATATCATATCTTTTTCCGCGGCCAATTTTACTTCTAGCAGGGCAAGATGGATTTGTGCATTCAAAGCTTTTATATAATACCCTTGGATAAGAGTTGCCACGTATTAATTCTTGATGACAAGCAGGGCATTTTTTGATTTCTTCATCTAGTTCAATTTTTTGCATAACAAGAATTTGGTTTATGCCATCGTCTGTAATGAATAAATCTTTAAATTGAAACCCGTATGATATACCTTTATAGAAGGTATTTATAAGAGTTTTAATTTGATCTGAATATTTAATTTGTGAATGTTTTTTTATAAAAGAATTAAGTTCTTCAATTCTTTTATCTTTATTTTTTTCGTTAAAAATATTAAATCCTTTTTCAGTCTTAAAATTTTCCATATAAATTGCAATATCTGAGATGTTTTTCCAATTAGCTTTAGCGTTTTTATTATTAAAAATTAACACCATGTGATGATAATTCGATAAGTCAGAATATTTTTTTTCAATAATTTCGGCAATGTTATCCGCTGAATAATCACTATTATTTTTTATTGTTATTATTATTAATTCATATTTATTCTTTTGCAAATCATGGATATATTCTATATATTTTTCAGAATAATTTTTTTTATTGTTTAAAATTAATCTTTGGATTCTGGCAATTATGGAATCTCTCATAGTGGGCTCGTTTTTAGTAAATCCTTTGTTAATTAATTCATAGGCATTAATTAGGTCTTTTTTATCTATAGTTATTTTTTTTATATTTTTAAATTTTTCTTTATATTCAAGAGGGTATCCCAAGAGATATTTTCTTATTGTTTCTTTTTCTGTGGAATTAATTTTAATGTTTTCCTTGGATTTTATATTATTAATAGCCAATGTTAATTTATTGTCTATAACTCGGGTTATATCTAAAATTAAAACATCAAGTGTTTTTTTGTCTACTAAATAATCTATTTTTAGGGCTTCAAGCTTGTCATTTAGTATTTTGAGAATATCTTTTTTGCTATACATATTTTAATTATTTAATTTATCTTATTTTGATTCTATCACAAATTAAAACTTTTTACACTATTAATTTTTAAGCCATATCTTCTTATTTTTCATAATTATTTTACTTTCCATATTTCCCAATATCTCTCTTTTTTCAAGAAGATTTCCTTCTCTTAAAACATATTTAGCATAATTTCTCATATCTATCTCTTTTTGCTTATTGAAATCAATATCAGTTTTACCTAGTATTCCTTTGCTAAATTTATAATACCTCTCAATTTCTTCATCAAATTGATGTTGGACACCTAATTCATTAATATTTATTTTATCTATTATCTTTATTAATTGCTCAATTAATTCTTCTTCTCTAATGTAACCACATTTACAATTAATATCTTTTCCCCTAGTACAGCCATAATAGACATATCTTCTAACTGAACCATCGTTCAGTTTTTTGAATTTCTCTTCAGCCGTTATACTTGATCCACATAATCCACATTTCATTAATTTGGTGAAGGCAAATTCTTTACATTCATGTCTTTGAATATTGTCTCTACTTAATTGCTCGTTAGCTTTTAAGTATAAGTCTTTTGATATTATTGGATCATGATTTCCTTGATACCATTTATCACTACCAATAGGGTATTCAAATTCTCCATAATAGAAAGTTTCTTTAATTAATCTATAGACCATACTAAGAGTCATGTTTTTATTATTCTTAGTTTTAAAACTAGTTTCTTCTTTTAGCCACTTATATATTTGCCTACCACTTAATTTATCATAAGCAAATTTCTCAAATATCTTTTTAATTATTGGAGCTCTTTTGGGATCAGTAAATACTCTTTTACCACCTTTATCACCATACTTATCATGAAGATAACCCAAGGGAGCTGGTCCTGGTCGCCAACCTTGTTCACATTTAGCCCGAAGTCCTCGTTTTACATTTTGTCCTTTATGGTCATTTTCTAATTTAGCTTGGCTACCTAATATCATCAGTAAAAACTTCTCATTAGGATTATTAGTAAATTTCTGTCCATGAGTTCTAATTTCTTTTAAATGTCCTTGGTCCATTAAATCTACTACTGATCCTAGGTCTCCGGCATTTCTGCTTAGCCTGTCAGGAGCCCAGCATAGTATTCCATTAAACATTCCTGATCTAATATCAGTAAGTAATTGATTAAACACTGGTCTTTGTCCTGAGTCTTTAGCGCTGTGACTTTCTTTTCTTACTTCTACTATATCCATATTTTCACTCTTAGCCATTTCTAACATCTCTTTAATTTGAGAATCTATAGAAAGGGCTTGAAGTTCATCTGATTCGGTTGATTTACGAGCATATAGACAATACTTTGTTGGGGCCTCAATTAGCTCCAAATTAGCCCTATTTTGCTCTCTGAGAGCTGTGTTTGGTCTATAAGACCTTTGTTCTTGATTCATAACTTTATTTGTTAATTATTAATACTAACTAACAAATGACGCAAAGACCGAACTAAGTCCAGGGCAGAGGAGTAGATAAGTAGTTGATAAGTTTTGCTTTATTTTTAGGCAAAAATATGGTATATTTTAAGTATTAAATATTTTTTTATGAATGATTTAGATGATTTAAAATTTCATATTGAATCAAGTGATTATTTTGGTGCCTTGGTTACTATATTAAGTTTGATTAGGTAAAATATTAAGGAAAAAAAAGTCATGAGCCTAATATAGAAACATTAAATAAAATTGAAAGAGATTTAATATTTTTACAGAGTAATTATAAGATAGAAAAAAAATGAAACATAATTTAATAAAAGATGAAAAAATAAAAAATTTTTTAGGATTTTATTTGACTACAGAAGAGAGTTTTTTAGCTCAATCTCAATATAGGTGTAAGTCTAGTTATTTTGCTGCATTAAAAGAGGCCAGGGGATTAACCGGTAGAAGCATAGACTCGGGACAGATTATTTCAGAAAAAGAAACTGGATGTTGGGCTGGAGCATGTAT
>JBAYSI010000019.1:0-12769 GCA_041676225.1 Patescibacteria group bacterium | reverse complement strand
TGATTGGTTTTTCTGTACTAAAAAGATTAGTAAGGAAGATATCGAAAAGGAATTGAATATTAAGGGTTAAATTCTCATCTAATCTTAGCCACACTAGTTCGAACTTCGTCCACGACCCCGAGCACATTAAAATGACGCTAATTTTAGCGTTATTTTTTTTACCATCCCCAGGGCTCAGCCTGTTTTAGTTGTCTCTTATCTACTTATTGAACTTAAGTCCCGAGCAGCGTCTAAGTTGACAAAATAGAATATTTATAGCATGCTTTTAAATAGTTAAATTGATTGTTGAACTTTAAAAATTTATAAAATGAGGAAAATAATAATAACTGGCTTTGAGCCTTTTGGGCCGTATAATTTTAATCCCAGTAAGGATTTAGCTTTGTTTTATAATTCTAAAATCATAAACGGAGATAAGAAGATAATTGGTATTGTTTTGCCTTGTACTTATTACGGAGCTTTTCATAAATTGTCTGATGTAATAGAGAGAGAAAATCCTTACGCCATTATTAGTATTGGATTGTCTTCCCTCGCGAAGGGTGTAAGAATTGAGACTGTTTTTAAAAATATAATGAACGGTAAATACTCAGATGCCAACGAATATAATCCAAAAGGGGATCATATTGATGAGCGAGATGGGGCAGCAAAATTTATAGGGTCTTAAGCGGACAATATTTATTTAGCTAATTTGCTCTATTTTAATGACGTTCCTGTTGAGATTTCCGGTGATGCTGACATTTTTATTTGTAATTCATTAGCTTATCAAACCAGTCAAAAGATTTTTAGTAATTATCTACCAATTAAGAATATTTTTATTCATATACCATGGACTGATAAATATAAAAATATTATTAATCTGGAGGGTAATAAGATGTTTTTAGATCAAAATGTTTTGTATAAAGCTGTTGATTTATTAATAAAAAATATTTAAAACAAACCCTGAAACTAATATAGTTTTAGGGTTTTAATTTGTCTAAAATATTTTTACTTAATCTTTGTATATTGAGATTTCTACTTGCAATCAAGCAGGGTTTGTGCTATTGTATATACATAGTTACATTATTGGCGATTGTTATGGCTACCAACCATAATCCCTTCTTGGGAATATTTAATCTAAGTTGATGTGTAATTAAATAAAGTGCCCAGAAATGGGAAACTAGGTGGAACCGCGGAGAAACTTCGTCCTAGTGTATTATTTTTTTATATAATACATTAAGACGAAGTTTTTTTATTTTATTTAATAATTTTTAAAAATATGGAAAAAAATAATTTGGAAATTTTACGTCATTCATTGTCTCACGTTATGGCAATGAGTGTTAAAGATCTTTGGTCTGATGTTAAACTTGCTATAGGCCCCGCCATTGATAATGGTTTTTATTATGATTTTGATTTTAATGATGAGAAAATAGGCGAGGAAGACTTAAAAAAGATTGAAAAGAAGATGAACTTTTTAATAAAGCAAAATTTAAAATTTGAAAGAGAGGAAGTTGATATTCAAGATGCTATAAAAAAGGAAGACGGAAGAAGCCAGGTCTATAAAGTTGAATTATTAGAGGATTTAAAAAAAGAAGGAGTGGAGAAGGTTAGTTATTACAAAAATGGAGAATTTGAAGATCTTTGTTCTGGTCCTCATTTAGAGTCTACAAAAGAAATTGAAAAGGGAAGTTTTGAAATTAGTAAGATAGCTGGAGCTTATTGGAGGGGTAGTGAAAAAAATAAGATGTTAACCAGGATATATGGTGTAGCTTTTGATACCAAGCAAGAATTAGATGATTATAAGAAGAAAATGCAAGAGGCTGAAAAAAGAGACCATAGAAAGATAGGTAAAGAGCTTGATTTGTTTCATTTTGATGAGAAGGTTGGGCTTGGTCTTCCTCTTTGGCATCCAAAAGGTGCGATTATTTGGAGGACTGTGGAGGATTTTTGGTATAGCGAGCATCTTAAGGGTGGTTATGATTTAGTTAGATCACCACATATAGGGAACAGAAAGCTGTGGGAAGCGTCTGGCCACTGGGGTTTCTATAATGAAAGCATGTACCCACCAATTGAAGCTGGACAAAGCCTTGAAGAAAAGCAAAAAGGAGAAAGTTTAAAGGAATCAGAAGAATATTTATTGAAGCCAATGAACTGTCCTTTTCATATTCAAATATATAAAAACGCACCTAGATCTTATAGGGAGTTTCCTTTTCGCTGGGCTGAATGTGGAACTGTTTATCGTTTTGAAAAAAAAGGAGAATTGTCAGGGCTGACTCGTGTTAGGGGATTTACTCAAGATGATGCTCATATAATTTGTCGATCTGATCAAGTTGAGTATGAACTAAAAAAGGTTGTTGACTTTATACTACACATATTTAAATCTTTTGGTTTTAATACAGAACTTATAAATGTCTATTTATCATTGAGAGACCCAGAGAAAAAAGATAAATATGCTGGAAATGATAAGGGTTGGGAGTTTACGGAGAATATGCTTAGAAAGGTGGCTATAGACAAAGGGCTTAACTTTACTGAAGAAAAGGGAGAGGCTGCTTTTTATGGTCCTAAACTAGATTTTAAATTAAAAGATGCTATAGGCCGAGAATGGCAATGTTCAACTCTTCAGTTTGATTTTAATCTACCTGAAAGATTCGATATGGGCTATATTAACAGTGATGGAGAAACAGAAAAGCCATATGTTCTACATCGAGCACTGTTTGGGTCTTTTGAAAGATTTTTAGCTTTATTGATAGAGCATTATGCCGGTAGTTTTCCTGTGTGGTTATCTCCAGTCCAAATCAAAATAATATCAGTCGGAGAAGGTCATATTGATTATTGTCAAAAAATGGCCGACGAATTTAGATTTCAAAGTGTTAGAGTTGAGGTTGATAGTAGTGACGAAACGGTTGGTAATAAAATTAGGAAAGCAGTTAAAGAAAGGAGCCCTTATATGTTAGTTATAGGTGACAAAGAGATGAACTCAGATTATTTAATGGTTAGGGACAGGGGAAGCGAAGATGTTAGACAAATTAAAAAAGATGATTTTATTAAAGAAATAAAAAACAAAATAAATAACTTACAATAAAAATATGAAAGATAATTTAGTAATCAAGCTTTTAGTTTTTGTTACTTGTGTTCTCATGATAGCGTCTAATGCTTTAGCCAATATTTTGCCTATAAATAATATTACAACTGGAGGGGTTTCAGATTCTTATCCAAACTTATTCGCTCCAGCTGGGATAACTTTTTCTATTTGGGGATTGATATATATACTTTTAGTTATTTATACTATTTATCAGTTTAAAAAATGGGGCGAAAAGAGTAATCTGTTTAAAAGGGTTGGAATATATTTTTCACTAAGCTCAGTAGCTAATATTTTGTGGATTTTTTCTTGGCACTATCATTATATTGGTCTTTCAGTTTTTCTAATTTCCTTTATCTTAATTTTACTGATTGTAATTAATGACATAATTAAAAAAGAGAAATTATCTAGCAAGGAAAAATTAATAATTAAAACTCCTTTTAGTATCTATTTTGGTTGGATAACCGTTGCTACTATTGCTAATATTACTACCTATTTAGTTAGTGTTAATTGGAATGGCTTTGGTCTGCAAAATTATTTTTGGATGATTTTTGTTTTAATAGCGGGTCTTTTAATTGGCTCAATTAGAATGCTAAAAGACAGAGATGTTTTTTATGGGCTTGTCCTAGTTTGGGCTTATGTTGGTATACTTATCAAACATCTTTCGACCAGTGGTTTTAATGGTGAATATTTAAATATCATTTTCACTATTGTAGCCTGTCTCTTTGCCTTTGCGATTCTTGAAATATTTATTATTTCTAAAAAACAAATTAGTTAATTTCGTTTTTTTATGTTATAATTTTATTAGATTTTAAAGGTCGGGTCTAATTTTTATTAATTTTTTAATTTTAAAATTATGAAAAATATCTACTGGATAGCATTTGTGCTTGTTATCGTTGGTGGTTTAAACTGGGCCCTTGTTGGACTTTTCAGCTTTGACCTAGTTGCCTTTCTTTTTGGATCTATGTCAGTTGTAGCTAGAGTAGTTTATACTTTAGTTGGATTATCAGCTGTTTATTTGATTGCTGCTAAGAAATAAACTAGCGCTCATAAAAATAAAGCCTTTTTTAGGCTTTATTTTTTTTGGTTGACATTTATTCATTAATGTTATAATATTTTAAGTCAAATAGCACTTTAAAAATTGTTCATTTTTTACTTACTTCGGTTAATTGCTCATAGTTTTTCAAGCAAGAAGAACTTTGAGCAATTAATCGAAGTGTAATTTAAAAACGTAAAAAATGAAACAAGTAAAAAGAACAAAGGTGGTAATAATAATATTGATATTTCTGGGGTCGGTGGCCTTTTATTTTTTGTCTAGGGTAAGTATTCCAAGAGAGTCAATGTTTTTATTGTTAGTTGTAGCCTTGGCCTGTTTTTTGATGTTAATTTTTGTTTTACTTTTGTTTTATTTTAAAACAAAACAAGAAAGAATATTAAATAACGAGGAAGAGTTTAGTTTTAGGATTGATTATGATTATCCATCCAGAAAACTAGTAAAAAGAGGTAAGTATGTTCTCTGCAGCAGAGTTATTACTTGGAAAAATTTTCCCAAAGATAAAACTGGAAAAAACACATTAAAAGCTTTTCTTTATAAGGTAGAAGAGCCAACACCAGTTTTATTAGCTTTAGAAAAAGCTTTAGATGCTAATCCTGGTTTTAGAGCTGCAAATCTATTTGAAGTTATGTATTTCGGATTTTGTTATCCAGAAATAATAAAAAAAAGAATAATCATTTCTTTAAGTAAATCATATTCTTTTGAGGGGGGTAAGGGAATGAGAGTTTGGCCTTTTATTTGTCGAGAAAAAAAAAGAAATGAAGTTGACGCTTATCCTTTGGGCATAATTTCTTCCAAGGAGATAGTTCTCCTTGTAAAAGATTAAAAAATATACCTCACTTTTTAAGTGAGGTTTTTTATTTTTATAAAAATTAAAAATATACTATAATATAGGGGTCATGAATACAGAAAAAAACAAAAAATTAAGAACTCTTTTAAACTTGGTTATAATCACCTTTGTTTTTTTATTTGCCTTTTTATACATAGCACCTTTTGGCAGTATTTCTTATTATAAGGACTTTTCTAAGAACACCAATAGATTTTTTTCTAAAGGGAATATATACAAACTAAGCCCTGTTGATAGAATTTTTGATAAGAATAAAATTATTTCTGACCCAGTATATTTTTATCTTAAGACCTTTAGAAATTTTGAAAAAGCTAAGCTGGGAGTAAGTTATAGAGTTGTATCTAATAATGAAAAATTAGAAGATATTAAGGTCGGGGTTCTTTTAGATAAAGATAACTGGAATTATAGATTATACCCAATTTATAATAATTATTTAAATAATTATTTAGAAAAATATTATATTCAAGAACATGATGAGCTAGTTTTTTTGCAAAAAGAGAAGACTCATGAAGATTTAAATGTTTTTTTATCAAAGAATGATTTTTCTTCATTGCTTTTGTATAATTATAATTTGCAGAATAATTACATTATAGAAAATTATGATTATAGTGGTGATATTTTAGAAACACCGTACATTAAAGGATCCCATATTTTTTATACTTATATAAAAGAAGGACCTCTTAAAGTCGAGTTCGGTTTTAAAGATTTTGCTGACACAGGGGCAAGTGTTTATGTTTATTCTGAGGACAACCTTATTTTTAGTGATATAATTAGTGATAAAATAGAAATAGATTATTTACCAGAGGGTGTTTATAAGGTGGAGATAAAGGCGCCAGATTCATTGGTTTTTAGTCTTGGTGTATATTCAGATAGATTAATTTTTTTAAATAAGTTAAACCTGTACAATAACATTGATGGTTTTAATTTTTATTCTAACAGAGGTAATTTTAGAATAAAATTTCTTGAAGCTTCTTGTTTGGGTGATATACTGATTAATGGAGAGCTCTTTGTCTTTGATCAAATATTAAAGCAATACAATATAAACATTAATGAGAGTGGTTTGAGCGAAATAAGATCAAGGGCTTGTTCTTTCTTAATTGAAAATAATGGTATCTTTGCTTTTACTAAAGAATCAATGTTTGACCCCTTTTTAAATCGTTTAGAGACAGGAGTTATTATAGATAATTTTGATTATATTATAGCTAATTATAGTAGGCCAGAAAAAAATAATGATTATTATTTTTCCGAGGTTGAAATTGACTTAAAGGGGATAAAAAGAGAAAAGGATGAATATCAGTTTATTATATCAGCACCATTTATCGAAAAGGGTGAGTATATAGAAATAAATAATATTAAGATAGAGCTTTCCGGAAGAAGTATTTTCGATAAACTAAGAAGATAGTATGAACTATTTAAACGAACTTTTTTATTTTTTAAGCAAACTATTAATAACCTTTTTTGTTTTAGACGCATTATTTTCTGGTATAGTTTCTTCTTATTTTAACTTGAATATACTGTTAATATTTTGGTTTATTTTATTCTTATTAATTATAACAAATAAAAAATATGAAATTAGAAAATTTTTTAAATCCTAAGTATGTAGCCATTTTGGGAGCTTCAAATGATATTAAAAAGGTGGGCAGAAAAATATTAGACAATGTATTGATTGGTAAAAATGTTAAAGTTTTTCCAGTAAATCTAAAAGAAGATAAGGTAGCCAACTTAAAAGCATATAAAAGAGTTGAAGATTTGCCAGTAAAAAATTTTTCAGATCTTTTGGTTGTTATCTCTATTCCTTCTACTCTTGTTGTGGACGAATTAAAAAGTATAGCCAAGTTGGGAGTTAAAAATTTTGTTATTATAAGTGCTGGATTTAAAGAATTTAATAATGGGGGAGCTTTAATGGAAAAAGAAATAGAAGAAATAGCCAAGAAAAATAAGCTAAACATTTTAGGTCCCAACTGTCTTGGTTTTATAAACAACATTAAAAACTTAAATGTTAGTTTTAGTGATTTTCTTCCAGATAAAAATATAAAAAGAAAAAATAACATAGCTTTTATTTCTCAGTCTGGCGCTATAGGTAGTGCAGTTTTAGATTGGATTAGAGATAAAAATATAGGTCTTTCATATTTTTTTAGTTTGGGTAATAAAACTGTTTTGAATGAAAACGATTTTTTTGATTTCTTTAAGAAGGATAAAAATACTGATCTAGTTGTTGCCTATTTAGAGGAAATTTCTGATGGGCCTAGATTCTTAGAAAGTGTTTCTGCTTTGGCCAAGATAAAGCCAGTGGCTGTACTAAAGGCCGGAAGGACAATAGCTGGAGGTAAAATGGCCATGTCTCATACTGGAAGTCTGGCAGGTTCAAATGAGGTTATGGTCGCCGCGCTAGAAAGATCAGGGGCTATAATTTTAGATAATGTAAGTCAGTTATACAATATAATGAAAATGGTAAAAGAGCCATTAAAGGTAGATTCAAATAAAGTGGCTATAGTTTCTAATGCTGGCGGTCCATCTGTTTTGTCAGCTGATGAAGTTTTTGAAAAAAATTTAGAGTTATTATCCTTTTCGAAAGAAACAAAAGAAAGGTTAAAAATTAATTTGTCATCGTTAGTCCATATTAATAATCCTCTAGATATCCTAGGTGATGCCGATTCTTTAAGGTACAAGAACTCTTTAGAGGCGGTTTTAAGTGATAAAAAGACTAGCAGTGTCTTAGTTCTTTTAACTCTTCAAAGTGTTACTGATGCGGTTAATATAGCTAGAGAAATTGTATTGATTAAAAATAAATACAAGAATAAGCTAATAGTTACTTGCTTTTTAGGAGGCAAGGGTTTGTTGGACGCTAAAAATATATTATCAGAGTCTTTAATACCAGATTTTAATTCTCCAGAAGAAGCTATTTGGTCTTTGTCTAAAATTTTAAATTATTACAAAGAGAGAAAATCTCTGAGATTGTATAAACAAGAAAAAACCAAGAGAAATCATAATTTAAGTGGAGAGTTTTTGGTCGATTATGTTGACTCATTTAACTTTTTTGAAGAGAATGGATTAAACGTGGTTAAAACTAGAAAATTAAGTAAGAATAATTTAAGTAAGATAAAATATCCAATTGTAATAAAATATACTGGGCCAGACTTTATTCATAAAAGTGATAAAAAGGCTATATTTTTAAATGTTAAAAATCAAGAGGAGGCTGAAATTATTTTGGACAAAGTGCTTAAAGATAAGGACCTTGGTCTAATTTCGGATGAAAATTATGTCGTTTACCAAGAGATGATTAAGCCTGACAGTGAGTTGATATTAGGATTAAAAAACGACAGTACCTTTGGTCATGTGATAATGTTTGGCTTGGGTGGAATTTATACCGAAATTCTAAAAGATGTTTCATTTTCTTTTTTGGATATAAACAAGAAAGATGCCATAAACATGATAAAAAGTATTAAAGCTTTCCCCATCTTAAAAGGTGCTAGATCACAAAAGGGAGTAGACATAGATTTATTAGCTTCTTTTATTGTTAAGTTTGCTAAAGCTGTTAAGGAAAATCCTGAGATTTCTGAAATAGATCTTAATCCAGTTTTTATTTCCAATGGCGATATAAAAATAGCTGATGTTAGAATAGTATTTTAAGTTTAAAACAAATGATTACAAGTATAAAGAATATTTTTAAAAATAAAACAAACAGCATTACTGTCGCAGCTTTTTTAGTTGGCTCTTTTTCTTTAGTTTCTAGATTGTTAGGAATATTTAGAGACCGTATTTTAGCTGGAGAGTTTGGGGCTGGTCAAGTTCTTGACGCCTATTATTCAGCTTTTCGTATTCCTGATATGTTGTATAACTTAATAGTTTTAGGTGCTCTTTCGGCTGGATTTATTCCAATATTTTCATCTTTGATAAAAAAAATGAAATGTGATGAAAATGATTATTTTTGTTTTTCAAAAAAAGAAAACAAAGAAGCTTGGGATTTGGTTAGCAATCTTCTTAATGTTTTGATTATTTCTTTAGCACTCCTTTCTGTTGTTGGAATTATTTTTGCCCCAACATTTATAAAACTTATAACTCCTGGGTTCTCTAGCGAACTAAAAGAAACCGCAGTTGTTTTGACTAGAATAATGTTTTTATCTCCAATACTTCTAGGTATTTCTGGTGTTTTTGGTGGAGTGTTACAATCTTTTAAGAATTTTTTAATATTTTCTTTATCCCCCATATTGTATAATGTTGGCATTATAGTCGGAGCGCTTTTTTTAGTCCCTGTTATTGGCGTCTCTGGTTTGGCGTGGGGCGTTGTTCTTGGTGCATTTATGCATATGTTAATTCAAATTCCAGCAGTTAGATTATTAGGCTTTTCTTGGAGGGCTTTCATTAATGTTTATGATAAAAATCTAAAAAGAATTCTTGTTATGATGGTTCCTAGAACTATGAGCCTGGCTATAGCACAAATAAATTTAGTTGTTATTACAATTATAGCTTCAACCTTGGAAAGTGGGTCTTTGGCTATTTTTAATTTAGCCAATAATTTACAAAGCTTTCCGGTTGGTATTTTTGGTATAGCTTTTGCTGTCGCCGCTTTTCCGGCTATGTCAGCAGCAGCTTTTAATCAGAAGAAATTAATTAAAAATTTTTCTTATACCTTTAGAAGAATATTGTTTTTTATTATACCAGCTACTGTTTTGTTTATAAGTTTAAGAGCTCAAATTGTTAGAGTTTTTCTGGGTTCAGGAAATTTTTCTTGGAGAGATACGGTTTTAACTATTGACGCTGTAGGATTTTTTGCTTTAAGTCTTTTTGCTCAGGCTACGATACCTCTATTAGTTAGAGTTTTTTATGCTAGAGAAAATTCAAAAGTTCCTTTTTATATTGGATTGATTGTAGTTATTGCTAATATTTTCTTATCTTTATTTTTTGGGAAAAGAATGGGTGTGGCCGGGCTAGCTCTAGCTTTTTCTTTGGCAAGTGTTTTGAATTTTATGATACTTTGGATGTGGCTATATTTTGAAATAGGCGATCTTGATCAAAAAAGAATATTGATCTCTGTGGTTAAGTTTTCTATAGCCGCTATGATAGCAGGCCTTAGTATTCAATTTGCTAAAACATTCATTTGGAATTTTATAGACATGACAACCTTCTTGGGTGTTTTAGAGCAAGCAGCTTTTTCTGGATTTTTAGGTATTTTGGTGTATCTCTTCTTTTCCTGTTTAATGAGAAGCGAAGAGGCTTTAGAGTTTGTTAATTTTATAAAGCAAAAGTTAAAAATTAAACAAAAGAAACCAGATATTAACGACATAGAAGATCAAAGTGAGGCTAGAGGGCTTTGATATTCTTCTTGCATTTTTCCCTATTATAGTGTATAATTGTACTGGAAGTAAGCTTTAAGATTACTTCCAGTAAATATATGAACAAAAAACCAAAAAAAGGTGAATATATTGAGATTTTATTAAGATCTCCTAAGACTATTTTTTCTGTTAAAGATATTGCTTTGTTGTGGGGAGAACAAGGAAAGGTAAGTTTGAGGGTTAGGTTGAGTAGTTATGTAAAGAGGGGAAAATTAATTAGACTTCATCGTGGTATTTATGCTAAGGATAAAAATTATAATCGCCTTGAATTAGCCACTAGAATTTACACGCCATCATATATTAGTTTTGAAACAGTTTTAACCAGAGCGGGGGTAAATTTTCAGTATTATGGAAATATTTTTGTTGCATCATATGTCACTAGAAATATTGAAGTTGATGGACAGAAAATATCTTTCATAAGAATAAAAGATTATGTTTTAAGTAATACTCTTGGTGTTGATCATGTAAATGATGTAGCCATCGCAACAAAAGAGCGTGCATTTTTAGATCGTATATATATAAGCAAAGATTATTATTTTGATTATTTAGATATTTTAAACTGGGATAAAGTTTTTGAAATTTTGCCCATATATCGCAACAAGAGATTAGATAAAAAAGTTCAAGAATACTTTAGGAAATATAATAACGATAAAAATATATGACCCTAGACTACCCTAGACATAAAAACATTTTATTAAGAATTCTTAAGGATATTTTTTCTGATACCTCCTTGTCTCCGCACCTAGGATTCAAAGGTGGGACAGCTGCTTTAATGTTCTATAATTTAAATCGTAGTTCGGTCGACATTGATCTTGATCTTTTGGATGAAAACAAGGAGGAGGAGGTGTTTGAAAAGATAAAAAAAATAGCCGCAGACTATGGAAAAATTGTTGATTCAAGAATTAAAAGATTTAATATTATTACCATTGTCTCATATGACTCAAAATCTCAAAACATTAAGATCGAAATTAATCGTAGAGATTTTGGTTCTAAGTATGAGTTAAAAACATTGCTTGGTATATCGATGCAGGTAATGATAAAGGAGGATATGTTTGCTAATAAGCTAATGGCCATGTATGAAAGGATTGGTAAAACTAGTCGCGATGTTTATGATGTTTATTTTTTTGCTAAAAACAATTGGCCAATAAATAAAAAATTAGTTGAATATCGCGCGCAAATTACATTCAAGGAAGTTTTAATAAGGTGTATAGAGCTTTTAGAGAAGATGGATAATCGACACATTCTTGATGGTCTCGGAGAGCTGTTAACAGAATCACAAAAGGACTGGGTTAGAGCGAAATTAAGAACGGAAACAATATTTTTAATGAATCTTATGTTGGACAGTGAAAACTAATAAAGACATTTGAAAATTATTATTAAAATATCTCCTTGATTTCTGTCTGTTAATATACTACAATAACCCTGACAGAATGATTTTAAGATTAAAATAATTTATGACTGATAAAATTAGAAATTTTTGTATAATTGCCCATATTGATCACGGTAAATCAACTCTGGCTGATAGAATGTTAGAATTGACAAATACAGTGAATAAAAGAAAAATGAAAGACCAGATACTTGATGGTATGGATATTGAAAGAGAGAGGGGAATAACTATCAAGCTTCAACCGGTTACAATGGACTATAAGGGTTATCAGCTTAACCTCATCGATACGCCAGGACATGTAGATTTTTCTTATGAAGTTTCGAGATCTTTAGCTGCCGTAGAAGCAGCGATTCTTTTAGTTGATTGCACTCAAGGAATTCAAGCTCAAACTCTAGCTAACCTTTATTTAGCTTTAGAGCAAGACTTAAATATTATTCCCGTTATAAATAAAATAGACTTACCAGCAGCTAACCCAGAGAAGGTTAAGAGGGAAATAGTTAAGTTGTTAGGTTGTTCAGAGGACGATATTTTGGCTAGTTCTGGTAAAACAGGAGAAGGTGTTTTAGCGATATTAGACAAAGTGATAAAAGTCGGAGACTCACCTAAGGAGTCTTTTCAAAAGACACCTAGAGCTTTAATTTTTGACTCAAAATATGATGAATACAAAGGAGTAGTTGCATATGTTAGAGTTTTTGATGGCCAATTAAAGAAGGGTGATAAAATAAAATTAATTGCAACCAAGGCTGAAAGTGAGGTTTTGGATATAGGAATATTTAAACCAAATTATCTTTCTACTGGTGTTTTAAATACTGGATCAATAGGATATATTGTGACTGGATTTAAAGAGGTGGGTGAATGTAGGGTTGGTGACACATTAACTTTTCCATACAACAAAAATCAAGAAGTTGAACCACTTTCTGGATATAAAGAAGTTAAGCCCATGGTTTTTGCGGGCATATTCCCTAGAGAGGGAAACGATCTTGAGGATTTGCGAGATGCCATGGAAAAACTTAAATTAAACGACAGTTCTTTGGTTTATGAACCAGAAAGATCAGACGCGCTTGGTTTTGGTTTCCGTTGTGGGTTTTTAGGCTTA